>JAGXGM010000080.1 GCA_024636675.1 Hydrogenophilales bacterium | reverse complement strand
CCCGCGGTTCCCGGGGCAGTACTTTGATAAGGAGACGGGGCTGCATTACAACTATTTCCGGGACTATGAACCGGGGACGGGACGGTATGTGCAGAGTGATCCGATTGGGTTGGCTGGAGGACTGAATACTTATGGGTATGTGAATCAAAATCCGATGATGTTTACTGATCCTGACGGATTGACCCCCGGTACGGCTGTTGGCGCGGGTATCGGCACGTTAGTCTTTCCGGGACCCGGCACGGCAATTGGTGCGCTGATTGGTACGGGAATACAGGCTCTAGTCGGTGGCGCCACTATTGCGGCGATCATGTCAACTCCGGGGGACGCTTCAATTTCTGAGAGTCGCTCCATACCAGCGCCAGCAAAGCCGAAATGTGGCTGCACTTGTAATTGCAGGGCAGACGCGAACCTGAATGATCCGAAAAACACTCGAGCTTATGCTTTTGGTACCGCTACAGAAAGCGACTGCGCTACAGCTTCTAAGGTTGCCAAGCGAAATGCCACACGCGCTTTGGGTCAGCAACCTAAACATGTTGGTTGTCGCTGTTCAGGGAGTTAAGCATGAACCAGGTTCATTTTGATCGGAATAAAAACCCAATAACCAGTGGAGACCACATCAGAATCATCGAGATTCCTGAGGGGCTACCAGACGGACTCCCAGAGGAAGACCAGGTTGCGATTTACGCCCAAGTCGGGAAGGTGCTTGTCGTTCAGGGATTCGAGATGGACGGTTCTGCTGAATTGGAATTTGTCGATGATGCAGGGCATATCCATACCATTTGGCTTAATCCGAATTATCTGGAGAAATCAAAGGACCAACGATAAGCCCGGAATTAAAGGGGCCACCCATTAGCCGACCGTAGTCAAGTGAAAACACAACTCGGTGTCTTGTAATAAAACAAAAAAGCCACCTGAACGTCTGTTTTTCAAACCAGCCAGCTTCCACTTTGGGTCGGGAGTACGCGTTCGCCGTACCAGGAAGCAGACGTTCGGCGTGACTGACTGACATCCGACCGCTCAGGAGCCTTGAGCGGACACACTTGTCTAGCTGGACGTAAGACCGCTTCGGCCGGATTCTGTTGAAAAACTTGCTGTCGCACTCGCGATCAGCTTTCATCAAGGCTGGAATTTGGGAGACTTGCCTCTTTCGAGGCCTGCATTCGGGTCTGAACGCCCGGTTTTGTTGTTAGTCCTGCTGTTTTTGCGTCATGCAGACGCACCTATCCCGTCAATCGGTGGCGCTTGCGCGGTCAGTTTGGCCAAACGACGCAGATTCTGTACCGCAGCAGCCAGGGTGAATTCGTCGCTCGCACCGCTAAGCCCACGTAGTCGGAGTCGATCAAGTTTTAATATGCGTTTGAGATGGGCAAACAGCATTTCGACCTTCTTGCGTTCGCAACGCGAACGCAAGTATTCGGGGGTTGTGGCGATACGCCGGGCTACATCGCGTGCGGCTTCATGAATGCTGCGAGTGATCTTGCGAACTGCAGTGTTCGGGCAGCACCTGGGTTTCATTGGGCAGTTCTTGCAATCGGCCTGGCTTGACCGATAGATGAGGGTGTCAGCCTTCGTGACATGCGAACGCGGGTTCTTGAATGGACGCCAGTTGATCCGTAGTGCATGTTCTTCCGGACAACGGTACTCGTCGGCTGCTTCATTCCACGTGAAGTCATTGCTGGAGAGGGTGTCGTCCTTACGTTCGGTCTTGTCCCAGACCGGCACATGCGGTTCGATGCCTTTCTCGCCGACCATCCAGCCGAGCAGCTGCGCGGAGCCGTAAGCAGTGTCACCGATGAGCCGCTGGGGCGTAAGGTCGAACCGCGCCTCCACCCGATCTACCATCACCTTGGTGGATGCGACTTCCTCGGTACGGTTCGCCGGCGTCGCTTCCACATCAAGGATGACGCCATGGGAAGTGTCGATCAGGTAGTTGGTCGAGTAGGCAAAGAAGGCGATGCCGCCGGTTGCAGCCGTCCATCGCGATTGTGGGTCAGACAAAGAAGTCTTGCGGGGTACCACTTCGGCGAGGACCTCGTCGTCCAGTGCTTCCAGATACTCATGCACAGCACGGTTGCCGAGTGTCGGGTTCGTCCAGTCGATTGCCTCTCCAGTCTGCACGCTGTGCTGATGGCTTGCGTCCGCCGCGATCAGGCTGGCGTCCACTGCGAAGCCCTCGCCCTTGACGAGACCCTCAGCCATGCAACGGCGGACCACTTCGTCGAACACCCAGCGGAAGGCCTCGCTGGCACGAAAGCGTCCATGGCGATTCTTGGAGAAGGTGGAGTGGTCTGGCACGGCATCTTCCAGGCCAAGGCGGCAGAACCAGCGATAGGCGAGGTTGAGATGGACTTCTTCGCACAAGCGTCGTTCAGAACGAATGCCGTAACAATAACCAATGATCAGCATGCGGATCATCAGTTCGGGATCGGTCGAAGGACGGCCAGTGTAGCTGTAGTAATCCGCCAGGTGCTGGCGTAGTTCGCTCAGGTCGAGGCAGCGGTCCATGCTGCGGAGGAGGTGATTCTGGGGAATGTGTTCGTCGAGGTTGAAAGAGTAAAACAGTCGATCCTGACTGCCTGTCTGACTTCCCATCATAGCTAGGCTCCCCGCGCATCAGATGCTGAAATCATAGCCAAATCAGCCGCAATATCCAGGGAGTTTTTCAACAGAATCGCCGAACAAGAGACGATCGGCCTCCCTACCGGAACTTCCCCTCTTGGATAGATTGAGACAGTCGTTTCTTTGGTAGACGTCCAATCGGAGTTGGTGGCGAATTTTTCGCCGCTACAGCGGCCGCGGCACTATTTCATGCATATATTCATTGCAGCGCCACTTTTTCAGGCGAAATCTTCGCAGGCTAGTGATGGAAATGATGGCTAAGCCGTTGATTTTGCTTATGGCCTAGTGACACTAATTTGGAGTGCTTTCAGCGTTGTGCGAAACCATCAAAAAGCCCGGTACTGCCGGGCTTTTTGATTTAGAAGTCATCTTGTTCGTGATGGCATCGCCCCAAGGCGGACCTCCTAGCGCCCGCCCTGTCTGTCAAACCGGTGCAACCGGATTGTCTAGCCAGGCCTGTAGCGTGGCGCGCAAACGGTCTTCCTGAACCGGCAGGGTGAAAGCGGCGTCGATGCGCAGACGAGCGCAGACCGTGTCCAGCACCGCTTGGTGAGCGGGTTCATAAAAAACCAGAATACGGGTATTCGGTGCGCTTTGCACCGCGGCCAGCAGGGACTCGAGGTTGGACAGGCGATCGCGAAAATCACTCTGGTGGTAAAAGTCCGCGACGATGACGGCAGGCGGGTTTTTACGCACCAGACTGATGGCGCGGCGCTCCGACCATTCGGTGACGACGGAGTAGCCCAGTTCCTGATAGAGCTTTTTGTAGCCGGCCGTGCCAATGAAGGCGTTGACCACGAGCAGGCTGGGAAGCGAACTCATGCAGCAGCTTTTTTGCTGGCCGGTTTCTTGGTCGTGGCGGTCTTGGCGGGCGCTTTTTTTGTTGTTGCCTTTTTAGTGGCGGGCTTTTTGGTTTCGGCGGCGTCGGCAGCTTTCGCTTTCTTGGCCGCTGCGGGTTTGGCGGCGGCTTTTTTCACCGGCTTTTTGGCCGGGCCTTTGGCAACGCGCGCGGCGATCAGGCTGAGCGCTTCGTCCAGCGTGATCTCTTCCGGCGTGATGTCCTTGGGCAGGGTGGCGTTAGTGCTGCCGTGCTTCACGTAGGGGCCGTAGCGGCCGCTGCGCACGGTGATGTCCTTGCCGTCTTCCGGGTGTGGCCCCAGGTTCTTCAGCAGCGAGGCGGCCGAGTCGGCGCCGCGGGGCTCGCGTTCCATCACCAGCACTTCGAGTGCGCGCGGCAGGTCGATTTCGTAGACGCTGTCGGTTTTGGGGATCGACTTGAACTTGCCGTCGTGCAGCAGATAGGGCCCGAAGCGGCCGTTGTTGGCTACGATCGGCAGACCGGTGGTCGGATGGTGGCCGACTTCGCGCGGTAGCGACAAAAACTTCAGTGCCAGTTCAAGCGTAGCGTTTTCAAGCGGAATGTCCTTCGGCCACGAGGCGCGGCGCGGCTTCGGTGCCTTCTTGTCTTCAGGCATCTCGCCGATTTGCACATAGGGTCCGAAGCGGCCCGACAGCAGTTTGACGTCAAGGCCGGTGGCCGGATCCTGGCCCAGGAGGTTGTCGCCCTCGGCGGTAGCCGCATGCAGCGGCCGCGTGTAATCGCATTCCGGATAGCCGGAACAGCCGATGAAGAGCCCTCGTTTGCTGGCCTGCATGAACAGCGGCTTGCTGCACTTGGGGCAGGCCTCCGGGATCGGGCAGCCACGCTCGACGTCCTGCTTGGCCTTCAGGTCACCACCGAACTCGCTCCAGAATTCGCCCAGCAGGCGTGTCCAGACCCGCTTGCCGTTGGAGACATCGTCGAGCTTGTCCTCCAGATTGGCGGTGAAGTCGTAATCGACATAGTGGCTGAAATGCCGGGTCAGGAAGCAATTGACCAGACGGCCGATGTCGGTCGGCTGAAAGCGCTTTTTCTCCAGCACCACGTATTCGCGATCCTGCAGGGTGGAGATGATGCTGGCATAGGTGGATGGGCGGCCGATGCCATGCTCCTCCAGCGCTTTCACCAGGCTGGCTTCGGTGTAGCGCGGCGGGGGCTGGGTGAAGTGCTGTTCGCCATAGAGCTTGTCGACCGGCAGGGTTTCGCCCTCGGTCAACGCGGGCAATCTGGACTCTTCCTCGTCCTCGTCGTCCTGATATACCGCCAGAAAGCCGGCGAAAGCCAGCGTCTGCCCGGTGGCACGGAAGGTGCCCTCGCCCACCGTGATGTCGGCGGCAATAGTGTCGAACTGCGCGGGCGTCATCTGGCAGGCAACGGTGCGTTTCCAGATCAGCTCGTACAAGCGTGCCTGGTCGTGCGACAGAAACGGCTTCACGGCGTCGGGCGAGCGGATCACCGAGGTTGGGCGCACCGCCTCGTGCGCCTCCTGTGCGTTCTTGGTCTTGGCCTTGTAGGCGATCGCGGCGGGCGGCAGAAAATCCTTTTCGAAGTTAGCGCCCACATACTTGCGGATGTCGGTGATTGCTTCCTGCGCCAGGTTGACCGAATCGGTTCGCATGTAGGTGATAAGGCCGACCGGGCCTTCGCCAAGGTCGATGCCTTCGTACAGCTGCTGCGCGGTGCGCATCACGCGGTCGGTGGTCATGCCGAGCTGGCGCACCCCTGCCTGCTGCAGGGTCGAGGTGGTGAACGGGGCGCCCGGATGGCGTGCACGGCGCTTCTTCTCGATGCGCATCACCGTGGCGTCGCGGCCTTCCAGCGTGGCGAGCCATTCCGTGCTGCGCGCCTCGTGCTCGACCGAGAACTGGTCGAGCTTTTCGCCCTTGAAATAGGTGAGCTTGGCGGTGAACGGCTGCGTGCCCTTGTGGCTGTCGAGGTGGAGCGACCAGTATTCGCGCGGATTGAACGCCTCGATTTCCAGCTCGCGCTCGACGATCATCCGCAACGCGGGCGACTGCACGCGGCCGGCACTCAGGCCCGGACTGATCTTGCGCCACAGCAGCGGCGACAGGTTGAAGCCCACCAGATAATCCAGCGCGCGGCGTGCCTGCTGCGCGTCGACCAGATCGGTCGCAATCTCGCGCGGGTTGCGCACCGCGTCCTGGACGGCGGATTCGGTGATCTCGTAGAAGGCCACCCGCTTCATCGGCGTCTTGACCTTGCGTTCCTTGAGGATTTCGCTGATGTGCCAGGAAATCGCCTCGCCTTCGCGGTCCGGGTCGGTCGCCAGCAGCACTTCGTCAGCCTTCTTGGCGGCTTTGACGATGGCCTCGACGTGCTTGGCGTTGCGCTCGATGACCTGGTACTTCATGCTGAAGTTTTCGGTATCGACCGCGCCGGTTTTCGGCTCCAGGTCGCGCACGTGGCCGTAGCTGGCGAGGATTTCGTAGTCCGCGCCGAGGTATTTTTTCAGCGTTTTTGATTTTGACGGCGATTCGACGATAACGAGTTTGGACATGATTGATTTAGTGTGTCGCCTTAATGCAGACGTCCTGGCTCGTGGCTGAGCAGCATGTCTTCAAGGTGAGTGAAATGTTCGATCAGCCCGCGGCTCCACAGTACGATCAGAGTCATCCAGCGCACGTGCTCCGGTTCGATGTCTTCGCCGCCCAGCGCCATCAGCCCCGAAATCACCCATTCACGCGATTCGGGGTCGAGCACCTGTGCCGAGACCAGATAGGTCAGCTCGTTGCGGCAGGCGTCGTTCAGGCGCTCCAGCTCTTCGGGCGCATAGTGGCGATCGAAGGCCTGGGCCAGCCGTTCGTGGGTGGCGCTGCCGGAGAGGTTGGCGTACCAGTCGAGCGCGGCATTGATGTCGGCTTCTTCAAAGCCGGCAGCAAACAGGCGTTTTTCCAGCGCGTCGCGATCGGGCGCCAGCTCGGCCATGCGGAAGCTTTCGTAGAGGTAAACCAGGATGTCGAGCATAGTGTCAGTGAATTTTTTGGTAGCGCCCGCCGGGCAAGGAAGCAATTCGCCCATCCAGTTCAAGCGTCAACAGCTTCGCTGAAAGCGCATCCAGCGTCAACCCGGTTCTTTGCGCCAACGTGTCAAGCGTAGTCGGTGCGCCGTCCAGCGCGTCCAAAACCGGATCGGAGGAGGATTCTTCCAGCACCGCCAACGGATCCGCCGTCAGACAGGGAAGCGCTTCGGCGTGCTCGCCCTGCGGGCGCTCTCCGCGTAATACCGGCGGCGCCAGTCGTTGCTGCCAGGCCAGCTCGTCGAGAATGTCGGCGGCCGATTCGACCAGCTTGGCGCCCTGCTTGATCAACGCATGGCAGCCACGCGCCAGCGGTGAATGGATCGACCCGGGAATGGCGAATACTTCGCGCCCCTGTTCGGTCGCTACCCGTGCGGTGATCAGCGAACCACTGTTGGGCGCGGCTTCCACCACCAGCACGCCGCGGGACAGACCGCTGATCAGGCGGTTGCGGCGCGGAAAGTGGCCTGGAAGGGGCGCGGTGCCGAGTGCGAATTCCGATACGATCAGCCCGTTTTCGGCCAGCTGGTGCGCCAGTGCCTTATTGCGTGCGGGATAGATGCGATCAAGCCCGGTGCCGATGATGGCGACGCTTGAACCGGCACCGGCCAGTCCGCCGCGATGCGCTGCCGCATCGATGCCAAGCGCCAGTCCGCTGACGATGGTCAAGCCGGCATCGGACAGCGCCTGGGCAAATGCTTCGGCGTCGCGTACGCCCTGTGGGGTGGCGTTGCGGCTGCCCACAATGCCAAGACAGGGCTGGCTCAACAGGCTGCGGTGCCCCTTGCAATACAGGATGGCGGGGGGATCGGCGATCTCGAGCAGGTTCTTCGGATAATCCTCGTCCGCCAGCGTCATCAGGCTGTTGCCGGGCTGGGTGAGCCAGGCGTGGACGGCGTCAAGCTGCGCGGCATCGGGGTCGGCCAGCAGCGCGTCGCATTGTGCGCGGGATAGATGCGCCGACAGCGCGCTGCGGCCGGACGCCAAAACGGCCTCCGGGGAACCGAAGGCCGTTAATAGGCGGATCAGGCTGGTGTTGCCGACCCCCGGGGCGAGAGCAAGGCGCAGCCAGGCGTCAGGCACGCTCGAAGCGTCTTTCGGGGGTTGGCATTTTCAGGGGTTCTTAACCGTGTCGAGCAGGTAGACCGGCCCATCGGACTGCATGATGAGTGCGTAGGACACGCGGTCGTATACACGATAGACCATCACCAGGCCGCTGCGGGTGTCGGGCAGCTTGATGGCGCGCTCATTGCTGTTGTTCAGACAGGTGCTGCGGAAAGTGCTGCTGACCTCGGCGGCCTGGTTGTAGGTCACCTTGCCGTTTTCCTTCAGGCAACGCACGTCGTTATAAAGCCACGCGTCACCGTTTGGAACGTCCGCGGTTTTTTTGTTGACCCAGGTCACGCGGTCTTTTTCGTCGCGGGTGAGGGTGACCGCCATGCCTTCCCGGAACACCGACAGCACATGGCCGGGCTCCAGGCCGTCCTGGCTGCCGCGGTTGATCACCACGGTCTGATAACGGCCGCTGTCCGACAGTCCGCCGTAAGCCGAGATGATGCGGCCGCTGATTTTGGCTTCCGGTGCGTGCGGAATGTATTCGAAGGTGGTGCTGTCATCGGCCTCCATCAGCTTGTCCCGCGGCAGGATCTCCCGCGCCGACTGGGTGATGCGGATTTTCTGCGGCGCACCTGCCACCAGGGTGCGCGCATCGCCCAGATATTCGACTTCGTATCCCAGCACCTCGCCGGTTTCCGGATCCATCAAAGGTTTGCCGGGACGCAGCACATTCCAGCGCGTCACCCCGTCCTTGCCGCCGGTGGCGAAGGCATCGTCGCCGGCTGCCAGTACCACGCGCTCGGTGTTGCTGCCGAGGATGAACGGCGCGTCATCGAATGCCCCAAGGGGAACCACGCGCGGCTGGGACAGAAAGGGATGGATCACCCGGATCGGAATGGACGGGATGGCGTTGTTGTCGATGTCGGTAGCGCGCACGCCGGGTGACAGCTTGAGCGTCGGCAGCCCGTTGGTCCCGCCCCTGACCAGCGATAGCCGCGGCTCCTTGCCGCTGCGGTCGAGCACGATCAGGTCGCCGGGGTAGATCCAGTGCGGATTTTTGATTTCATCGCGGTTCAGATTCCAGATCTGCGGCCAGCGCCACGGGTCCTTGAGGAAACGTCCGGAAATGTCCCAAAGGGTGTCGCCCTTGACCACGACATAGGTGTCGGGCGCGTTGTCCTGAAGTTTAAGGGTGTCGGCCATCGCAGGCATCGACAGCAACAGGGCAAGAGCAATAACGAATTGACGCACGGGGGAACCCTCCACTTAGACCTTGTCTAATTTTTCATTGAAAATATACTGTGCGCTTAGCTTACGGCTATCTGTCGCCATATATTTAGGGCGATGTGATTCTGGATGCAGATTTCGCATCAAAGTGTGCACCCAGCCCTTTCATCCGTAAAGCTTTTGTTGATCCGGCACCGTTTGCCCCCAGTTTGTTGTTGAGAAACACCCACCTTGCGATCCTTTTTTAACGCCATCGTACCGAATCAATAATGGCCAGACTCGATATTCTGCATTATCCCGACGCCCGCCTGCACACCGTCGCCAAGCCGGTTGCGGCGGTCGATGCGCGCATCCGCAAACTGGTCGACGACATGGCCGAGACCATGTACGCCGCTCCCGGCATCGGGCTGGCAGCGACCCAGGTCAACGTCCATGAGCGCGTCATCGTCATCGACCTCTCGGAAACCCACGATGCGCTGCGGGTGTTTATCAACCCCGAGATAGTCGCCCAGTCGGGCCGCGAGGAGAGTGAGGAAGGCTGCCTGTCGGTGCCCGGCGTGTTCGACCGCGTAACGCGCGCCGAGCGGGTTACCGTGCGTGCACTCGATCGCGATGGCAAGCCTTTCGAGCTGGAGGCCGAAGGCCTGCTGGCAGTGTGCGTCCAGCATGAAATGGACCATTTGATGGGCAAGGTCTTCGTCGACTATCTGTCCAACCTCAAGCGCAGCCGCATCAAGGCCAAACTGACCAAGCAGGCGCGCGCGCACCAGCCCGATGCCGCGCCGGTGCGCGCGTCGCTCTGAACCGGCCCGTGCGCATTATCTTTGCCGGCACGCCGCCGTTCGCGGCCGCCGCCCTCAATGCCTTGGCGGAGGCCGGGCACGACATTGTGCTGGTGTTGACCCAGCCTGACCGCCCCGCCGGGCGCGGCATGAAGCTCACCCCCAGCGCGGTCAAGCAGGCGGCGCAGGCGCGTGGTTTGCCGGTGTCCCAGCCAGCCAGCCTGAGAACGCCCGAAGCCGAGGCCGAACTGCGCGCGGCAGATGCCGATGTCATGGTGGTCGCCGCCTACGGCCTGATCCTGCCGCAGGCGGCGCTCGACCTGCCGCGTTTCGGCTGCCTTAACATTCATGCCTCATTGCTGCCGCGCTGGCGCGGCGCAGCGCCGATCCAGCGCGCAATTCTGGCGGGCGACACGGAAACCGGCATTACCATCATGCAGATGGACGCCGGGCTTGATACCGGCGCGATGCTGATGAAAACGCCGGTGCCGATCCGTGAAGCCGACACCGCTGCCAGCCTGCACGACGCTCTTGCCGCCGCCGGCGCCCACGCCATCGTCGCGGCGTTGGCGAACTATCCTGCGCTGGTGCCGCAGGCGCAGGACGACACGCTGGCTACCTATGCCGCCAAACTGACCAAGGAAGAGGCGAAACTGGACTGGCGCCAGCCCGCCGACGGGCTGGCGCGCGCTGTGCGTGCCTACAATCCGGTGCCCGTCGCGTGGACGCTGCTGGACGGCGCGCCGGTGAAAGTCTGGTCGGCGCACGTTGTCACGGACCCGGACGCCGGTCCGCGGCGTCCGGCGCCGGGCGAGGTGCTGCAGGCCGAAGCGGACCGGCTGGTGGTTGCCTGCGGCAGCGGCGCACTGGCCTTGCATGAGATCCAGCCGGCGGGCGGCAAGCGGATGAGTGCCGCGGCGTTTCTTGCCGGCCGGCCGTTGCCGACGGGGACCCGTTTCGACGCTTGAGGCCGGTCTGTCCACCGCATCCACGCACGTCGATGCGCGTATGTCCTGTTATCATCCGCCGCTCATCGCCGCGGCTGGAATCCCATGAATCAAATGACTAATCGGGGTCTCTCCCACCATGCGTAATCTGCAAAAACTGGCTGCTGGCGCGCTCGAAGAAGTGCTTGCCGGCGCGGCGCTGCATCAGGTGTTGCCGCGGCGCCTGCAGCGACTGGAAACGCCGGGTGAACGCGGCGCCCTGCAGGACATCGTATATGGCAGCCTGCGCCAATTGGGCCGTCTGGATGCCTGGCTGGCGGCGCTGCTGGAGCGCCCGCTGACCGATCCCGAACTCGGCTGGCTGTTGCGCGTGGCGCTGTACCAGCTGGCCTATACCCGGGCGCCGGCGCACGCGGTGGTGCACAACGCCGTCACCGCGGCCGGTGAAGGCTGGCGGCGCGGGCTGGCCAATGCGGTGCTGCGCAATTTCCAGCGCCGCCGCGCCGAGCTGGAAAAGCTCGCGGACGAGCAGCCGCGCGGGCGCTGGTCGCACCCCGACTGGTGGATCGCCAAACTGCAAGCCGAGCATCCGGATCACTGGCAGGGCATTCTCGAGGCCAGCCAGCAGCACCCGCCTTTCACCCTGCGCGTCAACTGTCGTCACGGCGACGTGGCGGGCTATCTGCTGCGCCTGACGGAAGCCGGTCTGCCGGCGCGGCAGACCGGCCCGGATGCGGTCACGCTCGACCGCGCGGTGCCGGTGCACAGCCTCCCCGGCTTCGATGCGGGCGACGTGTCGGTGCAGGATGCGGGCGCGCAATGGGCAGCGCGCCTGCTGGACGCGCAATCGGGCGAGCGGATACTGGATGCCTGCGCTGCGCCTGGCGGCAAGACAGGCCATATCCTGGAACGCGCCGACGTGATGCTGACGGCGGTCGACGCGGATGTGGCGCGGCTGGCGCGGGTGGAGGAAAACCTCAACCGGCTCCAGCTGAATGCCTCGCTGATCGCAGGCGATGCCGCGCAACCCGAAGCCTGGTGGGACGGCCAGCCGTACGATCGCATCCTGGCCGATGTGCCGTGCAGCGCTTCCGGCGTGGTGCGCCGCAACCCCGACATCAAATGGCTGCGTCGTCCCGACGACATCCCTCAATTTGCCGCGCAACAGGCCATTATGCTGGAGTCGCTCTGGCGACTGCTGGCCCCCGGTGGTACATTGCTTTACGCCACCTGTTCCCTTTTCGATGAAGAAAACGGCGGACAAGTGCGTGCGTTCATGGCGCGCCACGCAGATGACGCCGAACGTTGTCCGCTTCCTGAATCTTTGTCCGACGGATCGCTGCTGCCTGATGCCGAGCATGATGGTTTTTTTTACGCCCTGCTGCGCAAGATTTGACCGGGCGATCCGCTGGCTGGCCGTGCTGCTACTTGGCGGCTGGCTGGTCGTGGGCAGTGCGCTGGCCAGCGACAACAGCGCGATCAAGCAGGCTGTCATCCAGGCCACGCCGCAAGGTTATGTGCTGGATGCGGACATCGATATCGTGCTCAATCCCACCCTGGAAAACGCGCTGACCCGCGGCATCAACCTGCACTTTCTGCTGAAGCTGGAGCTGTCCCGGCCGCGCGGCTGGTGGTGGTTTGACGAAGACATCGCCGAGCCGGTTCGCAAGATGCGAATTTATTACCACCTGCTGCTGCGTCGCTATGTCGTCGAATCGGGCTATACCACCCAGACCGCCGCCACGCTGGACGAGGCGCTGGCCCTGCTGGGACGGGTGGAGAACTGGCAGGTGCTGGAGCGCGGCGCGCTCAAAACCGGGCAGCGCTACGACGCCCGCCTGCGCCTGCGCCTCGACACCGCGCAACTGCCCAAGCCGCTGTCCATCGGCGCGGTGACCAGCGACAAATGGGAGCTTGTCACCCCCTGGCACGACTGGTCATTCGACGCCCCCGTTTTGCCCGCGCCACCGCCTTTGCCCTGATGCGCAGTCTGATTGCCGCCGCCCTGATCATGGGCATCGTGCTGTTGTTCCTGCTGTTCAATGCCAGCAGCGGCAGCAGCGCGTTCTCCGATACCCTGCCCACCCTGTTCATCGGTGGCGGCGTGCTGGGCGTGGCGCTGCTGGTGCTGCTGGGCTGGCGCCTGTGGTGGCTGCAAAAACGCATCCGCCGCGGCGTGTTCGGCGCCAAGCTCACGCTCAAACTGCTGCTGATGTTCGGTGTCGTCGCCTTGCTGCCCGGCCTGGTGGTGTATGGCGCCTCGGTGTTCTTTCTCAACCGTTCGATCGAAACATGGTTCGATGTGCGGGTCGACAACGCGCTGACTTCCGGCGTCAACCTCGGTCATGCCGCGCTCGACGACCTGCTGCGCGAGCTGGACAAAAAAGCCCAGCGCATGGCGCTGACCCTGTCGGACGAGGGTATCGGCTCGACCATTACCAGCCTGTCGATCCTGCGTGAGCAGAGCGCGGTGCAGGAGCTGACCCTGTTCGACGAACGCGGCGGCGTCATTGCCCACCTCAGCGGCGAGCGCGGCACCCTGCTGCCGGTGCTGCCCGAGCGCAGCGTGTTGTGGCAGGTGCGCCAGCAGCAGCCCTACAGCCGGATCGAGGAAGTGGCTGAGCGCGGGCTCATCATGCGCGTCATCGTGCCGGTCTACACCAGCGCGCTGGCCGGCGAAACACGCGTGCTCCAACTGGTGCAACCGGTGCCCGCCGGCCTGGCGCGCGACGCGCAGGCGGTTCAGCTGGCCTACCAGGAATACCAGCAGATTGCGGTGTCGCGGCTGGGGCTGAAGCGTATCTATGGCGTGGCGCTCACGCTGACCCTGATGCTGGCGTTGCTGATGACCCTCGTCATTGCCTATCTGCTGTCGGAACGACTCGGCGCGCCGCTGCGTTCGCTGGCGCGCGGTACCCGCGCCGTGGCCAAGGGCGATTTTTCGCAGATGCCGATGGTGAAGAGCCGCGACGAGCTGGGCGTGCTGATCCAGTCGTTCAACCGCATGACGCGCCAGCTGTCCGAGGCGCGCGAGCAGGTGGCGCGGAACCATCAGCAGACCGAGCAGGCCAAGGCCTTTCTCGAGCGCGTGCTGGCCAACCTGTCGTCCGGCGTGGTGGTGCTCGATGAGGCGCTGCGGGTGCGCACCGCAAACGGCGCGGCTGCACAGATTCTCGGGGTGGTGGACGCGATGCTCGATGCGCACCCGCTGGCCGAACTGGGCCAGCCGGGCGAGGCATTGCATGCATTCGGGACCACCGTTGCGGCGCGCTTTGCCGAGCATGAAGGCGAATGGCAGGAGCAGATCGACTATGCAGGCCAGGGTGGCAACCAGTCGTTGCTGCTGCGCGGTACGCGCCTGCCGCCGGGGGTCGAGCGCGGCTATGTGCTGGTATTCGACGATGTGACCAAGCTGATCGACGCCGAGCGCAACGCCGCCTGGAGCGAGGTGGCGCGTCGGCTGGCGCACGAGATCAAGAATCCGCTCACCCCGATCCAGCTGTCGGCCGAACGTATCGCGCGCAAACTGGGTGACCGGCTGGAAGGGGCGGATGCCGAATTCCTGGCGCGCGCTACGCAAACCATCGTCAATCAGGTCGCCGCGATGAACAGCATGGTCGACGCCTTTGCCAACTATGCGCGGATGCCGCGCGCCAAGATCGAGGCGATCGACCTGAATGCGCTGGTGCGGGAAGTGCTGGCGCTGTACGACACCAGGGCGCTCGGATTGCAGTTGCAACTTGACGCCGCATTGCCGCGCATCGCGGGCGACACCACATTATTGCGTCAGGTGATTCATAATCTGTTGCAAAATGCGCAGGACGCACTGGCCGGACATCCCGAGCCGAAGGTCGAGGTCGGCACCCACCTCAATAAGCATGCAGTTTCTCTGACCGTAACAGACAATGGAGCCGGATTTCCGGAGCACCTGATGACGCGGCTGTTCGAGCCTTACGCAACCACCAAGGCCAAGGGGACAGGGCTGGGTCTGGCTATCGTCAAAAAGATTGTGGAAGAGCATCACGGAAAAATCCAGATTGAAAACCGCAAGACAGGCGGTGCCGCCATCCGCATTGAACTGCCTGTTTTTGTCGCAGCCGGGGAGCAACTGTGAGCGGACATATTCTCGTCGTCGATGACGAAGTGGGCATTCGAGAGTTGTTGTCGGAGATCCTGACTGACGAGGGCTACGACGTGCATCTGGCGGAAAACGCTGAGGCGGCACGCGCCTTTCGTGCGCTACGGCGCCCGGATCTGGTTCTGCTCGATATCTGGATGCCCGACACCGACGGTGTAACGCTGTTGAAGGAATGGGCAGCCGGCGGCCAGCTCACCATGCCGGTGGTGATGATGTCAGGCCATGGCACCATCGATACCGCAGTCGAAGCCACGCGGCTCGGCGCCGCCGATTTCCTGGAGAAGCCGGTTTCGCTGGCCAAGCTGATCGACACCGTCAGCAAGGCAATCAAGCGCGGCGTGGCCCTTCCCCGACGTACGCCCGGCATGGACCTGTCGGCACTCGGCAAAAGCCAGCTGATCCTCGAGTTGAAAAAGCGCCTCACCCAGATTGCCGGCAATACCGCGCCTGTTTTGCTGCAGGGGGAGACCGGCAGCGGCTTTGAAATCTGCGCCCGCTTCCTGCACCAGCCCGCCAGTCCGTGGCTCGAAATCAAGGATCGCGCGCGGTTGGTGTCCGATCCGCTGAGCTTTGTCGAAACGCTCGGCAACGGCACCCTCTACCTGCCTGATGCCTGTGAACTCGCGCGCCTTGAACAGAAGGGGCTGGGGTTGCTGCTCGACCGCATCGAGGGCAGCGGCGCGCGCCTGGTGTGCGCCGCCAGCCGCAGCCTCGACGCCATGGTCGCAGCGGGCGAATTCGACAACCGCCTGTATTACCGTCTGTCCAGCCTGGCCATTCAGGTGCCACCGCTGCGTGAACATCGCGAGGACGTGCCCGAGATCGCCAACTTCATGCTGGTGCAACTGCTGGAGGAAGGCGTTTGCCCGGTGCGGCGGCTCACCACACCGGCCTTGAACCAGCTGCGCAACTTTGACTGGCCAGGCAACCTGCCGCAGCTCCACAACGTGGTGCGCACGCTGGCAGTTACTGCGTTGGCAGGCGAAATCGACGCCGCCGACGTCAACCGCGTGCTGGCCCCGATGAAGCAGTCGATGCCTGCCGTGATGCATGGCATTCCGCTCGACATCCCGCTGCGCGAGGCACGCGATGCTTTCGAGCGCACCTATTTCGAGCACCTGATCCAGCAGGAGGGCGGCAGCATGACGCGGGTCGCCGACAAGTCGGGGCTGGAACGCACCCACCTCTACCGCAAGCTCAAGCAGCTGAATATCCGGCACGGGCGGCGCCTCGACGAAGATCTGTGACAAAGATCTGCAAGGGTATGGACCTGACATGAAAATCATCATCCTCGGTGCCGGCCAGGTCGGCGCCAACCTCGCCGCAAGCCTGGTCGCCGAAAATAACGATATCACCGTGATCGACCTCGAACTCGAGCGGCTGTCACTGCTGCAGGATCGTTTTGACCTGCGCACCGTGCGCGGCCATGCCGCCCACCCCTCAATCCTCAAAATGGCGGGGGCTGAAGACGCCGATATGCTGGTGGCGGTGACCCAGAGCGACGAGACCAATCTGGTGGCCTGCCGCATTGCGTCGACCCTGTTCAATGTGCCCACGCGCATTGCCCGGATTCGTTCGGCCGATTTCCTGGAGGCCGAAGGCGGCTTCCTGTCCGAGCATTTCGGCGTCGATCACATCATCAGCCCCGAGCAGGAGGTCACCGAAACCCTGCGCCGCCTGATCGAACATCCCGAAGCCCTGCAGGTGCTGGATTTCGCCGACGGACGTGTGCGCCTGGTGGCGGTGCGCGCGTATCACGGCGGGCCGCTGGTCGGCCACGAACTGCAGGACATCAAGCGCCACATGCCGCACGTCGATGCCCGGGTGGCGGCGATCTACCGGCGCGATCGCGGCATCGTGCCGACCGGCATCACCGTCATCGAACCGGGTGACGAGGTTTTTTTTCTCGCCCGCAAGCAGGATATTCCAGCCGTCATGCAGGAGCTGCGCCGTATGGAACGTCCGGTCAAGCGGGTCATGATCGCAGGCGGTGGCAACATCGGGCGGCGGCTGGCGTCGCGGCTGGAGCGCGACTACGAGGTCAAACTGATCGATCACAACAAGACCACTTGTACAAACCTGGCTGAAAAGCTGCACCGCACCCTGGTGCTGTGTGGCGACGCCACCGACGAGGAGCTGCTGGAACAGGAAAATATCGGCTCGATGGACGTGTTCTGCGCGCTCACCAACGACGACGAGGACAACATCATGGCGGCCCTCCTGGCCAAGCGCATGGGGGCGCACCGGGTGATTTCGCTGATTAATCGAGCGGCCTACGTGAATCTGGTGCAGGGCGGCGAGATCGACATCGCCATCTCGCCGGCGCAGGCCACGGTGGGTCCGTTGCTGTCCAAAATCCGCCGCGGCGATATGGCGGCGGTGCACAGCCTGCGCCGCGGTGCGGCCGAAGTGCTCGAAATCGTCATCCATGGCGACCTCAAGACCTCCAAGGTGGTGGGACGCCGCATCGGCGACGTGGCGCTACCCGAGGGCGCGGCAATCGCCGCCATCATCCGCGGCGAAGAGGTGCTGATTGCCCACCACGACACGCTGATGGAAGCGGAAGATCATCTCATCCTGTTCGCACTCAACAAGCGCATCATTCCCAAGATCGAAAAGTTGTTCCAGGTCGGCTTCGGCTTTTTCTGAGCCGCATCCAAGCGGACATTTCGTTGCCGGACCTGGCCTCGCATCATGTCCTGTCTGTCGCGCCACCACTGCCTGAATGCGACCCGGAGTGGGCGTTCCCATACACCGCCTGGCGCCCATTCTGCCTGGGCTTGGCCTGGAGATCCTGATTTCCCTTTCTCTATGCGGGCGCTGCCGGTCCTCGTCACCCTGCTCTTTCTGATTTACACGCGGGCTCGACTTGGTCAGCGCGTTTTCCGCCGTCATTGCCTGCATCAACAACGCCGGCCCCGGGCTCAACGAAGTCGGCCCGGGAACGAATTACGCGGGCCCCAACGATTTTTAGACCCGGGTGCTGGCCTTCACCAGGTTGCTCGGGCGGCTCGAGCTGATCACCGTATTCGTGTTGTTCACCCGTGCCTTCTGGCGTGGCTGAGGGCAGGCACTGGTAACATCGCGCTAATCCAAGCCGGACTGCCGTAACGTCTGATGTCACAAATTCTGCCCGTCGTACACATCCTGTCGAAAGTGCTGATGCTGTTCTCGGCCGCATTCCTGCTGCCGCTGGTCATTTCGCTTGGGTTGAATGATGGTGCCCACCGGGCCTACGACGAGGCGATTGTCACCACCTTCCTGTCCGGGGTGGTGCTGTGGATTTTTTCGCGCAGGGGCAGGCGTGAACTGCAGACCCGCGACGGGTTTTTGCTGGTAGTGATGATCTGGGTGATCCTGCCGCTGTATTCGGCCATTCCGCTGCTGTCGTACATGCCGGATCTGAGCTTCACCGACGCGTATTTCGAGGCGGTGTCGGGGCTGACCGCCACCGGAGCCACCATATTGTCGGGATTGGACGACCTGCCGCCGTCCATCAATGTCTGGCGCACCCTGATGCACTGGATCGGCGGCATGGGGGTGATCGTGCTGGTGGTGGCGGTGCTGCCGATGCTGGGCGTCGGCGGCCGGCAGCTGTTCAAGGCCGAGACGCCGACGCCGATGAAGGACAGCAAGCTCACCCCGCGCATGGCGGAAACCGCCAAGGGGCTGTGGCTGGTGTACGCGATCGTCACCGTGTTCTGCATCCTGGCGCTGTGGCTCGGCGGCATGAGCGGGGTGGACGCCTTGGTGCATGCCTTCAGTGTGATGAGTCTGGGCGGCATGTCCTCACACGACGCCAGCATGGCGTATTTCGATTCCGTCACCCTGGAAGTCATCGTTATGGTGTTCGCGCTGATCGCCGCGATCAGCTTTTCCACCCATTTCATGGCGTTTCGCATGCGGAATTTGCTGGCCTATCGGTTCGACACGGAAATGCGCTGGACCTTTGGCGTGCTCGGCGCCAGCGTTCTCGGGCTGACTTTCTATCTGCTGTACAAGGGCTTTTATCTCGATTTTCCCGAGGCGCTGCGCCATGCGGCGTTCAATACCATTTCCATCGCCACCACCCTCGGGTTTTCCACCACCGACTTCAACGTCTGGCCTTTTTTTGCGCCGCTGTGGATGTTGTTTCTGTCGAGCTTCATCGCCGGCTCCGGCTCCACCGGCGGCGGCATCAAGATGCTGCGCGCGGTGCTGCTGTACAAGCAGGTGTACCGCGAAATGGTCAAGCTGGTGCACCCCAACGCGGAAATCCACACCAAGATCGGCCAGCAGTCGGTGCCCAACAAGATCATCTACGCGGTACTGGCGTTCCTGTTCATCTATGTCGCCTCGATCATCATCCTGTCGTTCATTCTCGCCGCATCGGGGCTGGATGTTTTTACCGCGTTCACCGCAGTGGTGGCCATGGTCAACAACACCGGCCCCGGACTGGGGCAGGTCGGGCCCGCCAGCACCTATGCCGTGCTGAACGATTTCCAGACCTGGGTGTGCAGTTTTGCCATGCTGCTCGGGCGTCTCGAGTTTTTCACCCTGCTGGTGGTACTGACCCCCGTCTTCTGGAGAAAATAATGCCGTCCATCGCTGATTTCGAGACCATGCTGGCTGCCGGCCGCGACAATGCGCTGCTGCGTTTTTCGCTCGGCAACGAATACCTCAAACAGGGCGATGCCGTGAAAGCGGCCGTGCATCTGCGCCGTGCGGTCGAGCACGACCCCAAGTATTCCGCCGCCTGGAAAATGCTGGGCCGTGCGCTGACCGATAGCGAGGCCTGGCCAGATGCACTGGCAGCCTACCAGCAGGGCATCGCGGTGGCCGAGGCGCGCGGCGACAAGCAGGCAGCCAAGGAAATGGGGGTGTTCGCCCGCCGCATCCAGAAACAGCTTGGGTTAGAATCCGATGATTGATTTTTTCAGGAGCAGCAAATGACGCGGATGGTGAATTGTGTGAAGCTCGGACGCGAGGCCGAGGGCCTGGCGTTCCAGCCGGTGCCGGGCGAGCTGGGCAAGAAGATTTTCGAGAGCGTGTCGAAGGAAGCCTGGAGCGGCTGGCAGCGCCACCAGACCATGCTGATCAACGAAAACCGCCTCAATCTGGCCGACCCGCAGGCACGCAGCTACCTGATGGAACAGATGGAGCGCTACTTCTTCGGCGGTGGCAACGTCGATGCAGCAGCAGGCTACGTTCCGCCTGCCAAGTAGTCCGGCATAGCCGTCAAACAAAACGGGCACCCAGCGGGAGCCCGTTTCCATTCGCGCCGCTGAGAATCACATTACTTCTTTTTCGATCTCTTCCAGCGAGGTGTGGCGCACGTCCTTGCCTTTCACCATGTAGACCACGTATTCCGACATGTTCTTGGCGTGGTCGCCCATGCGTTCGATCGCCTTGGTGACGAACAGGATGTCGATGAACACCGAAATGGTGCGCGGGTCTTCCATCATGAAGGTGATGAGATGGCGCAGGTTGAGGCGGAATTCCTCGTCCACATCCTGATCCTGACGCGCGATTTCCACGGCCTTGGTGGCGTCCAGGCGGGCAAAGGCGTCGAGCGCCTTGCGCAGCATGTCGAGCACCATGTCCGCCATGTATTTGACTTCGGAGAAGCGCGGCATGCTGATGCGTTCGGACTGGTGAATCAGCTTGGCCATGCGCGCGATCTTGGCCGCTTCGTCGCCGATGCGCTCGAGATCGGTGATGGTTTTGACCACCATCATCACCATGCGCAGGTCGGACGCGGTCGGCTGGCGGCGCGCGATGATGCGGGTGCAGTCCTCGTCGATCGCCACTTCCAGCGCGTTGACGTTGTGGTCGTTGGCATCCACCTGGTCGGCCAGTTCCATGTTGCCCGAGATGAGGGATTCGAGGGCGTTGGTAATCTGCTCCTCGACCAGGCCACCCATTTTCAGCACGCTGGCGCGCACGGCTTCCAGTTCGGCGTCAAATTGCTTGTAGGTGTGTTCAGTTGGCATTTTTCTAACCTTTATATATTTCGCCTTGAATTATAGGCTCCGGATTGTGACGATTCCATGACATGAATAGCGCATTTCACCGCGTAGCGAATGGAATCGCGTAACGCGCGCCGTCCAGATCGAGATAGAGGATCCACTCGTGGCGCCCGCTGACGCAAACCGGCAGGGTCACCTTCGAGGCCCACGCGCCGTTCGCGGTCGGCCGCAGGTCGTAGCGGTTGAAGCCCATGTCCATGCCGACCATCTGGAATTCCGCGCTGATGCGGCGCGTGCCGGTAGCCCGGACGTTCAGTTCGAACACCTCCAGCGGCGTCGGCCGCGCCGAGAAGCGCACGCTCACCGGGGTACCGCGATGGCTGAAGCTGCAGCCGGTCAGCGGGTTGGCACAGGCGACGGTCATCGCTTCGGCCGGGCGTTTCAGCCAATAGCCAGCCAGCGCGATCGCTATCAGCGCGATCGCCAGCAGCAGTGGCAGCATCACCCGCTTCATGTCCAGGCGCCGCGCAACAGTGCCACCCCGTGCGCGCCGTGCGACTGTGCCAGCGCCACGTTGTCGCGCGCCAGCCCGCCAAGGCCGTAGACCGGAATCGGGCTGGCGGCGGCGAGTTCGGTAAAACGGTCCCAGCCCAGGGTGGCGGCACCCGGGTGGGTGAGCGTGGGCAGCACCGGCGACAGCAGCGCGAAGTCTGCTCCGATCGCGGCGGCATGCGCCAGTTCGGCGGCGTCGTGGCACGACACCCCGACCAGAAAAGAATCGGATTCGGCGAAATCAGGATGGCAGGTCAGCCGCGCGGCGGCGGCCGTGTCCAGATGCACGCCGTCGGCACCGGCCGCACGCGCCAGTTCCATGCTGCCGTTG
Organism: Hydrogenophilales bacterium; assembly: GCA_024636675.1. GTDB lineage: Bacteria > Pseudomonadota > Gammaproteobacteria > Burkholderiales > Thiobacillaceae > Thiobacillus. Next base: position 17,035 of record JAGXGM010000080.1, on the reverse strand, counting down.
ATCAGCACGCGTGCGCCGTGCGGGCGTGAGCGCCGCACGATTTCGCGGGCGAGCGGCAGGCGTGCTTCGTCGGGCAGCGTTTTGTCGCGCAGCTGGATCAGCCGCAGGCCGTTGGCGAGCGCCACGTCCAGCCGCGCCAGGAAGCTGTCGACGCCGAGCGCCTCGGCGTGTGAAATCCCCAGCAGCGGCGGCAGCGACAGCGCCTTGAGGATAGGGAAATTGGCCGGCAGCAACGGCGCCACTTCCACCGCGTCGGGCAGCTGCCAGGAAAATAACTGTCCCTCGTGCGGATGCAGCTCGCCCTGCCATTCGAACACGCGGAAGAAATTCAGCCGCACCGTGGCGTGGGGGTATTCGAATACCCGGGTGATCCAGCGGCAGGCGCGGCTGACGACGATGCCCAGCTCCTCGTGCAGTTCGCGCGCCAGCGTGGCGTCCAGCGCCTCGCCCGGCTCGACTTTGCCACCGGGAAATTCCCAGTAGCCGGCGTAGACCTTGCCCGGTGGGCGCTGTGCCAGCAGCACGCGACCATCGGGCTGGGTGAGCACGGCGACGGCGACTTCGGTGATGGGTGCCGGGATCATTTGCTGCCCGCCCAGTCGCGCGCGAACTGCCACGCCACCCGGCCGTTGCGTGCGCCGCGGCCCATCGACCATTGCAGCGCGGCACGCTCGAAGGTCTCGTCGGCGGGGGTGTCCAGCGCAGCCGCCCAATGGCGGGCGATGGCGAGATAGGTGTCCTGGTCCATGCCATGAAACGACACCCACAGCCCGAAGCGGTCGGACAGCGAGACCTTTTCCTCGGTCGCTTCGCCCGGATGCACCTCGCCGCCGGGATACGTCGTTTCCAGGTTTTCTGCCATATATTCCGGCATCAGGTGGCGGCGGTTGCTGGTGGCGTAGATCAGCACATTGTCCGAAGGTCCCGCCAGCGAGCCGTCGAGCGCGGCCTTCAGGCTGGCATAGCCGGCTTCGTTTTCGGCGAAAGTCAGGTCGTCGATGAAGACGATGAAGCGGTAATCGGTATCCGCCAGCTGATCGAACAGATCGGGAAGCTGCGGCAGCCCGGCTTTGTCCACCTCGATCAGACGCAGCCCCTTCGGCGCGTACTTGGCGTGCACCGCTTTGACCAGCGACGACTTGCCGCAGCCGCGCGCGCCGGTCAGTAGAGCGTTGTTGGCAGGCTTGCCGGCGACGAACTGGCGTGTGTTGGCGTCGATCCGCCGCTTCTGATCGTCGATCGCCAGCAGATCGCGCAAGGCCACTCGCTGCGGATGCAGGATCGGCTTGAGCCCGCCCGCCTGTGCCGACCAGCGCGCCGCACGGACCGTTTTCCAGTCCGGCATGGCGGCGGGCGCTTCAAGGCGGTCGAGCAGGCGCGCGAGGCGCGGCAGCAGGGTAGCGAGATCGGTCATGGCAGGATTCTAGCGGATGGTGCGGCCGTGCCGCAGGCGTCACCGCTTAAGAAAAAATTAGGCTCTGTCTAATAAAGACTTAGCAACGCCTCAAGAATATCCTGACTAATCTTCGGTTGTTCGGGCGCGTGGTGCGCCCGTTGACTAGAGGAGAAAATAATGAAACCACCCCTGAAAATCGCTGTGATCCTGCTTGCGGGATGGATGAGCCAGGCTTGGGCCGGTCAGGACGACATCCGCCACGGCCGTTACCTGATACAGATTTCCGGCTGCAACGATTGCCATACCGCCGGCTTCATGCAACTTGACGGCAAGGTCGCGGAGGCCGACTGGCTGACCGGCGACGCGATGGGCTGGCAGGGACCGTGGGGCACGACGTATCCGTCGAACCTGCGCCTGCTGGTTCAGAACATGGACGAACAGGCCTGGGTTGCCCGGGCGCGCCTGCCAATGCGTCCGCCGATGCCTGCGCCGAGCTTGCGGGCGATGAGCGATGACGACCTGAAGGCGATCTACCGTTACGTGCGCAGCCTCGGCGTCAAAGGCCAGCCTGCGCCGGCTTATGTGCCGCCGGGCGGCAAGGTGGCTACGCCCTATCTTGACCTCACGCCGAAGAATCTGCCGGCGCCGGCTCAGGCGCGCAAATAGGACCTCAGCGCGCGTCCAGCGACAGCGGCCTGGCGAGGGCGAGCCGAAAACGCCCGCGCCCGGTCTTTTCCAGCGCGATTGCCGGGCAGCGTTCGGCTAGCCGCCGCTGCAGCAGAAGCAGGCGGGTTTCCAGGTTGTCCCCGAAGTCGGGCAGCGGCAGGCGCGGGTCGCGCCGCAGTTCGCGGTTGCAGAAATCGTGTCGGCCGTTCGTCGCGTGCTCGTTGAGCAGTGTCCACAGAATGCTGCCGGCGACGCCCTTGATGAGATAGTCGTTGTCGATGAACACGCTGTGGTCGGCGGCGAAGTAGCGCACCGCGAGAGGCGGACCGCTGGGTCCAGCGGCCGGGTCGGTTTGGGCAGGGTCGGTGTTGTCGGCCTCGCATGCAGCTTGTGAAATCAGCGCCGCAAGATGGCGGGCATAGACGACCAGCGCGTCCTCGTCGGCATGGCTGAAGCAGGCGTCGTCTTCGCTCTCGGCGACCAGCACGCCAGTCAGGCGGCCGCCGTGAATGAGCGGCACGGCGATCTGGCTGTGCGCTTCGGCCAGGATGGGAAGTGCGATCCGGGGCTCACCCGGACTCGCCGCGCGCAGGGCGGCTTGATAGGTGTAGTCGCCGGTCCGGTAGTTGATGCGCACCGGAATGCGCTCGCGTGCGGCGACGCCGATTAGGCCCTCGCCGACTCTCACCTCCGCGCCGATGCCGGAATGGGTATACCCCAAGCTCGCCAGTGCATAGAGCGCGGCACCCTTCTCGTCCAGCATCATCAGCAGCGCATGGCGGATGCCGAAGCCCTGTGTGAGCGCGTCAAGCGCACGGTCGGCGAGCAGCGCGAGGTCGGTCGTGTCGCCCAGCACGTCGAGCGCGCGGCGCAGGCGAATCAAGGCATCGGGCGGCGGGGGCGCGGGCGGCAGGTGGGCATCGACCGCCTCGACGTCGAGCACCCGGTAGAGGTCGGCGCCGCGCAGCACGAAGACCTTGTCCATGTGGGTCTGCGCGGCAATGCCGGCGAGTTGCGCCTTCATGTACTCGAATAACGGGCCTTGGGTTTCGGTACGCTGGTATTGCAGGCGCAGGCGGAAATGGCGGAAGCTGCCGGGTTCGACCACCTGCACCTGTGCGTAGGGATGCGCCAGCACGTTCTCACGTGTCTTGCTGAAGAACTGGTATGACAGCGCCACGTGTTCGGCATCGACGTAATGCACCTGCGAGGCATAGGCGACATTGGGGGTGCCGTCGCGCGCGCAGGTGGCGACGACGGACGGAATCGCGCCGTCGAGGCAGGGCCGCAGGGATTCGAGCGAGGGCTTCATGTCGCCGCCAGCACACGTCCGGCGGCGGGGCCGGGCGTCTGGTCGAAAATGATTTCCGGCACAAAGCGCAGCGCCGCCAGGTCGCTCGCCGCCATCAGATTGACGATGCCCTGCCCCAGGTCAGGGCCGTAACCGAGCTCCATCAACTCGTCGGCGAATTGCTGCGCATAGCGCGCGTTGCAGGCTTTCAGCGCAGCGTTCAGGGCCACCCGCGACGCGTGACCGGCCTTCAATTGCAGCGTCGCGTGCGTGGCCGGACGGCTGAATACTGCGGCAATGCTGCTGCCGCCATCCAGCGCATCGAGCAGTTCGCGCCCTCGCCGGGCGGACAGCAACACCGTCAGTGACCGGCGGTCGCGCGCCACCGCGCAACCCTGCGCCCGGCACACGCACGGCCAGCCATCGCGGCCGCTGGCGGCGAGGTTGATCGACGCCGGGCCTTGCAGGAATGCAACCTGCTCGACGGTCAGTTCGATGCTCATGACATCAGGTTCGGTACTCGGCGTTGATCTTGACGTAGTCGTAGGAGAAATCGCAGGTCCACACCGTGGCGTTGACGGCGCCGCGATTGAGCACCACGCGGACGGTGATCTCGGCTTCCTGCATTACCGCTGCGCCCTGCGCCTCGGTATAGCTTGCGGCGCGGCCACCGTTTTCAGCCACCAGCACGTCGCCCAGGTATACCTGCAGGATGTCGACGTCGAGGTCCTTCACGCCTGCGTAGCCGATGGCGGCAAGAATGCGGCCGAGGTTGGGGTCGCTGGCGAAAAATGCGGTCTTGACCAGCGGCGAGCGTGCGATGGCGTAGGCGATCTGCTTGCATTCGGCGTGGTCGCGACCGCCTTCCACCGCAATGGTCATGAACTTGGTCGCGCCTTCGCCGTCGCGTGCCATCGCCTGTGCGAGTTCGATGGCGACTTCACTGAGTGCCTGCTTCAGCGCGGCGTAGTCGGCGCCGCCGGCGTCGGCAATTTCGGCGTTGCCGGCCTGGCCGCTGGCGATCAGGATGAAGCTGTCGTTGGTCGAGGTGTCGCCGTCGACGGTGACGCAGTTGAACGATACGTCGGCGACGTCCTTCACCAACTGCTGCATCAGGCCGGATGCGATCGCCGCGTCGGTCGCCACGTAGCCCAGCATGGTCGCCATGTTGGGGTGGATCATGCCGGAGCCCTTGGCGATGCCGGTCACCGTCACCGTCTTGCCGCCCACCTGCGCCTGACGGCTGGCCCCCTTGGCGACGATGTCGGTGGTCATGATCGCGTGCGCGGCGTCCGACCAGTGATCGGGCGCGAGATCGGCCTGCGCCGCAGGCAATACGGGCAGAATCTTGTCGACCGGCAATGGCTCCAGGATCACGCCGGTGGAAAACGGCAGCACGGCCTCGGCTGCGCATCCCATCAGCTGTGCCACCGCCTCGCAGGTCTGGCGCGCGCGGTGCAAACCCTCTTCGCCGGTGCCGGCATTGGCGTTGCCGGTGTTGATCACCAGCGCGCGGATGTCGTCGCCACGCTGCGCCATCTGGTCGAGGTGCTGCTTGCAGACCGTCACGGGTGCGGCGCAGAAGCGATTTTGCGTGAACACGCCCGCCACACGGCTCCCGGGTGCGAGTTCGATCAGCGTGAGGTCGCGCCGTCCGGGCTTCTTGATGCCGGCCGAGGCAATGCCCAGTCGCACGCCGGCAATGGGCAGCAGAGAAGCGGGATCAGGAGCGGGAAGGTTGACGGGCATGGCGGTTTCGCAGAACGGAAAACCGTCATTTTATGCCGGCTTGCCGGCAAATAGCGGACGCGGACGGACTACGAGCGCCCCAATAACCAGTTCATCGCACGGCGGAATTCGGGTCGCCACGGCCATATCGGGTCGAGTTCGATGGAGCGTGCGAGCGAAGCCAGCGAAATCAGCGCGAAAACTGCAAACAGCAGTTGCGAGACAAACAGGCGTGGCGTGAGCATGCCAAGGGGCGTGTCGAGAAAGCCGGGAATGTAAAACAGGCTGGCAAAGGCTGCAAAAAGAAAAGCGGGGCCGAGATACATGGCATTCCCCCTACATACAAGTTGTTTGAGCCGTAGCTAAAGCAAACTCTGTTCCAGCGCGACAAACTGGCTTCAATACAAGGCACTACGTCCGCCGCGTGGGCGGGCGGACGTGCGCGCTGTAAATAAATCCGACAGCTACTTGTCTTCCGACTCCGCAGCGAGCTTGCGCAGGATCTCGTGTGACAGCGAATAAAACCGCGGTGTGGGGCCGAGGTCTTCGTAGATCGGGTCGCCGTAGTCGTCTTCGGCAATGACGCGATTGCCGGGGATATAGGGCATTGCCACCTCCAGTTCGTCGAGGGCGGCACGGATCAGGTCGGCCATCAGCTGGGGCGCGTTGCGGCCCGGGTACATCACGTTCAGGGCTTCAACGCGTGCAGCGTCCCGCAGCGGCAAATGGACGCTGTAGATGCGCACGTCGGTGCGGGTTTGTTCCTCCTGGCTCCAGCGGTGGATCAGTTCGGCGATGCGCATGAGCTTTCCTCTGCCTCACAATGCCTTGTTTATAGCAGAGCCCCCTGCAAGACAAAGCATGGGGAAAGACGTTTTTCACCGTCTAATCCATGCGGCGCCACACCAGCATGCGGTTGTTGGCCGGCATGGCGATATCCTGCAGCAGCACCAGGCCATGGCTGCGCGCCAGTGCGTCTACTGCTTCGAAGTCGCGCACCCCCGAGGCGGGGTCGCGCGCCTTCAGCCAGGCGTCGAAGCGGGCATTGCTCTCCGACGTGAACGCGCCCTTGTAATTGAACGGGCCGTACACCGCCAGCACGCCGCCCGGCTCCAGCACTTCGCCCACGCCGGCAAAAAAAAGCGCGACCTCGGGCCAGCTCATGATGTGCAGGGTGTTGGCCGAAAACACCGCGTCGTAGCGTCCGCCATGCCAGGCCGTGTCATTGGCGTCGAGCGCCAGCGGCGGCAGCACGTTGGGCAGGGCGGCGGCGTCGAGCCAGGCCCAGATGCCGGCGTGATGCTGCGGCACATCGGCGGTCTGCCATACGAGATGCGGCAGCTCGGGTGCGAAATACACCGCATGCTGGCCGGTGCCGCTGCCGATTTCCAGCACGTGACGGCGGTCGGCAAACCATTCGCGCAGCACGGCCAGGATCGGGTCGCGGTTTTGCACGCAGGATTCGGAGAAGGGTTTGTCGATCATTTTTGGGCGTCCATTGGAATCAGCCGGCCGTCGGCCAGCAGCAGCGCGGCGTGCACCGGCTTGTCAGGATACAGCGCTGCAAGCAGCGTCCGGTAGCCCGCCAGCTGTGGCTGATGGCGTTCGACCAGCTGCGCGTCGGGGAGGCTGCGGCTGTCGCCGCCGGTTTTATAGTCGATCAGCCACACCGCATCGTCGAATTCCACCACGCGGTCGAGCCGCTGCAGGCGGCCGTCCGCATCCAGCAGCGCCCACTCGTTGTGGGCGCGTCGATACTGCGCCGGGTCGAACAGATGCGCCAGCTGCGGCTGTGCCAGCAGGGCGCGGGCCGCCGCCTCGACGGATTCGAGCTGGCCCGCCAGCCCCAGTCGCGCCGCCAGCGCGGACAGGTCGCGCGGCACGCCGGGCGGCGCGTGGGCTTCCAGACACGCGTGGAACAATTCGCCGCTCGCCGCCGCCGGACTCGCGGCCGGCGGGGCGACGCGCTGCCCCACCGCCGGCGCGTCGATGTGGACCGTGGCGGTGGGGAGGCTGGCGGCCTCGGCGGCCGCGAGCGGCAGATCGGCCGGCAGGCCCAGGCCTTGCCAGGCCGCATCGACGCGCGCCAGCCAGGCGTTCTTGCCGGCGTCGCCACTCACGATCAGCCCCTGTGCGGCGCGGGTCAGCGCCACATACAAGAGATTGTCGGATTCGCGCTGCGCGAGGACGGCCTCTCCCAGAAACCAGTCTTCCCGCGCGGTGCCCCGGTCTTCCGCTTTGCCGAACAGCGAAAAGTGCACCGGCCGTGGCGCTTCCGGCGGCCACGGCGCCAGCACCGCGTAGCAGTCGCCGCGCGCGTGGTCGCTGCCGCCCAAGAGCCAGACGATCGGCGCTTCCAGTCCCTTGGCACCGTGGATGGTCAACAGGCGCACCGCGTTTTCGCCGTCGGCCGCCAGGCCTTCGCCGGGCGCGGCATCGGCGTCGTCGACAAGGCTGGCCAGCTCGCGGACAAATCCCGCCAGCGTGGGGTAGCGTCCGGCATCCTGCGTCAGCGCCAGCTGCATGAAGGCGCGCAGGTTGGCCGCCACCTGCGGCCGCATCGCCTCGGGCACGGCGGCGGCGTAGCGCGCCTCGACATCCCCTTCAAAGTAGATGCGGTCGAGCAGGTCGTGCGCCGGCAGGGTGCCGCAATGCGCGCGCCAGCGGGTCAGCAATTGCGCCGCGCGGGTTAGCGTCGCGGGGCAGCCGGATTCGGCGGCCAGTACGATCAGGCGCTCCCAGCCGCGCGTGACGGCTGACGGATCGGGCGCGAACACCCGCAGCAGATCGTCGTCGCTGCAGCCGAAGACCGGACACTTCAGCACATGCGCCAGCTTCAGGTCGGCGTGCGGCAGCAGCAGGGTTTCGATCAGCGCGATCACGTCCTGCGCCTCCAGCGCGTGCAGCAGGCCGCCGCGCCGCGAGGTGATGAAGGGGATGCGCGCGGCTTCCAGCTCGCGCTCGTACAGATGCAGGTGGGTGCGCTTTCGCACCAGCGCCATGACGTCGCCGGGACGCGCCGCGCGCAGGGCGCCGGCCTTGTCCGTCACCCCCCAGCGGCCCAGCACCTCGTCGCGCAACACCCGGGCAAACTGCCGCGCTTCCGCGTGCACGGCGCGGTCGTCGGCTTCCGGCTGCGGCGTGATGAGCGGGTTGCGCAGGCCGTCGGCCGCTTCGGCTTCGGATTTTTCAACCGTGACCGGCAGGCAGCGCAGCGCGCCCGGGCGGCTTGCGTGTTCCGGCGCGTGCGTGTGTCCGGCAAAGCCCGCCACGTCGGCGAACACCGGGTTGATCGCGGCGACCACCGCCGGCGCCAGCCGCCGCGTCATGTCGGTGCTGAAGCGCGGCGCGTCGAAGTGCGCGTGCAGGAATTCCGCCGCCGCGTCGAACACCCGCGCCTCCCCGCGGCGGAAGCGGTAGATCGCCTGCTTGGGGTCGCCCACCATGAACACCGTCATCGCGCTGTCGGCGCCGCGCGCTTCCAGCAGCCAGGTCGAAAGCGCCTGCCACTGCAGCGGATTGGTGTCCTGGAATTCGTCGAGCAAAAGATGCCGGTAGCGCGCGTCCAGCTTCAGCGCCAGCGCCGGCGCGTGTTCCTCGCTGCGCAAAAGGCGGCAGGCCTGCCATTCGGCGTCGGCGAAGTCGATCACCCCCTGCTGCGCCTTGGCGTCCTGATAGGCGGAAAGCAGCGCGTGGCCGAGCAGCAGGCCGTGGCGGTTGAGGTCCCAGATGCGCCGGTCGGCCTGGATCGCGGCGACGGCCTCCAGCGCAGTTTCCAGCGTGTCGAGGTCGCGCAGGTAGGCGTCGAGTCCGGCGCCGAGTGCCTTTTCCAGTTCCTTGGTCGCCTGCTTCTTGCGCCGCTTGCCCGCCGTCATCAGATGCTTCATCAGCGCGGCATGCGCGTCGCCGGGCGGCAGGCCCAGGCAGCGCTGAATTTCCGGCGCACGCGCCTGTTCGCTCTTGCCGCCTTTTTCCAGCGCAAAGCCCACCCGCTTCACCCGCGCCGCCATCAACTCGTCGGCCCAGAAAGCCGCCACCGGATCGCTGTCCAGATCGGCGTACAGGCCGGGCCGCAGCAGTTCCAGCGCGTGGGCCACCGGCTCGGGCGTCTCGTCGGTATACGCCCACCACTCCGCGCGGGCATCGACAAAATGCCGCAGCAGCGCGCGCAGATTGTGCTCGCCGATGTCGGCCAGCAAGGCCAGCAGCGCCGTGCCTTCAGGCGACGCCGGCGCCGCCGCACCCGCAAGGGGTACACCCAAGGTAGGCAATCCGCTATCGGCTAAAGCCGATGCGGAATTGACACCACCGGTGGGTGCCCCGCCGCCACGCGGCGACCCTTCCGCAGCCCATTTCGCAAGCAGGCGGTCGCGCACCTCGTCCTGTAGCTTCCGGGTGCGCTCCAGCAGCGGCGCGCCCCACGGCAGCCCCGCCTCCAGCGGCGCACGCTTCAGCAGATCGAGAAACCAGCCGTGAAAAGTCGTCACCGTCGGCCCCGGCTGCGCGGTCAGCACCGTCTCCAGCAGCCCGCGCGCGCGCGGCAGCAGCGCCTCGATCCCGTCCTCCGCCACTTCGCGATCGCGCAGAAATTGCCGCACCGTTGCGTCGTCTTCCAGCGCCAGCAGGCGCAGCCACGCGTGCAGGCGATCGGTCATCTCCTGCGCCGCCTTGCGCGTGAAGGTGATCGCCAGCAGCTCCGAGGGTTCAGCGCCCGCCAGCAGCAGGCGCAGCATGCGCGACACCAGCAGCCAGGTCTTGCCGCTGCCGGCGCAGGCTTCCACCACCACGGAACGGATGGGGGATAAGGCGGTGGCGGTGTCGAGGGGATGGGGCTGCATGAAAAGGCGATCAGGTATCAGGTGGCTTCCTGCCGTTCTCGAACCAGAGCCGTAAATGAAGAAATGTCCATAAGCCACGTCTGTTGCTCAGGCGTGTAGGTCTCGTGCAGACCACGCGGCAAAACGAGTTGCAGATTTTTTGCTTGCATCTCGTCAGTCTGGTGTTTGCTGATTGATGTCTCGAGTGTGAGCAGGTGTTTGTATTCGATGCGATCAGCCTCCGCAAGCACCTGCCGCCAGCGGTCTTTACAGGTGGACTTCACGCCGAGCATAGTCAGGCGCAGAGCATCAAAGGTGGGGTCATGGTATGCAGCGACACTGGGGAAAATGAAATCCGGTTTGGCCTTGTTTTCCGTTACAGCGGTGCGTTTATATTGGATGCCGCACTCAGCAAACAGCAGTTCGAGATGGTTTTCGAGCGCAAGCCCCACCCTGACCTTGCGTCGGTTTTGCACGGATAAGGAAAATGACAAAAAACCATCTACATCCACACCTGCATCCACGTCGCCACCAAAACCTGTGGAAAGGCGGTCGGCGATCAGATGGCGTTCGAGTGTGCGAAACAAGATTTCTTCCTGCTCCATCCATGCCATTAATACCAAGTCTTGGTCTTCCACCGGGTTGAGGTCTTTCAGGGTGGAGCGGGCATAGGCGGAAAACACGCGTGTTGTTGGAAATTCGCCTTTGAACTTTTCCAGCATCGCATCAAGGTAGGCTTCAGTCGAAACCTCCACCACAACGCCAATGTTTTCAAGGATGAACCGCGAAGCAAACGCAATACGATCCTGTTCGGTTTCCAGCTCGGACTTGACCGAAAAACCGGCGTGAGCTAGGTCCGTTAAGCCAAACAGCCATTCGATCTGCGCTGAAACACTGGAACCGTTTTCAGCGATGACAACCAAAAGATCGCCATCGGGGCGCTTGGCAATCACGAGCAGATCACCTTCGGCAGCATTCAGGGAAACAGCAGTGGTTGGAAAATAAAAACGGTATTCGGCCGACCGGTGCGGCTGGTCTTTTCGGCTGTCGTAGAGCGTCAGGAAGGCGTTCTCAACAATGGGTTCTGCGTCAACATCGGTCAGGTAAATGAAGCGGGTGGGTATGCGCGTAGATTCGGTCGGCTTGCCCATGAACGTCAACATGCTTCTGGTGGCTTGGTATTCATGCTGATTAGAGCGTGTTCTATCCGCCTCAACTGCACTAAGGCGTTTGGCCGCTATCCCTTCAAAATATTCCGACAGATACCCCTTTTTCATCCACGCTCCTCCATAAATGGCACATCGCTTTGTAGCCAGTCGGCCAGTCGTTGTGTGACACCTTCCAAATCCTTACCTGCGCCACGAATGGCGCATTCCCAGACAATGCCTACACGCCAGCCTGCAGTAATGAGTGCTGTGCGTGTTCGGCGATCGTTATTCTGGTTACGGGAAATTTTTTCGCGCCAGAACTCTGGGCGCGTGCCCGGCCACTTGAACAGCGGGCAATCGTGCCCGTGCCAGAAACAGCCGTGAACGAAAATTACAGCACGGTAACGCGGAAACACCATATCGGGTTTGCCGGGAAGATTGCGGACATGCAGACGAAACCGGAAACCCTGTCGATGCAACAAGCTGCGTATCAATATTTCCGGTTTGGTGTTGCGCGCCCGAATACCAGACATCATCCGGCTGCGCGTGGCCGGATCAACAACGTCAGCCATCAAGCATCCAGCTGGAGCCCAAAAGCATTCATAAAGATCGGGTAAGCAGCTTCTATCATCCGCTCGTGCCCCAAATTTTCATCCAGTTCGTCCAGCAGGAAACGCAGTTCCTGAACTTCAGCGTCCGAGAACATGCGTTCGTCGTCAGCGAATCTAATGATTTCAGCGGGATCATCTTCAGGATGAAAAAGCAGGCCGTTGCAGTGCAACTCAGAGAACCACAACAAAGCGTTATCAAAAGTGGTGTCGTGCAGTTTTGGGATGCGTGATTGTGTGTACATGGTCATCTCCTCAGGCTGTGGCAAAACGAAGGGGTAGCTCAGGTTCCAGGATATCAGCTTCCAGATAGGGCTGCATCAACCGGGCAACGTAAGCCATGACATCAACAACAACGGAATTGCCAAACTGTTTGTAAGCCCGCGTGTCCGACACTGGAATCCTGAATGTATCGGGGAAACCCATCAGCCTTGCGCACTCTCTCGGTGTGAGCCGACGAGGGTTTTTGCGCTTGCCCTGATCGATCAGTATCTCCGAGCCGTCCTTGTAATAGCGGGCTGACAGGGTTCGGGTCACGCTGTCGGGCGTGACGAGGCCAAAGCCGAAGCCGTTGCCTTTCAGACGGTGTTTTTCAGCGTAGTTTTGCAGATAGCGCCAGAGGTTGTCGGTGAGGGTGTACTTGTCCTGCGCCTTATTGTTGGCGTGGTCGAAGAAGCGGTCTTCGTCCCACGGCAGTTGCGGCTCAGAGCCGTCGGTGCGGTGCAGTATTTCCTTCAGCGTGTGCTTTCCCTTGGGCGGCATGGGCAGTGCGCCAAAGTCGAACGCGACGGGTTCGCGAAAGCCGACGATGAGGATGCGCTCACGGTGCTGGGGGACGAAATGCGCACCGTCGATGACGCGGGTGTGGATGTGGTAGCCAAGTTCTTCGCTGAGGGTGCGCTTGATGACGGCGAAAGTGCGGCCTTTGTCATGCGAGGTCAGGTTCTTGACGTTTTCCAGCAAAAAGGCGCGTGGGCGCTTTTCGGCGATGACACGGGCGACGTCGAAAAACAGGGTGCCCTGCGTTTCGCAGGCAAAGCCGTGGGCTTTGCCCAATGCGTTCTTCTTCGATACCCCGGCGATGGAAAATGGCTGGCAGGGGAATCCGGCCAGCAGCACGTCATGGTCGGGAATGTCGGCGGCCTGAACCTGTGTGATGTCGCCATTGATGGCGTGGCCGTCCCGGAAATTCTCTGCGTAGGTTTTCTGCGCGTAACTGTCCCATTCGCTGGTGAAGACACAGCGCCCGCCTATGGTCTCGAAGGCGCGGCGGATGCCGCCGATACCGGCAAACAGGTCGATGAAGCTGAACGCGGCCTCACCCTCAAACGGCGGATCGAGCGGTAGAAGCTGTTGCAGGGCGTGGACAACGTAGGCGGGCGGCACGGACTGACGGGTTTCCCAACGCCGGATGGTGCGGGCGTCTACCTTCAGGTGCTGGGCGATTTTGGTTTGTGAATGGTGCTCGCGGGCGGCTTTTAGATAGGCCAGAACGGCATCATCGCCGCCCGTGGTGAGTACTGTAGTGATGGGGGTCGGGGCGGGCATGGGCTGTCCTCTGGGAATTTTTGCGGACAATACGCCCTGTTTTTGTATTTTTCAAGCGTGAGGGTCGTCGTCCCACTCCCATTCGTCAGTATCTTCGTCAATCGGAATGGCATCCAGCGGGGCGTCATCCGCTTCGCTCCACATCCCCTTGCGGCACAACCCGCGCCCTTCGCAGTATTTACAGACGCCGTCGACGCCATGGGCGGGCAGCGCGGCGTGCTGGGCGATGGCTTCAAGCAGTTCGGTCAGGCGCAGGCTGATGGCGGCGACGTCGGTTTCGCCATCGAGTTCGAGTGCGGCGACAGGCGCTTCGTTGATCGGCAGGTAGGCGGCGGCGGCGTCCGTCAGCCAGGCGTAGAAGGGCAGCTGCACGGCTTCGTCGGGCGCCTTGAGTTTTTTCTTCAGGTTCTGCGCGGCGCTGGTCTTGTAGTCGATCACGTAGCGGGCGTCGCCTTTTGCATCGACGCGGTCGACGCGGCCGTGCAGGGTGATTTCGCCCAGGCCTTCAATGGTGTGCGGCACCGCGAAATCGGTTTCGCCGGATTCGTAGCGCCAGCCTTCGGCGGCATGCGTCAGCCAGGCGTCGATGTAGGCGGGCTGGATGCTGTCCCACTGGCTCGCCCAGGCGGCGGCGGTGTACGCGGGCAGCGCGGCGAATTCGTCAGCGGAACGTGCATTCAACTGCGCCAGCGCGGCGTCGCGTTCAAGCGGGGGAGCGCTGTCGTGAAAGGCCTTGAGGATGCGGTGCAGGGCGTTGCCGTAGTCGCTCTTGTCGAGCGCTTCGTCGGCCTCGTCGAGTTCGCGGATGCCGAGCACGCTGCGCGCGAAGAACCGGTAGGGGCAGTCGAGCAGGGTCTGGTAGGCGGTGGGCGAGTAGTGGCGTGGCAGCTGCGCGGCCGTGACCGTCGGCGCGGGCTGCACGCAGGCGGCGGGCAGCGGGCTCACCTGCGTGGGCGGCGCGCCGATCGTTTGTTCGGGCAGATCGGTGCCCCACGCGGCCCGGTGCAGCGCCTGCAGCCGCAGCACCAGCGGCGAGGCGGGATTGGGCTCGTCGTTGTTCCAGGCCTGCCAGCTGATGAGCGCGGGCCCCTGGATCAGCAGCTGCATCAGGTCGGCGGTGGCCGCCTCGGCTTCATCGCTTGCGGTCGACAGGCCCAGTTGCGCACGGGTGGCCTGCGAGAACAGGCCGGGCGCGGGGCGCGCGGGCAGATGGCGGGCATCGGCGCCGATTACCGCCACGGCGTCGAACAGGCGCCCGCGCGCGGCGGGCAGCGAAGTCAGCACCAGGGGGCTGACGACGCTGGCGTCGATGAAGATCGCTGATTCCAGCGCCAGATTGAGCCAGCGTCGCCACTCATTGAAGCCGTATTTTTCGCCGTCGTCCGCCAGATCGCGGCGCAGGGTGTCGAGGGTGTCGACCACGCTGGCGCCGGCGGCGTCGGCCCTGAGCGGCGCCAGCGCGTCCAGCGTGTCGAGGCTGTCGATCAGCCGGGTCAGCCACACCGCGAGCGGGGCGCGACGCTGTTCGAACCCCTGGCGGGCGTCGAACAGCGCGGCCAGCCAGGCGGGCAGTGCGCCGAATTCGCGCTGCGCCAGCCGCCGGATATCGGCCATGCCCTGCGACACGCCATGCCGGCGCAGCGCCAGCTCGAACTTCAGCACCTGATCCTGGCGTGCGGCGGGATCGCCCAGCACGAAGGGCGATTTCAGGAGGTCGAGCAGTTCGACGTGCGGAAAGTCGCTCGCCACGCATTCCAGCCAACGGTCGATGACCGCGGCGGCGGCGGTGGTCGACAGCGTCCAGCCGGTTTCGTCGGCCACCAGCACGTCCATGCGTTCGAGCAGCGCGCGTACCCGGCGCGCGGTTTCGCGGTCGAGCGCGATCAGCGCGAGGTCGCGCCGGCCGGCGTGCAGCTGGCCGGCCACCCAGGTGGCGACGGCGCGCGCTTCGGCTTCCAGATGCGGCGCCGGTGCGAGCGTGAGGCAGGCTCCCAGCGGCGAGGCGGGAATGCGCTGCGCCAGCGCCGCGGCGCGGTCGCGCAGCGGCGGATCGGTCAGCTGCCAGGCCTGATGCAGGGTGAACGCCGCGGCGCCGTCGGTGTCCGGCTCGAACAGCGTGAGCGGGGCGGCCTCGGCGCAACGGGCGAGAAACTGCTGCTCGACGGCGGTGAGCGTGCCCAGCGCGTAGCCGTAGATGGGCTGCGGCGCTGCCCCGATTCGTTCGGCCAGCGCGTCGAGCGCGCGCGCATAGCGCGCCTGCGGGTCGTGGCCGTCGCTGTTGAGCGCCTGCCACACCGCCGCGATCAGGGCCGTTTCACGATCGAGGCTGCCGGCGTGCAGCGCGCGGATGCGCGAGCCGATCTCGCCGCCCAGCCGCGCGGCGGACAGTTCGTCGGCCAGTGCCAGCAGTTCGCCGGCGAGCGCCCAGCGGTCGACCGCGCCCAGCCAGTCGACGCGCCGCAGCACGCCATGCAGGCGCGCCAGGCGTCGTGCCTGCGGCTCGGCGCGGTCCACGGTCACGCCGTCGGCCCACGCCTTCAGCGGGGTGATGGTCGGCGGGATCAGTATCCGGTGGCCGGCGGCCTGCGCCAGCGCACGGGCGAAATCCTGCCCGGCACGGTGGTTGGGGACGAGCACGGTCAGCCCGGACAGGTCGGGCAGGCGGTCGGCGTATTGATCGAGCAGGTGGCGGGCGACGGCGTGCGGCAGTGCGCCGTCGCCGGAGATGTTCAAGCGGTTCAGCGCTCCAGGTATTGCAGCTTGTCCTTGACCTGGGCCCACTCGTCGGCGTCGGGCAGCGCGTCCTTGCTCTCGATGATGACCTTCCACTCCTTGGCGAGCTCGGCATTGAGCGCGATGTAGGCGCGCTGGTCGTCCGGCACGTCATCTTCGGCAAAAATGGCCTCGACCGGACATTCAGCCACGCACAGGGTGCAGTCAATGCACTCTTCCGGGTCGATGACGAGGAAATTGGGCCCCTCGTGGAAACAGTCCACCGGACAGACATCGACACAATCGGTGTATTTGCACTTGATGCAGGCGTCGGCTACAACATAAGTCATTCTTGATTACCTTGATGGTTTGTGAAATGCCCGGATGCTTGCAGGCGGCAATTTTGATGTAGCATATCGGCACAAAACCAAATTTTCCAGCATTACCGCCTTCCCAAACCATCCTGGCCGTGTCCGGCCAACCGCATAATCAAATAGGAGCCTCACCAATGAGCGAGCATGTTCATTACATATCCGACGATTCGTTCGAACAGGAAGTCCTGCAGGCCGGTGTGCCGGTGCTGGTGGACTACTGGGCAGACTGGTGCGGCCCCTGCAAGATGATCTCGCCGATTCTCGACGAAGTGGCCAAGGAATACGCCGGCAAGCTCAAGGTGTGCAAGCTCAACATCGATGAAAACCAGGCCACCCCGCCGAAGTTCGGCATCCGCGGCATCCCCACTTTGATGATTTTCAAGAACGGCAACGTCGAGGCCACCAAGGTCGGCGCCCTGTCCAAGTCGCAACTCACCGCGTTCGTCGACAGCAACATCTAACTTATACAAATTAAAGTCCTTCCGGATGGCGCATCCCGGCGCCGCCTGCGCGCAGCACCATCCGGCTTCACCCCTCCCTCACCTCCCGGCTCTTTCAAGCGAGCCTACTCAGGCCCCGTCCATGTACCTTTCCGAACTCAAGCAGAAACCGATCACCGAACTTCTTGAACTTGCCGTCACCAACGGCATCGACAACGCCAACCGCTTTCGCAAGCAGGAACTGATCTTCGCCATCCTGAAAGCGGTGGCCAAGCGCGGCGAGAGCATCTACGGCGATGGCGTGCTG
>JAGXGM010000079.1 GCA_024636675.1 Hydrogenophilales bacterium | reverse complement strand
GCCGGGTCAGAAAGTGCACGTCCTCGCACACCTTGTAGCCGGTGGGGTAGCCGCCCAGTTCGATGAAGCGCGCGCGCGGCACCGACAGCGTGTGGGTGTCGCCGAAATGATCGGCGACGAAGGATACGATCTCGGCGGGGGTTTCGATCACCACCCGCGCCGCGCCCGCAGCCTTCGTCAGCATGATGCGGCCGGATTCGTGCTGCGCCATCGAGGTGCCGAGCAGGGTGCCGGTTTCATCGCGGTATTCGTAATCGCCGGTCAGGAAGTCGAGCGCCGCATCTTCGGCGATCCATTCGGCATGCAGCTTGATGCGGTCGGGGGCATACCAGTCGTCGGCGTCGAGAAACGCCAGCCAGTCGCCGCTGGCGGCCGCTGCGCCGGCATTGCGGGCAACCGAGACGCCGCTGTTTTTTTGCCGGATTAGACGCACGCCATCGAAGCCGGCCGCGACTTCAGCGGTGGCATCGGTCGAGCCGTCGTCGATGACGATGATTTCGTGCGCCGGCCAGCTTTGCGCGCGCACCGATTCGATGGCGCGCGCCAGCGTGGCGGCCGAATTGAAAGCGGGGATGACAACCGAGAAGCGCGGGGTCATGCGCGGCCGCCCAGCAAAGCGAGCGGTAGGGCCAGGCCGCTTAATTGCGACAGGCGGCGAAAACGCGGGATTTCATCGAGCCGCGCGCGCCAGGCGGCAAGCCGGGGCGTGAGCCGGGTTTCGATCCAGGCCGGGTCACGCTGCCGGATCGCGCGCGCGAGATCGATCGGGGCGGCAAAGCGCAGCTCGGGGCAGCGTGCGAGGGCTTCGCGCAAGCCGCTTTCGAGGGCGGCCAGGCTGGCGTCCGGTGCCCGCAGGAAATTGAAGCGATGGGTCTCGACCAGGCAGGCGCGCCCCTGCCGGGTGCGCGCTTGCAGGCCGTCGACCAGGCGCTGCGGCGCATGTCCCAGCGCCGGCTCGAAATACACGTCGCGCACCAGAAAGCATGGCCCGGCGGGTGAACGCTCGCCTGTCAGCATGGTGGCATCCACGCAGCCCGGCTGGCCAGCGCCATTGCGGCAGGTGGCGCGGCGGCCCGGGGTGATGATGGCCTCGACGCCGACCTGCGCCCAGGCGGCTTCGACCGCGTCGTTCCAGACGAAGGTGGTGGCGACGGCCACTTGGGGCGTGCTGCCGAACAGCGTTTGGTAATCGGCGGCTTCGGTGGCGATGGATTGCTGGATTGCGGCGGGCGTGAGCGCGCGCGACGGCAGGCAGGACGCATCGACCCAGCGGCTTTGCAGGGGCGATGGCAGATCTTCGGTGGATGCAGGGTCGGTGGAGGTGAGCCAGTCGCGCACGGCGGGGTTGTTGCGGGCTGCGGCCAGCAGTACGGGCGGCCAGTAGTGGCACTGGCCGTGCAGCTGCGGGGCGAATACGCCAGACTGGATGCCGTCCTGGATGGCGGCGCGCACGGCTGCGAAGCGGGAATCGCCCAGGGGCAGCGCGTGGTATTCGGTGCAGTGGGTGGCGGCGATGCGGGGGCCGTCGGGGACTTCCAGAATGACGCCGAGGGTCATGACTGCCGGCCGGCCGCTGCGGTCACGGATGTCTTGCAGGGTGCCGGTCAGGCGCGTCAGTGCGTCGGCCTGCTGCAAGGGGCCGGCGCCCCAGTCGTCGCTTTCGATGATGAGGACGGGGTGGCGCAGGACGGGTTCGCGCCAGCGGGCGGCGAGTGGACCGGCAAACGCCAGCAGCACGCCCGCCCACAACACCAGCACCAGCGCGAGGGCAAACGCCAACACGCCCATCAATACCCCATCCTCGCCGCCACATCCGCCACCTGCGGCAGCACACGTTCAATCTTCTCGCGGTTGCGGCCGTCTTTCCATTTGTCCAGGCGGATTTCGGAGAAGGCGTTGTAGGGGATGTCGAGTACGTCGGCGCAATGGGCCTGCAGGCGAGCGTCGAATGCCAGTCCGCAGCCTTCGAACACCCGGCGGAAAGTGGTCACCGGGTCGCGCAGGAAATCCTCGTAGCACACATCGACCCATTGCCCGGCGGGCACGCCGGCCTTCGCGTCGAGGATGGCCTGGTTGATGGCGGTGTACTGGAAGGCAGCGACGTCTTCGACCGGGGCATTCACATATTCGCGCCAGCCGTCGGCGAGGAAAAAACACCACTGGGTGAGCGTGCCATTTTCCACCGCCACTTTGGCCGGCAGGTCGTTCGACCAGGTAGCAAACTCGTCGGGCTTGCGCCAGCCTTCGATCAGGGAATTAAGGTTGTCGCCGGGGCTGCGCTTGATGAAGACGAAGACGGCATCGGGAAACAGCGCCTGCAGATAGGGTACGCACAGGCCATTCTGGTTGTTCTTGTCGACCCAGCGATGCTGCCCGGTCCAGCTGTAGAAATAGCGGCTGACGGCGGCGCGCTCCGCCGGGCTGGCGTCGCCTGTACCCAGCGCGTGGGTGTCCCAGTGTTTGTCGGCCGGCGGATGCAGGTCGGTCCAGTAATCGTGGGTTTCGCGTTGCAGACTGCCGATCTCGCGCGATTCGGACAGGGTCTTGTAGACCAGGGTGGTGCCGGCGCGCGAGCAGCCGACCACGATAATCGGGCGCCGCGCAGGGTGTTTCGCTATCGCCCAGCGCACAGTGCGCACGCCGCGCTGGGCACGCCGAGCATGGTAGGCAAGTGTTTTGCTGACTTTATTCAGGAATTCATTCAACGACGTGGGCTTTCTGACATGAGGGAAAGGCTGATTAATTCGGTATAGCCGTCATCCTATGCGTGCAGCAACTCGCGAGGCAAACCATAAGGCGCTGCTGATCAAAGAACGGTTTGCTTCGTTACGCGCACAACGGCGAAAACATCCGCGCCACATCTCGAATTCGACATACAGGATTCGTGCCAAACGGCAGGCTCGTTTATATTGGTGGGCATTATCCCGCATCATTCCGACACACGACACCATGGATGGCATTTTTGGCTGGCTGGGCGACCACGGCGCGCATCAGGATTTGATCAAGCACATGGGACAGGCGGCCTGCCTGTCACCGGAAGGTCTGCTGCACGAACACAGCAGCCAGATGCTGGGGGTGGCAGGCTGCTCGCGCTTCGACAAGGCCGGGATTCACGTTGAGAACGGGCTGGCCGCGGCACTGTATGGCCGGCCGCGCTTTCTCGACGCCGATCTGGCCTTTATCGCCCGCGATCAGAATCCGGCCATGGCGGTGGCGCACGGCTGGCTGCGCTTCGGCGAGAGACTGCCCACGCTAATGCAGGGCAATTTCGCCTTCGCCGTGCTCGAGCCACTGAAGAAAAAAGCCTTTCTGGCGCTTGATCGCGTCGGTGCCGAGCGCCTGTGTTACGCCAAACATGGCAGCCAGCTGGTGTTCGGCAGCAGCGTGCAAAGCGTGGCGGCCCACCCCGTCGTGGGTCGCATCATCGACCCGCAGGCGATCTACGACTATCTTTATTTTCACGCGATTCCGGCGCCGCGCAGCCTGTACCAGGGTGTGCAGAAGCTGCTGCCGGGACAAACCCTCACCCTGAAGGACGGACAGCTCAGCACCGGGTTTTACTGGCAGGCGGATTACACCCCTGTCGATACCGGATTCGCCCCCCTCCGCCAGGATTTCCGCAAGGTGCTGGACCAGGCGGTGCGCGATGCCGACGGACCCGCCACCGCGGCGTTTCTGTCCGGCGGCACCGACAGTTCGACCATCGTCGGCGCGCTCACTGCCGCGCGTGGTGCGCCGGTCGATACCTTCTCCATTGGCTTCGACGCCGACGGATTCGACGAAATGGAATATGCGCGCTGCGCCGCCGAGCGCTACGGCAGCCGCAGCCACGAGTATTACCTGAAGCCCGCCGACATCGTGACCGCGATTCCGGTTATCGCGCAGGAATATGACGAGCCGTTCGGCAACGCCTCGGCAGTGCCAACCTATTTCTGCGCCAGGGTCGCACGCGAGGCGGGATTCCAGAACATGTTTGCCGGGGATGGGGGCGACGAGATCTTCGGCGGCAACGCGCGCTACGCCAAGCAGGGCCTTTTTGAATTGTATGGCCGGCTACCCGCTGGGCTACGGCGCGGGTTGATCGAACCGGCTGCGAACTTGCCGGGCCTGTCGAACCACTTTCCGCTATCCAAGCTGAAAAGTTATGTCACTCAGGCAAAAATCGGGCTGCCGCTACGGCTCGAAAGCTACAACTTCCTGCACCGCACGCCGCTCGACCAGATTTTTGCGGCGGACTTCGTCCATGCTTTCGACCCCTCGTCAACGGATGCCGAGTTGACTGAGGTGTATGGACGCACCAGTTCTGACCATTACATCAACCGCCTGATGCATCTGGATCTGAAATTCACCCTGGCCGACAATGACCTGCGCAAGGTCGGCACGATGACCGAGGCGGCGGGGATCGAAGCCCATTACCCGCTGCTCGATGACCGCATGATGGCGTTCGCCAACCATCTGCCGGTGGACTATAAGGTTCGCGGGCAAACACTGCGCTGGTTCTTCAAAAAAGCGCTGGACGACCTGCTGCCGGAAAAGATCATCAACAAGAGCAAACACGGCTTCGGCCTGCCGTTCGGCGTGTGGAGCAACCAGTACGCGCCGCTTGGCGAAATTGTTGGTGACAGCCTGACCAGTTTCAAGCAGCGCGGCTGGATGCAGCCGGCGTATCTCGACCACATGCTGGCGATGCAGCGCGGCCCGCACGCCAGTTATTACGGCGTGATGGTGTGGGTGGTGGTGATGCTGGAGCAGTGGCTGGCGGCCAACGAGCATTAAGGCAGCTTGACCTTGACCACGTTGGACAGGCGGCTCAGGTTTCTATCCTCGTCCCAGGAGCAGATGGCCACGTAGTAGGTGCCCGCCGGCAGGATATCCAGCCCGGGCTGCCGGGGGGCGCCGAACCAGTTGTGCGGCCGCAGTTCGCGGATGGTGAAGGTCTCGGTCTGTCCGGCCGGCGCCGGCGCCGGCTCGCCCGCCACATGCTCGGCCATCCAAAAAGCGTCGACCTGGTGCCAGTCAGGGTGGGCGCGCTGCACGTCCTTTGCCTCGGTGCCTGCCTCCCCGGGGCGGATGTTGGTTTTCAGGCGCTTGCCTTTGGAGCGGGACAGGACCAGGTCCTCGGCCTTCCGCACGATGCGCGCTTTGTCGCCGTCGCGCGCGGGATGGTCGGTCCGGGCAAACTCGACGATGGGCTTGGTGCTGTACTTCACGAAATAGCGCTCGGCCCGGCCCGTGGGGCCATCGTCGCGCGGGCTGGTCCAGGTCAAGGCGATACCGGAGCGGTCGGCGCGGCTGACGCGCAGATCGGTGATGGGATCCGGCGGCCTTGACGAGCGCTTGGCGACGTTCTGCTGTTCCCAATAAACCGTCTGCAGAAACCTGTCCTGGGTCCAGGTTTCCTTGCGGGCACGCTCGAAATTCCGGTAGCGCTCGGCCACGTCCGGCCAGCCGCTGTAATGGTATAGAACAGGCCATGCCTGGATCATCCAGTCGTGGCGCTGCGGGGTCACCGTTGCGCCCCGGCCCTCGCCATAGCCCAGCAGCTTGTTGGGCATGCCGGTGCGGTTATTGATCATGCCCAGCCGCGGGTAGTGGAGCACGTGATGGCTGAAATAATCGGCCTGGGCCCACAACCCGTCCAGGATGCGCTCGTCGTCATAGGTCTTGTACGCCTCATGCAGCGCGAGGGTGCCCATCGCCTCCATCCAGCTCTGCGATTCGGACCGCTGTACCGTCGCCTCGCGCCCGAAACTGCGGCCGGCAACACTGTCTTTCCAACTGGTCAGCTGGCCGTGGCGGTGACGCAGCAGGGCGAGCGCCCGACGGATCTGCCAGCGGGCAAATTCGTCGTACACCGGGCTGCCGGTGGCGTGGTAACCCGCAAGGTTGGTGAACAGCATCCAGGCATAGACCCGGCTGTAGTGGCCGCGCCGCAGCGCGTCCGGGTCGCGCTCGAACAGGTCGATGACGGCAAGCGGCTGCATCTTGCCCTGGAACAGGTGGCGGTGCTGGAAATTGATATCCCAATTGACGAAGCCGTGGATGGCATCCAGCGCGCGCACGTCGCCGGTCAGGTAGTAGTACTCGAACAGGCGGAACAGCGCATAGTGTTCCATGTCCGGCAGCACCTTGTAGCCGTTCAGGTAGCTGCGGCCGCCCTTGTACCTCAGCACCTCGCCCTTGGGCGTCTTCTCGGTGTAGGTCTGGTCGCTGCGCCACAAATAGAAATCCTTGGGACCGAAGGCGGTCAGCCGGTTCCACTCGTCCAGCGCACGGTCGACGGCACGGTAGCGCTCCGCCCCGTTGCCGAAGCGGATGACGTTGTCCCGGTATGCCCAGCCGGGATTGTGAGCGATGCTCCAGCGGCTGATCGCGAGGTTGCGCTCCAGGTCCGCGAGCAGGCCGGTCCGCAGGAAGCTGAGCCAGCCGGAGCTCTGGCTGTCGTGATGGCCGCCGGAATTGTAGCTGCGGCTTTCCCCGTGCCTGCCGACGCCAATGCTCTGCGGTATCCAGTGTTTATCCGAGTCCGCCCATCGTGCGGGCTTGCCCGGCCCCCGGGCGATTTCGAAGTACCAATTGCCGACATCGGAATACCAGGCAGACGGCGCGCGCGCGAACAGTGGATATTCAAAGGCTTCGGCAATGTCCGCGACCCGGGCCTCGCGCGCATCGCCCGTATGAAAATAGTAGAGGATGTCGTGCAAACTGCGCTCGCCCAAGTCGAGATCGTACGACGGGCGACCCGCATCGGCGCGATGGCCGGGACTGTCGGCCTGCACCACCGCCCGGAGCCGCTTTGGCGAGAGGCTGATGGCGCGCGGCGCCTGCTCCCAGAGATAGCGCATGGCAACCGCGACGCCCTTTTCGCCATCGGATATGTCAAGGAAACGCCCCCGCTTTCCCGCAGCCCGGGGGCGATCGATGTGTCCTTCGGCACCCGGTCCGACCTGATAGCCCCCTTCATGAACCACTTGGCGGCCATACTTTTTTTCGCTGCGGCCGGCGCCCTGGACCAGCCAGCCTTCCTCCCGCGAGGAGACGGGGAAGGACGCAACGGCCGGACCATCCTGCGCCATCACCCCGCCACCAGTCACGACGGCTCCCGTTCCCAGGGTCAGCGTGTGGTTCAGGCTGGCCTCGCGGAACAGGTGACTCCACTGCGGCTGGGCGCGATCGGCGTTTTCCACGGCGTACTCGACCTTGACGTAGCTCTGGCCGCGGTAGAAGTGCATCCGCACCGCATAGTCGTACAGCCCGGCCTTGAGGATGCCGCGCGCGCGCCCGAACGGCAGATGGCGCCCGCGGATCACGACCACGCTGCGTAGCGGCGCGGCCATCTCCACCGTGACCTCCCGCGGCGGCCCGCCGCGATAAAGGGTTTCTGCGATATTTATTTTTTCCAGGCTGCGCGACTTCTCCCAGCCGTGGGTGTTCCATGAAGGCCCCCGGAAGCGCTCCATTTGGCGCATTTTCCCGGCGCGCAATGCCGGGCCGTCGCTGTCACCGGCCTTCAACACCTGCTTGCCTCCAACGCTGACCGACTCCAGCAGGCTGCCGTCACGCCGGGAAATCGTTGCGACCACCCCGCCGGTATCCACGGTGATGGCCTGGCGGGTTTCCGTGATGCGGATCGGCGCGGGAACTGCCTGGGCAGGGCGGTCATTGCGCAACTGCAGCGTCGCCTCGCCATTGGCCGGCACGTCCACCTGGAAGTCCAGCAGGACCCAGCGCAGCGAATTGTCCCGTGCCCCGTAGCGGCTGAGGACGGTGAACTGGGCCGGGATATCGCGCCCCGCCGCGTCGGTCAGGCGCAATTGCCCGACTTCCTGCACCACCCCGACGGGCAGGGGCACGCCTGTGGTAACGGTCCAGTCGCGGCGAACCACGCCGGAGTTGTCCCGAACCTGAAGCGGTACGCTGAAAAAGCCGCCGCGCCATTCGTAGGCGCTGCTACTGGCGTCCAGTACGGCCATGGCCGGGGCGACGAAAGTGAGACTCAGAAAAAGCAGCAGGATACGCAGCAGCATCATTCGGCTTTCAGGATTTTGGACCAGATTTGGCGCTGACCGGCCGCATCCTCCTGTTCGAAAACGAGCAGAAATTGACGGTTCCCGGCTGCCAGGGCCGGGTTGGCGATGCGGTGCGGCGATTGGTGCAGCACCGGCCAGGCAGGCGACTCGTCGATTCGCACACCGGCGGCCGTCAGGCGCGATCCCAGCAGTCGGTTGCGGTCGGAGGGCTTGCCGGAATAGGCCTCGCGTGCCACCGCCAGATACATCCCCTGGCCAAAGGCGACGGCCACCGGCCCGTCCACCGGGACATCCAGGTTGTAGAGCGTAATCATGCGCTCCGTATTCCAGCCGGACCACCCTCTGGCCTGTTCCTGGTTGGGGTTCCTGAATGCTGTCGCCCCCTCGGTACCAAACAACGCTGCCGTGGCGGTCCGGTTGCCGCGACCGGCAATGCCCCAGCTTGCATAGAGGGCGGTGGCTGCGCCAGAGCTGGCAAACCGTCCACCGCTTCGTCCAATCGGGATGGCGGGCGAGCGCTGCACCGCCAACACAGCCGGCTTGCCGTTGCGGACAGCCAGCCGGGCGAAATGCCGGGTAATCATGCTGGTCGCCCCGCCAGACAGCGACCAGGCCTTTTCATCGTTCCACGACAACAGCCAGCCGTCGCCGATCCGGGCCAGCGCGTGTTCCCCACCCCACAGGGCGTTGCCGCGAAACTGCAGCGGCTGGACCGGTCGCACACCGCCAGCCGCCGGTATCGTCGTTGCCTGCAACTGATAATGCCGGTCATAGTGTTGCCACACCACCAGGAAACCACCATCCGCGGATGCCAACACCGGATTCGCCTGATTCTGCCCCCCTCCGGCGACGAGAAAACCATCGGGCTCCCGCACTCTGCCGTCGGCGTTCACCCGGATACCGTAGACGTCCCAGTCGCGACCGTTCCTGAGGTCGTGCCAGACCACCAGAAACGTCCCTCCGGAATACGCGACCTGCGGCTGCTCCTGGCTGGCCTTGACGTCGCAGATGACGATGGGCTCGCGATCCAGCACGCGGCCGCGCGCATCGATGCGGACGGCAAGAATGTCCGCGCTCTGGCTTTGATGGTAAAACCGGCCCTGCTGCCACACCACCAGATAAGTGCCCTTGCCGTCATGAGCGACCGCCGGATTCAGTTGGGCCCGCGCGTCGGCCGGCGTAGGCATGACGACGAAGGCTTCTCTTGCGGAAAGTACGGGCGCGGCATAAGCAGGCCCCGCCAGATGACTTACTGCCAGCAACGCCAGCAAAAAGTGAGCGATCACGGGTTCCCTCCCGGCTTGCCACGCTGCAGGCGGAACACCCGGGTGCCCAGCAGTCCCTCCCCCTCAACGAACTGGGTCATCCCGGACCACGAGTTGAGCGAACCGTAAAGATTACCTTGCGCATCGCGCCCCAGCAGGTGGCTCACCATGAGGATGGTGAGATCGCCGTCCGGTTTGAGTTTCCCCTTCGCATCCGGCTTGACCACGGCAGGGCCGCGGCTCTTGTTGGGATGGATCGATGCCCGGTACCACTGCCCGTTCTGCATCAGGGTCGCAGTGGTGCCGCCCCCGTCGGCGGGGATACGTCGGATGTCGTATTCGTCGCCGCCGCACACATAAATGGCGGAACCATCCGGTTGCGCGGCGATGCTGGTCGGGGTATTAAAAAAGGCTTCCAGCGGCGGGCCATCCCCGGCCAGCTGGTGCGCTTTTTCCCGAGTCACGCGCCCCGCAAGGTGTTGTAGTTCCCCTGCCGGGGTGACCTTGATGACGGCATGGGGGGTGCGCGAGACGAAATACACGTTACCCGCAGCATCCGAGTCTCCCATCATCACATTAAGTTTGCCGGACCTGGCATCCCGGTAATAGGCAGAGGTGGGCCACCTTGCCAGATAGCGGATCTCTCGCCCATCCGCCGTCATGCGATAGGCGCCATAGTTGTCGGCGATAGTCACTTCGCCTGCCGGGGTCACTGCGACGGCAATGGTTCCCCTGAATGCGACCGTATTCGGCAGCACCGACTCCCCAGGGCCGAGCCGCCGCTTGCCGCCTCCCGCCCAGGTATCGACCCGCCATCGGCCCTGCACTGGGTGGATGCGCCGGATGCTGCGATTGCCGCCGTCCGCGACAAACACCGAGCCATCGGGGCCGCAGGCCAGGTTGTGGGCGCCGTAATAAGCATTCAATCCCAGGCGGAATTCCGCCTGATGAGCGGCGCCATCGCGATAGCCGAACTCACCGCTTCCGGCAAGGTGGCTGCGCATACCGTCCGGGGTGACGATGTCGATGAACTGGTCATAGGCGAGATACAGGTTGCCGGCCTGGTCGCCGCACAGCGCGTAGGGCGTGCTGCCGGCCTGCTCCACCGGCCCACCATCGGGACCGCCGCCGAGCGCGCTGGTGAAATCGGCCGCGTGCCAGCGTTCCGCCTTCCAGCCGCTTGCTGACACGACGGCCGATATGGCGATCAGCAACAGGGACAGGGCAAGACGAAGCGCCCGGTCGAGACGGCGGGCAACGCGGATTGGCGACGGATAAGGCGACCCTGCGTCGCGAAAGACGGGCGAGCTGTGACGGCAAGACATGCTGGCAGCATAGTCAAAATGCATGCCGCCGCTTGAGACGATGCGGTGACGTCTGCTTAGGACGGCCACTCCAGCCTGAGCGCCCACACGGCGGCCGGCTTGCCATGGTCTCCCGTGACCAGAAGAAAGACCTTGTGGAAGCGGTCGTAGACCATCATGTAATTCATGCCCAGCGGCTGCAGGTCTGTGTCGGGCAGACGGGTGCAGCGGTTGCTGCCCAGGTCGTAGACGAAGGTACGACTGGACCGGGCGCGCCCCATCCGTTTGCGCCGCCCCTTTTTGTCCTCGGCAGCATAGGGAATATTGTCTACCACCAGCAGGAAGACGCCATGCTCGCTGTCGTAGGCGACGGGGAAATGCTGGCCGGGGGTACAGGATTCATCTTGTGGCGTTTTCTTCTCCCACTTTCCCTTGTCGCCCGCTGCCCCTGGCGCATAAGCCCATATCGCATCGGTGTTGTAGTAGTCACCGAAGACCACGAACTTTTTGCGTGTGGTGTCGTAGTCCATGGTGTAGTGCATTTGGTGGTGACTAACCCCACTGACCTTTTTCCACTCGTCCCGGTCGGGGCCGATTTCCCACATCCCCCACTTGTAGGCGGCAATGACGTCCCTGTCGGAATCGTAGGCGGAAGCTGCGGCGAAGAATTTCGGATAGGGCTTGCCGTTGTTTTCGAAAATCCGCCACTGGCGGGTTTCCAGGTCGTAGATCCAGGTGGGATGGATTTTTGCTTCAGGCAGCTTTTTCCGGATCGGATTGTGCTCAGGCCGCGCACTGACAACGATGGCGTCGAGCTTGGGATCGTAGACAATATTGTCGTAGGTGTGCATGGCCCAAGGCAGCAGGCGGCCGGTGCCGGCGATGGCGCGTCCGGCCGAATCCGCCCGGTAGCTTTCCTTCGGCGCGCGGGGGTAGTGGGTCTCCCAGCGCCCGGTCACGGGGTCGAATTCGTGGACTTCGCTGTCCCAGTCCAGACCGTGGGTATTGGAGCCGAACACCAGGAGGGTGCCGCGCTTCGAATCGTAGGCAATTCCGGCGTGGGTCTGGCGCCGCCAGCTGGCTTGGGCAGGCTGCGCAAGCAGGTGCCAGATGTTGGGTTTGAGCGCGATCAGGCGCGGGTTAAGCGGTCGACCCGGCGACACCGTTTCCGTTGGACGGGCCATGCCTTCCGCCCACGCGCCCTGCCCCGAGAACACCAGCGGTCCAGCGACAGCCAACGCGGACAGCAAGGCCCGCAGCACATGACCGTTTCGGAGAGGTCTCATGGATTTTCACAGGAAAGTAAGGCGGGATCGTTCCACCTGACAGGCCGGCTACTTGCTCCAACGTGCGGAGGGATGGATCAGTGGCCTGCCTGACCCCTGCCTCGAATCCTGCGGCGACCGGTCCAACACGCCAGAGAACTTGGCCACCATCACAAGAATAATCATCAGGTGATAGGTCAGGTCGAAATAGGCCAGCCCAAGGAAAATACCCCCCACCCCGTACCCGACCAAACTGACCTGGATCATTGCAGCCAAGTCGGCCGCCCATTTTCGCTCGGGGTCATTCTTGCACTCACGGATGACCTGATTGGCGCGCAACCAGGCGAACACCGCCAGCAGGA
Source organism: Hydrogenophilales bacterium (assembly GCA_024636675.1). Taxonomy (GTDB): domain Bacteria; phylum Pseudomonadota; class Gammaproteobacteria; order Burkholderiales; family Thiobacillaceae; genus Thiobacillus. The sequence goes on along the minus strand of JAGXGM010000079.1, from coordinate 6,409 downwards.
TGAACATGCCGAACCCGATGAAGCCGTGCTCGCCCATCACCTCGAAGTAGATGCTGTGCACGTCGTGCACACGGAAGGGCTCGGGAGCGTACTGGCGGAAGGTCGGCGCCCTGAACATTTCGAACCCGCCGCCGGTGACCTGGTCCTTCGCCACGTTGAATGCGGTATGCCAGGCATTGATGCGCCCCAGGGCCGAGGTATCCTGCTCGTAGGTCTTGATCGTATTCATGCGGTCATACCATTCCTGCGGCATCACCGACGCCATGATCGCGACTGCGACCACCATGTAGACCGTCATGACGAACTTGTGGCGGCTCTTGAACCACAGGAACAAGCCCATGGCAGCCATGGCCAACAGCCCGCCGCGTGATTGACTGCCGATAGCAGCGACCCCGGACAAGACCATGGCCGACGCCAAGCCAAAACGCACCCATTGCTGGGTGGCCTGCAAATGCAGATAGCGGATAAGGGGGACTAGCATCGCCAGCACCAGCGCCATTTCGTTGTTGCCGGCGAAGAAGGTGCCCGTTGGACCTTGCACCCTGAACTGGCCGCCGTGCATGATGGTGAAAATGCCGCCCTTGACCCCGTAGTAACCCAGTGACAGCGCTATGACCCAGATCATCCAGTGCAGATGCTTGCGTTCCTTGATGATCATCGCGGTGAGAAACACCATGAGCTGGATTTTCCAGACCTTGTCCCACTGAATCCAGGCCAAATCAGAATAGAACGAAAAAAATGTGGTGATGAGCATCCAGCCGATGAACATCAGCAGCAATATCGTCTCGCGCGTCCAGATCATTTCCTTCTTCTCTTTCGAGAACAAGAAAGCCGTGATGGTGACGACGCCAGTGATGAACGCAAACGGCATGTCGTAGGCAAAACCCCAGGCCTGCCGGTGCGGGTTCATGTAGCCGAGCCAGCACCACAGCAGGATGCCGATCCATGGGCGCTTGAATATGAAAGGCAGCGCGCCGAACACAATTGCGGTGACCAGTATGTCTCTCATGCGAACTCAACTTTCTCGGCCATAACAGGTGCCATGGCAAGGGTATTCAGGGCACGCCCAGCAATCGTCATTCCGGGGCTTGACCCGGAATCCATGTGCCTGGCTTGACGGGATTCCGGCGTTCTCCAGAGAACAAATCCGGAATGAATAAAAGCGCTTCTCATACAACAGCCTGCGCCAGTCCGTTCTGCAGAGAAACATGGCTGACAACATACCGATGCTTGCCCGAGGCTTCGGGGGCAATGGCATCCAGCAGCGTCAGATCGATATTCAGTGCAGTGCCCAGACGCGCGCGCAGGCCCTGACTGACCGCCTCGCGCGCGGCGTCGTTCCAGCGCGCGTCCGGCACCACCTGCACTTCCATCCGGTCGACGGTGTGCTGGATCAGCTTGAACTGACCGACACCCGGGATCGCACGCAGGACGTAAATCACCGCCAGCGCATGCATGATGCGGCCGTCGGCCGCGACGATGAAGTCGGTCTGCCGCCCGATGACGGCATCCAGCACGTCGAGGCCGCGCCCGCCGGGATCAGTCTTGCCCGCACGTCGGACGACGTCGCCGGTGCGGTAGCGGATGAAGGGTTGCGCTTCGGACACCAGGCTGGTGATCACGGCCTCGCCCTCCTCTGCCGGATTGCCGGCGTCGTCGAGCACTTCGATGATATGCGTTTCGCTCATTTGCAGCAGGCTGCCGTCCGGCGACTGCAGCGCCAGCAAACCCGCGTCACGGGCGCCGTATTCGACCGACACCGGCACGGCGAACACGCGCTCGATCAGTTCGCGCTGGTGTGGGAACAACGGCTCGCCGGTGGTGCTCACCACACGCAATGCGGGCAGCCTTGGGCGGATGCCGCGCGATTCGGCGTGCGCTGCCAGCAGCGCCAGACTGCTGGCGTAACCGTAGATCGCCTTCGGGTTCCAGGTCTGCATCGCAGCCAGATAGTCGTCCATGCGCGTGGGCGACATTTCGAACGCATTCAGCAGCAGTTGATTCACCAGCCTGTCGCGCAGGGTCTTGATGCGGTCGGTCTTGTTCAGCTCCACTGGCGCGCCCCACAGATACACCTCGCGCTCGCCCGGCTGCACGCCCCACCAGCGCCGCGCGCGCAGCCGGCCGGCGGCATCGGCGGCCTGACGTGCACGGCCGAAATAAAAGATCAGCGGCTCGCCACTGGAGCCGCCGGTCGTGTATTTGAAGACGCCCCCCGGCACGTCGCGCCAGACCAGCCGGTCGACGTTGTCGCGCGCATCTCGCTTGTTCATGGTGGGCAAGCGGGCCAGGTCAGCCAGCGTCGCACGGCCCGCGTCCACAGTTTCAGCCAGCGATGCTGCCCGCAGACGATCGGCGTGCCAAGGGCTGTGCGCCAGTGCGCTTTGCAGCAGTGCGTTGAGGCGGTCTGTCTGATAGCCGCGCATTGCATCGTGCGGCAGCCATTGGGTGCGCTCGAGTTCAGCGAGCATCGCGAAGGTGGGGCGGCGCATTGCTGCTTCCTGCGCGCGAAAGACGCTGCGGGCGAACCAGGCCGGGATGCTCATGCTGACTCCTGGCGGGGCAACGCCCGAAAACGTGCCAGCAGTTCGTCGCACAACACCACCACGGCAGACGCGATGTCCGGCGGGCTGCGATGCCTGACCGAACGCGCATGAATGCGCCCGGCAACGCGCTGGCTGAAACCCGGCAGGCCGAGGAAATCGTAAACCGCCGCCACTTCACCCAGGGGTTGGCGGACCAGGTCTTCGTAAAACACCACGCGCACACGCGGGTCGGCGGCCAGCTGCTGCTCGAAAAACAGCGCATTGCGATAAAACCACATGATCGCTGCGCCTTCTGCTTCGCTGGCGTCCGGGTGGTACAGCGCAGCGAGCAATTCGCGGGTGGCGGGCGTCATGCCGCGTCCGCGCCAGTCACCCGAATCGCCGTGCGCCAGGCGTTTCCACTGTGGCACGAAGTTGCCGAAGGACTTGATCGCCGAATTGACGCTGTCGCGCCAGTCGCGCACGACCCACAGCGTTTTTGCCGGCGTGAAGGTATCCATCAAGGGTTTGATGCGGTCGAGTTCGCACAGCGCCTTGATCACGAACACCGGCGCCGGACATTGCTGCGCAAGCTGGCGGATTACGGCCAGATCGCGCATTTCGTAGCGCTCGAACGCGCGCGGGTCGGTTTCGTGGAAGACCTGGGTATCCGCGCTTGCATCCAGCACGTCCATCACGAGGTTTGTTCCTGAACGCTGCATGCCGGCGACGAACACATGCTGGGCGACCGGTCGCGGCAGGATGCGCTGGCGCAAGACCTTGCCGTGGCGCCAGATCGCACGGCGAATACGCGTTGGCAGGCCGCGTGCATCATGTCCGGTGGCAGGTTTGGCCTGGCTCATCGTTTGGCGGCTGCCGGAGCAGACTGCTCAGCGCGGGGGACGATGGCGAGCAAGGGCTCATAGGCCCGCAGCAATTGCGCCACGCGCTTGTCCCAGTGATTGTCACGGGCGTAATCGAGGATCGCGGCGCGGTCCCAATCCTTGTCGAGTGCAGCATCCAGCGCCTGCTGCAAGGCGGCGCTGTCGCCGAACGGGACGATGCTGCCGAGTTCCTCGCGGCAGACCACTTCGGCGTTGCCGCCGACGTCGGTGGTCACCACAGGCAAACCGCAGGCCATGGCTTCGAGAAAGACGTTGGCCCAGCCTTCGTTGCGGGTGGCCAGGACGAAGACGTCGGAAGCCGACAACGGCCACTTGAGTTCGTCCGGCGGCAGGGCGCCAAGGAAATGCACGCGATTGGCCAGCCCCAGCCGCGCCACCTGGGCGGTGAGTTCGGTGCGGTTGTCGCCTTCCGGGCTGGCGCCGCCGACGATGAGGTAGTGCAGGTCGGGGTGGTGCTTGAGCAGCGCCGGCAGGACCTCGATGACGCGGTGCATGCCCTTGCGCTCGACCAGGGCGCCCACCGAGATCAGCACCTTCGCGCTGTCCGGCAGGCCATATTTCTGGCGGGCGGCGGCGCGGGCCACTGGCTGGAAGCGCTCGGTGTCGATGCCGTTGCCGACGACTTCGGTTTTATCAACGGCTGCGCCCAGTTCGATCGCCAGCCGGCGCAGGGAATCGGAAACGGAGAACACCCGGGTGGCGGCTTGAAATATGCGCGACAGCCGCGGACGCAGCATGGGGTTCCTGCTGTGCGGCACTTCGGTGCCGCGCAGAGTGATGGTTACCGGCAGGCCCAGCCAGCGCCCCAGTCGGGTCGCGGCTTCGCCGTCAGGGTAAGTGAAATGGGCGTCGATCAGCTGCGCGCCTTGCCGCTTCAGCTTTCGCATCAGGCCGACACTCGCCAGCGCCATCGACCAGCCGTCGAACTGGCGCAGCAGGCCGGGCACCGACAGATAGCGCGGGTGGTAGACCCGGATGCCCTGCTGGATTTCCAGCGCCGGGGCTTGCGGGCGGTAGCCGGGACGCAGCAGGCGGATCAGCGATTGCCCGGGAAACCACGGCTGCGGCGAGACGACGGCGAGCGGTCGGTGCTGGGCGACGCGGAACATGCGCTCGCGGATGAACAGGCCGGCGCCGGGGCGCACTGCGCTGGGGAAGAGCGCGCTGAACACGACCAGGTCAATGCGGTCGGATGGGCGATTTTCAGCCAAGCGCGGTCACCATGCCGGATTTGACGAGGCTGCCGTACACGCCGCGGTAGCGCGCCACGCTGGCAGCCCAGGTGCGCTCGGATTCGACAAACTGGCGGCCGTTTTTCTTCATGCTGTCCCAGCCCTGCTCGTATTTCAGCAGGCCCACCACCTTGCTGGCGAGGTCGCCCGCATTGCCGGCGTGGAACAGGACGCCGGTCTTGCCGTCCTGGATCAGTTCCTTGTGGCCGCCAACGTCGGACGCCACCATCAGACGGCCTTGCGCCATGGCTTCCAGCGGTTTCAGCGGGGTGACCAGCTCGGTCAGCCGCATCGGGTGGCGCGGGTAGACCAGCACGTCGACCAGGTCGTAATAGCGGTTGACGTCGGCGTGCGGCACGCGCCCGGTGAACACCACGCGATCCTTCAGGTCGAGCGCCATGACCTGCTGCTTCAAAGCGGTATCCTGCGGCCCCCCACCGACCAGCAGCAGCTTGACGTCGGGCATCTGCTTCGCGATCGCAGGCAATGCGGCAATCAGCAGATCGAGTCCTTCGTACGCGTAGAACGAACCGATGAAGCCGAGCACGCGACTGCTGCCGAGGCCGAGCTTCATTTTCAGTTCGGCCTCGGGCTTGCCGCCGACGGCGAACTGGTCGACGTCGACCGCGTTGGGGATGACGGTGATTTTTCCGGGCGGGATGCCGCGCGCGACGAGATCGCGGCGCAGGCCTTCGCAGATGACGGTAACGGCGTCGGCGTTCTTCACCGCCCAGGTTTCCAGCGCACGGGTGAGCTTGTAGCGCAGGCTGCCTTCCTGGGTGCTACCGTGGTCGACCGCGGCGTCTTCCCAGAAGGCGCGGATTTCATAGACGACGGGGATGCCAAGCTTGCGGCCGACGCGGATCGCCGGCACCGCGTCGAGCACCGGCGAATGGGCATGGATGATGTCGGGTTGCAGTTCCTTCGCCAGGCCCAGCAGGCGTTTTTCGATTGCACCCATCACCGCGAAGGGATCGCCGCCGGGGAGTTTCGCCAGCAGCCCGGTGGGCTTGGGCGTGCGGTAGAAATGCAGGCCGTCGGCGTTTTCCTCCATCACATCGCAGTTGAGCTGCTTGGGGCCGGACAGGTGATAGGTATCCCAGCCCATTTTCCGCTGGTTGCGCAGGATCGCCGCGCTGCGGAAGGTGTAGCCTGAGTGCAGCGGCAGCGTGTGGTCGAAGACGTGGAGGATTTTCATGGGGTGTCAGGCGAAACGGGTTCTAACGTGGCCATTGCTCAATCTCGCAGGATGTAGAAGTACCCGCAAGGGGCAGGCCGTGGTTGTATAGCCGACAAGTCGGCAACAACCGCGCACTAAAGCGGGCAATCGCGGCGAGGGCGCCGCTCCTACAGGGTGCCTCGGGGCCAACATCATGCTGCCTGCCTTTCCGTTTCGTCCATGCCCAGCACCTGGCCGAGGAAGGCATCGAACATCAGCACGGTCCACAGGATGACGGAATAATCGCGGCGGCCGGATTGATGCGTCTCGACCACCTCGCGCAGGAAATCCTGGTTGAACAGGCCGGTGGATGCCAACCGCTCGCCCAGCACCACGCCGCGGATGGTGGCGGCCAGCGGGCCTCGGAACCACGCGGCCAGCGGCACAGAGAAGCCCATTTTCTTGCGGTACAGCACGTCGTGCGGCAGATAGGGTTCCATCGACTTTTTCAGCAGGTATTTGCCTTCGGTGCCGCGCAGCTTGAGGTCGACCGGCAGGCCCGAGACCCAGCCCATCAGTTCGTGGTCG
>JAGXGM010000078.1 GCA_024636675.1 Hydrogenophilales bacterium | reverse complement strand
CCTGACTCGCGGCTACGCCGCGCTCGGTGACCAGCTTGACCGCTTCAATCTTGAATTCCCGGCTGAACTGCCGTCTTGTAACCATGAATCACCTCCGATTTCACACCTTAACAAAGTGTCTTTGAAATCGGCAGCAGCCCACTCCCTGCTGTTTGCCAACGACGGCAAGCACACAACGATGAAGCCCGATCCACGATGTTCGCGCCCAGCTAAAAAAATCAGCTAGGATGGATCAAGCTTATTTGGAGAACCGACATGAAAATTCTGGGGCCACTCATTATTGCGGGCTTGATTGTGCTGGGCGTATTTACCCTGGTCAACTGGAGCGTGCTGAGCGCCCCGACCACACTATCCTTCGTAGCCTTCCGCTTTGAAGCGCCTTTGGGGCTTGTCTTGCTGGGAACCATTCTGGTGTTCGTGGCACTCTTTACGATTTACATCCTCACCCTTCGCTCCAGCATGCTGATTGATACGCGCCGCTATGCCCATGAACTTCGGGACCAGCATCAACTGGCGGAAAAAGCCGAGGCCTCGCGGCTGGCCGAACTGCGTAGCCAGCTCGAACGCGAGTTCACGCAAGTGCGGGAAACGGCGGAGAAATCCAACAGCGAACTCGGCGTCCGGGTCGAGGGGATGGCGCAGGCATTGCGGAATGCCATCGAAGAATCCAGCCGCGGCCTGTCCGCCCATATCGGCGAAGTGGAAGACAAGCTTGACCGGGGTTTGGCGCGGCCGGCAACTGAGAAATAATCCGTCGGCCCGTTCGCGGCGCGGCGCGGTGGGGTGAGTGCGCCGAATGCATGCCGCAATCAGGCTTCTAGGACCAGACCCCGGGCCGTGGCGAGAAACTATCCAGCACACGGAGGTAACTGGCGCGTGCAACGATGGTGGGATCGGGCAGGTTTTTCTGGCTCATGCTGCCCTTCAGCTGGGCGACCGATTCGTATTCCTTCTCCTCCATCCAGTTCTGCATCGCCGCCAGAATTTCGGCCAGTCTGTCGAGCCCGTGCTGCAGCAGGCACGATGCCAGATGCACCACGTCGGCACCCGCCAGCAGCAGCTTTAGGGCCTCGCCCTCGCTGTGGACGCCGCCGGTGGCGGCGAGCGTCATGCGGGTACGACCATGCAGGATGGCGATCCAGCGGATGCGCAGCAGCGCCTCTTCGGCCGAGGACAGATGCAGCTGGTCGGTCATGCGCAGTTCGTCAAGGTCGATATCCGGCTGATAAAAGCGGTTGAACAGGGCAATGCCCTGCGCGCCGGCATGTTCAAGCTGCTGCGCGAAATGCGGCAGCGAGGAAAAGAAGGGCGATAGCTTCATCACGATCGGCAGGCTCACCACACGGCGCAATTCGATAAGCAGGCTGAGATAGCGCGCCTCCACCGACTCGCCGGAGTGCCGGGTGCTGGCGGCGACGTGATAGACATTGAGCTCCAGCGCATCGGCGCCGGCCTGCTCCAACGCACGGCCCAGTTCCACCCAGCCCGAGGGTGACACGCCGTTGAGGCTTGCCACCACGGGGATTTCGAGCCGGCGCTTGAGCTGATGCAGGTGCGAAAGATAGCGTTCGAGCCCACCCTTGAATTCGCCGTGATCGGGCAGGAAGTTGTCCGCCTCGGCGTGGCCCAGGTCGGCATGCAAAAGGAAGCGGTCGAGCATCGCATCCTCCGTCCGCAACTCCTCCTCGAACAGCGAATACATCACCAGCGCGGCGGCCCCGGCATCCTCCAGGCGCAGCGCGGTGTCGAGATCGCGCGACAGCGGCGAGGCCGAGGGCACCAGCGGGTTTTTCAGCTTGAGTCCGAGATAGTCGGTGGAAAGGTCGATCATGTCAGGCTCCGGGTTTGGGTTTGTCGGAATGGCCCTGCGCCTGCGGGTACGCCGCCAGACCTTTATGCCCTTCAGGATGCTCGCCCTTCGGGTGGTCTTGGCGCAGCGCCATGTCCTGATAGGTTTGATAGCGCCGCTCGGCGTCCTGCTGCGCCTGCGCGAGGAAACGCTGCGCGGCTTCGGGGTGGCTGCGCGCGAGCATGGCGAAGCGGGTTTCCGATTCCATGAAGGCCTTGATCGGCTGGCTGGGTGCGGCGGAGTCGAGCTTGAAGGGATTGCCGCCCGCCTCCGTCAGCCGCGGGTCGAAGCGGACCAGCGGCCAGTGCCCGCTCTTCACCGCCAGTTCCTGCTGGCGCTGGTTGTAGAGCAGGTCGTAGCCGTGAGCGATGCAGGGACTGTAGGCGACGATCAGCGAGGGACCGGGATAGGCTTCCGCTTCCTGGAACACACGCAGGGTCTGCACGTCCTTCGCGCCGTAGGCGACGGTGGCCACGTAGACATGGCCGTAGTCGGAAGCCAGCCTGGCCAGATCCTTCTTCGCCGTGGGCTTGCCACCGGCGGAGAATTTCGCGACCGCGCCGATCGGCGTGGCCTTGGAGGTCTGGCCGCCGGTGTTGGAATACACCTCGGTGTCGAGCACCAGGATATTGACGTCGTGCGGCAACGCCAGCACATGGTCGAGGCCGCCGTAGCCGATGTCGTAGGCCCAGCCGTCGCCGCCGATGATCCACACCGAGCGGCGGATCAGCCATTCGGCGACGCTGGCGAGCTCCTGCGCGCGCGGGTGGCGCGAGCCAGACAGTTTGTCGCGCAGCAGGGCGACGCGCCGGCGCTGCGCGACGATTCCCACCTCCTCGCGCTGGTCGGCGTTGATGAGCGACTCGGCCAGGTCGCTGCCGATTTCGCTCGCAAGCTCTTTCACCATGTGCTGCGCATGGGTCATCAGCTGGTCTGAACTGAGCCGCATGCCGAGGCCGAATTCCGCGTTGTCCTCGAACAGGGAATTGCTCCATGCGGGACCGCGCCCGGCGCCGTTCACGGTGTAGGGCGTCGACGGCAGGTTGCCGCCGTAGATCGACGAGCAGCCGGTGGCATTGGCGATCAGCATGCGGTCGCCGAACAGTTGCGTGGCGAGGCGGATGTAGGGCGTCTCGCCGCAGCCGGCGCAAGCGCCCGAAAACTCGAACAAGGGGTCGAGCAGCATGGCGCCGGGGAGGGTGCCGTGCTTGATCAGGCTGCGGTCGAACTCGGGCAGCGTGAGGAAGAAGGCGAAGTTGTCGCGCTCCTGATCGCGCAAGGGGCCGACCGGCGCCATGTTCACCGCACGCCGGCTGACGTTAGACTTGTCGTGGATCGGGCAGGCCTCGACGCAGTCGCCGCAGCCGGTGCAGTCCTCCGGCGCCGTCTGGTAGCTGATCCGGGTGCCGGCGGGCAGGTCCTTGCTTTTCGCCGGCACGTGCTTGAAGGTCGGCGGCGCATCCTTCGCCGCTTCTTCGGCGAAGGCGCGCGCACGGATCGCGCTATGCGGGCAGACCAGCACGCATTTTCCGCACTGCGTGCACAGGTCTGCCTCCCACACCGGAATTTCCAGCGCGATGTTGCGCTTTTCGTATTGCGCAGTGCCGAGCGGATAGGTGCCGTCGGCCGGCAGCAGCGACACCGGCAGTGCATCGCCGAGGCCGTGATAGATGGGGAGGGTGAGGTCGCGCACGAAATCCGGAATGGCTGTGGCCGCATCCCCGGCGGGACGCTCAGGTGCCATATCGTTTGCCGCCTGCGCCGGGATGACGGCCTGATGCAGCTCCGCCAGCGTCATGTCGATCGCACGGTAATTCAGCTCCACCAGACGCTTGCTCTTCCTGCCGTAGGTCTTGTCGACCGCCCGCTTGATCGCGGCGATGGCCTCGTCCTTCGGCAGGATGCCGGAAATGGCAAAAAAGCAGGTCTGCATGATGGTATTGATGCGCCGCCCCATGCCGGCTTCGGCGGCGACTGCGTAGGCGTCGATCACCCATAACTGCAGCCGCTTGCCGACGATCTGCGCACGCAGCTTTTGCGGCAGGGTGTCCCATACCTGATCCGCAGCCGCCGCGGTGTTGAGCAGGAACACGCCGTCGGGCGCGGCATGTTCCAGCAGCGCGTAGCGCCCGACGAACATGGGCTGATGGCAAGCGACAAAGCCGGCCATGCCCGCCTCCACCAGATAGGTCGAGCGGATCGGCGCCGGGCCGAAGCGCAGGTGGGACACCGTGACCGCGCCGGACTTCTTCGAGTCGTAGACGAAATAGCCCTGCGCCATGAGCGCGGTGGCCTCGCCGAGAATCTTGATCGAGTTCTTGTTGGCCGACACCGTGCCGTCGGCGCCCAGCCCCCAGAACACGGCGTGCTGCAGTTGCCGCGACGCATCGGTGCGAAAGTCCGCATCCCATGGCAGCGACAGATGGGTGAGGTCGTCGTGGATGCCGACGGTGAACTCGCGTTTGGGGGTGGCCCGCGCCAGTTCATCGAACACTGCCTTGACCATGCCGGGGGTGAATTCCTTGCTCGCCAGGCCATAGCGCCCGCCGATCACGCGCGGCATGGCGCGGCCATCTGCCGCGGCCTGCGCGAGCGCGGTCACCACGTCCTTGTACAGCGGCTCGCCGTCCGCTCCCGGCTCCTTGCAGCGGTCGAGCACGGCGATGGATTTTGCAGAGGATGGCAGCGCAGCGAGCAGCGCACTCGACGAAAACGGCCGGTACAGGCGCACCTTCAGCACGCCCACCTTCTCGCCGTGGGCGACGAGATGCTCGACCGTCTCGTGCACGGTCTCGGCGCCGGAACCCATCAGCACGATGATGCGCTCGGCATCCGCCGCGCCGACGTAATCGAACAGTCTGTATTGCCGGCCGGTAAGCTCGCCGAAGCGGTTCATCGCGTCCTGCACGATCTGAGGGAACGCGTTGTAATAGGGATTGGCGCGCTCGCGCGACTGGAAAAAAACATCCGGGTTCTGCGAGGTGCCGCGCAGCACCGGATGTTCCGGCGACAGCGCACGGGCCCGGTGCGCGGCGATCGCGCTGGCGTCGAGCACGGCACGCACAGTGTCCGCGTCCACTGCATCGATTTTCGCCACTTCGTGCGAGGTGCGGAAGCCGTCGAAAAAATGAATGACCGGGATACGGCCGGCCAGGGTGGCCGCCTGTGCGATCAGCGCGAAATCCTGCGCCTCCTGCGGCGAGTTGGCGGCGAGCAATGCGCAACCGGTGGCACGGCAGGCCATGACGTCTGACTGGTCGCCGAAGATCGATAGCGCGTGCGTCGCCAGTGTGCGGGCGGCAACGTGCAGCACGAAAGGCGTCAGCTCGCCGGCGATCTTGTAGAGGTTGGGCACCATCAGCAGCAGGCCCTGGCTGGCAGTAAAGCTGGTCGCCAGGGCGCCCGAGGTGAGCGCCCCATGCAGTGCGCCGGCAGCGCCGCCTTCCGACTGCATTTCGATAATGGTCGGCACCGCGCCCCACAGGTTGGGCTTCCCCTGCGAGGCCCACTCGTCGGCCCACTCGCCCATGCTCGACGCAGGGGTGATGGGATAGATCGCGATCACCTCGTTGCCGAGATACGCGATGCGGGCAACGGCCTCGTTGCCGTCAATGGTGAGGGTGGCGGTCATGGCAGGCGCTTCCGGACAAATCTGTCTTTTATTTTAGACTGGAGTTGCGGAGGAAAGCGTCTGCGCCGCCTGTTAATGCCAGAACGGCGAAAAATGAACCGATCAATTTTTGGGCGTACTCAGGCGCAAGCTCCTGCTCACCTGCAGGCCATCACTCTCCCGCGGGAACCGCCATCATCCTCGCGAGCTGGCCGGCCGGCACGTCCCGCGGCAGCCGTGCAAACAACAAACGTTCAAAGCGCACGGGCAGTTGTTCAGGACGCGCCGGTGCGGTGCGGTGCGTCGCTCGATGGCGGTCCATCACGAGACGTGATTCAGATGCTTGCCCGCACAGTGCTGGCCTCTCCCGCCATTTGCGTGGGCGTCGTCCCGGCTACACGGCGAGCCATCCCTCTTTCAGCGAAGGTGATCCGGGGCCTCGAGCGGGGTGCGGTGGGCCTGCTCGCTGTGCAGCTCGGGCTGATACCAGCCCAGCTTTTCGCGCAGCTTGACGACGTTGCCGACGATGATCAGCGTGGGCGCCTTGAGTCCCGCGTCCTCGGCCAGCGCCGGCAGCGTGTTGAGGTCGCCAGTAATGACGCGCTGGGTGGGCAGCGTGCCGTGCTGCACGATGGCAGCGGGCGTGTCGGCGGTCAGGCCGTGCTTGATCAGCGCCTCGCACAGCAGCGGCAGGCCTTTCAGCCCCATGTAGATGACGATGGTCTGGTCTTTTCGCGCAATGCCTTCCCAGTTCATGTTGAAGGTGTTTTCCTTCAGATGGCCGGTGACGAAGGCGACTGACTGCGCGTAGTCGCGGTGGGTGAGCGGAATGCCTGCGTAGGACGCGACGCCGGCAGCGGCGGTAATCCCGGGCACCACTTGAAACGGCACGCTGTGCTCGGCCAGGGTCTCGATTTCCTCGCCGCCACGGCCGAAGATGAAGGGATCGCCACCCTTCAGCCTCAGCACCCGCTTGCCCTCCTTGGCCAGACGCACCAGCAGCAGGTTGATTTCCTCCTGCGGCACCGCGTGGTCGTCACGTTCCTTGCCGACGTAGATGCGGTCGGCGTCGCGCCGACACATGTCGAGGATCGGTTGCGACACCAGGCGGTCATGGACGATGACATCGGCCTGCTGCATCAGGCGCAACGCACGGAAGGTCAGCAAATCGGGATTGCCCGGGCCGGCACCGACCAGATACACCTCGCCACGGCGGGAGTCGTGTTCGGCGCCGTCCATAATCATGGCGTCGAGTTGTGACTCGGCCTCGACGTCGCGCCCGGAAAACACCATTTCGGCCACCGGCGAGAGGAAGACCCTCTCCCAGAAAGCACGCCGCTGCTCAGGTTTGATCGCCGCGCGCACGCGGTCCTTATAGCGTGACGCCAGCGCGCTGAGGCGGCCATAGGCGGCGGGGATCAGGGTTTCCAGCCGCGCCCGCAGCATGCGCGCCAGCACCGGCGATTCGCCACCGCTGGAAACCGCGACCATGATCGGCGACCGGTCGATGATCGACGGCAGGATGAAGCTGCACAGGTCGGGCTTGTCCGCCACATTGACCGGGATGTTGCGTGCGCGCGCCGCGTCGGCAATCAGTCTGGCGCGGGACACATCTTCCTCTACCACGATCACCAGATCCTTGCCGTCCAGCAACCCGGGGGTGAAGGCATCGGCCACCCGCTGCAGATGGTCGGCGTGCGGCAGGCGCGCGAAACCTTCGTGCAGCACGGGTGCAGCAACATCGACGTGCGCGCCAGCACGCAACAGCAGTTCAGCCTTGCGCGCGGCGGTTTCGGAACCGCCCACCACCAGACAATGGCGGTCACGCAGGTCGAGGAAAATGGGCAGGTAATTCATGGAATTTACTCGGTGGGGGCGGCTTGGTCGTCAGACCCGGCAGGGCCGTCTTCTGCTGAATAGGGCGGAATGAAAATGAAGCGCAGGTCGCCCGGGCTCATTTCGACGAAGTCCAGCGTGACGCCCTGCAGATAGGGGGTACTGGAACTGGCGATCAGAAGCTCGACGCCATTAACGATGAGTTGCTCGTCCGCCTCGCGTTCCTGGTCGAAGCCCATGCCAAAGTTCACGCTACCGTCGTCTTCCTGATAGGCGGCTACACGCAGCACCATGCCATAAACGTCGGGGTTGTTGGCAGCAGCGCGAATCTGTTCGGCCGCGGCGTCAGTGATCTTGATCATGAAATGTCCTTTGTAAATTAAGCTGCCAGAAATTAATCGGCAACGCGCGCCTTGTGCGCACGCACCTGATTCAAGAACGGCGCGATCCATCCTTGCGCGCCGGTGCCCCGGCGATGCACGTAGCCGGCCAGCAGGTTGTACCGCTGATAGCCGTCGTGAAGGCCATCAATGCCATGGCCGCGCATCACCTGATAGGCATACATGGAGTCTGCAGGGAGATTTTCCAAGCTCGAATAGTGAAATTCGTGCGCCGGAATACTCGCTGTTTCCTGCCAGCGGTCGTCGCCGGTCGGCTGCAGACGCGCATAGCCGCGCCCCACCGGACGCTCGTGCATTACAGTGTCGCCCGGTACCACGCCAACCATCTGCCGCGTCTGCCCCTGCCAGCTGAGGCTTTTCGACAGATACATCAACCCGCCACACTCGGCGTAGGCGGGCAACCCCGCCTCGATGGCAAGACGAATACGGGTGCGCAACGGCACGTTGGCCTCGAGTTCAGCCATAAACATTTCGGGAAAGCCGCCGCCAATGATGAGGCCATCGACCTCGGGCAAGTCCCGCGCATGCAGTGTGTCGATGTCCACCAGCTCGACGTTGGCGGCACGCAGCGAATCGAGATCCTCGCTGTAGTAGAAACCGAAGGCCTGGTCGTGTGCAATGCCGATGCGCAGCCGTTCGGCTGATGTTCCAGCTTCAGGCGGCAACGCGATATTCAGATCGGCCGCGCTGTCGGCAATTGCCAGGAAACGCTCCAGATTCACCTGCGCCGCCACGCGCTTACCCACATGCTGAATCCGGTCGCGGGCGGCATCCTGCTCGTTGGCCGGAACCAGCCCCAGATGACGCTCCGCAATCTGCAGGCTGGCGTCGTGCTGGACCGCGCCGATCACTTCGACTTCGGTGTAGTGCTCGATCACCGCGCGCAGTTTCGATTCGTGGCGGCTACCGCCGAGGTTGTTGAGAATCACGCCGGCAATGCGAATCTCCGGGTCGAATGCCTGGTAACCCAGAATCAGCGGCGCCACCCCGCGGGTCATGCCGCGCGCGTCGATCACCAGCACTACCGGTGCCCCCAGCAACTTGGCGAGCGCCGCGTTGCTGTTGCTGCCATCAAGGTCGAGCCCGTCGTACAGGCCCTTGTTGCCCTCGATCAGACTGATGCGTGCGCCGGCAGTTGCACGGGCAAACTGCCGCTCGATTTCATCGCGCTGCATCATGTGGAAATCAAGGTTGTAGCAGGGGCGCTGCGCCGCCATACCCAGCCATAACGGGTCGATGTAATCGGGGCCTTTCTTGAAGGGCTGCACCGCATGGCCGCACGCGTGCAAGGCAGCACACAGCCCGAGCGTGAGCGTGGTCTTGCCGGATGATTTATGTGCGGCAGAAATGAAGACGCGGGGCATATGAGCCCCGCGCCGGGAAGAATCGTTTGAAGTGGCTTGCGGATTCATGCTGACCAATCCCCTGCCAGGCGATCACCTGGCAGGTTCATGCAAATCAATGTCCCAGCTTGGCGACGGTGGCGTCGTCCAGGCTGGCCGGCAACAGGCGCAGCACCTTGATCGCAAAGGTGGTCACCAGCAGCGCGATCGCCACCCCGCCAAGGCCAAGGAACAGTTCTGGCAGGCTGGGCGTGTAGCTGTGCACGACGCCATCATAGAAGCTGCTTCTTTCGATCAGGCCAGGGAACATGTCGAGCGGATAGGCCTGCGCACCGATGATGGTGACGTACATCTGCGCCATGCCGCCCGCAATGACAAGCCCGCACGCGATCATGATCCACATGCGTTGCTTGCCGAGGCCGCTCAGCAGGATCACCAGCGGCGCCACACAGCCGATGACGATCTGCCCCACCCAGAACAGGGTCGTGAAGATGCCGCCATCACGCAAAATGAAGGCTTCGACTCCACGGTACTTCTCAAAGTAGAGGTTGGTCAGGTGATGGACGACGACGAAATACAGCACCGCCGCCACAAATACCACAAGCAACGTCCTCAACCGCATCATCACGGCATCGCCCAAGGTTCGGCCGGTCCAGGCATAGGCTGCGGCCAGCACCATCAGGTAGATCGCCAGGCCATAGGCAAACGACATGATGATGAACATCGGCGCCAGCATGGCGGTGCCGTATAACTCACGCGCGATCAGGAAGCCGAACAGCGAGCCGGTACCGGTCGTCAGCACCAGACGCCAGATGAAGGCCGCGGTGCCCGCCGCCTTCGAGTAGGTCTTGACGCTGCGGTCCAGCATGGTCCACAGGTAGATGCCCACCAGTCCGAAGAAGCCGGAATACAGAAACACGTTCCAGGTGAACATCGACTTGAAGTTGAAATGCGTCATCGCCACGACCAGGCGGTCGGAACGGCCCAGATCGAGCACCAGCACCAGGAGGCCACCCAGCATCAGCGCCAGCGACAGGATCGCCGACAACGGCGCCAGCGGCTTGTACATCGGCTTGTTGAACACCGATGCGATCGACGCGACGTTGAGTGCACCCGAGGCCGCCACGATCAGGAACACCGCAAACACGTGCGGCAGGCCCCAGACGATCTGGTTGTCCATCCCGGTCACGACGTGGCCGTAGTGGTGCATGGTATTCCAGGCCAGTGCGCCGAACAGGACGAAGAGGCCCAGGCCCCCGAACAGCAGCCAGTACTTCATG
>JAGXGM010000077.1 GCA_024636675.1 Hydrogenophilales bacterium | reverse complement strand
CTTGGCCCCTCTTTCTGCATAGGCTGAATCAATTTAGTAATTTGGGATAGGAGCACGAAATGGCGGAAATCACTGCAAGCATGGTCAAGGAACTGCGCGAAAAAACCGATGCGCCGATGATGGACTGCAAGAAGGCGCTGTCGGAGGCCGGTGGCGACATGCAGAAGGCAGAAGAAATTCTGCGCGTGCGCTTCGGCAACAAGGCTGCCAAGAGCGCCGGTCGCGTGGCGGCTGAAGGCGTGGTGGCCATCGCGATCAGCGCCGACGGCAAATCGGCCGCCATGCTGGAAGTCAACTGCGAAACCGATTTTGTGGCGAAGAACGACGATTTCCTGGCGCTGTCGAACGCGCTGGCCGAAATGGTGCTGAACCAGAAGCCGGCCGACGTTGCCGCGCTGTCCGCGTTGCCTTACAAGGGCAGCACGGTGGAAGCCGTCCGGACCGAACTGGTCGGCAAGATGGGCGAGAACATGTCGGTGCGCCGCTTCGTTCGCCTCGACGGTCAGGGCAAGTTCGCCAGCTACATCCATGGAAACAAGATCGGCGTGCTGGTCGATGTGAGCGGCGACGAAGCGCTGGCGCGCGACATCGCCATGCACATTGCGGCGTCCAAGCCGAAGTCGCTGGATGCCTCCGGCGTGTCGCAGGATCTGATCGACACCGAGCGCCGCGTCGCGATCGAGAAAGCCAAGGAAGCCGGCAAGCCGGAAGCCATGCTGGAAAAGATTGCCGATGGCACGGTGCAGAAATACCTCAAGGAAGTCACGCTGCTGTCGCAGCCCTTCGTCAAGGACGACAAGCAGAGCGTCGAGCAGGTGCTGAAATCAAAGAACTCGCAGTGCCACGGCTTCGTGATGTATGTGGTGGGCGAGGGCATCGAGAAGAAAGTGACCGACTTCGCTGCCGAAGTCGCGGCGGCGTCCCAGGTCTGATCGCTGATGGCACCAGTTCGACGCATCCTGCTGAAGCTGTCCGGCGAGGCCCTGATGGGGCCGGATGGCTTCGGCTATCACGCTGAAACCATGGCGGGTTTTGTCGCCCAGGTTCGCGAGGTGGTGGCACTCGGTGTGCAGGTCGGCATCGTGGTCGGTGGCGGCAACCTGTTTCGCGGCGCCACCGGCGCCTTGTCCGGGATGGACCGCGCCACCGCTGATTCGATGGGCATGCTGGCCACCGTGATGAATGCGCTGGCCTTCAAGGATGCCTTGCAGCAGGCCGGCGTGGATACGCGGGTGCAGACTGCGGTCCATATCGCGCATGTCGGCGAGGACTTTGATCGCGATGCGGCGGTGCGCCATCTGGAGGCGGGGCGGGTGGTGGTTTTTGGCGGAGGCACGGGCAACCCCTTCTTTACCACCGACACGGCGGCGGCTTTGCGCGCCGCCGAAATCGGCGCCGACCTGCTGCTGAAAGCGACCAAGGTCGACGGCGTCTACACTGCCGATCCGATGAAAGACCCGAGCGCCCGGCGCTACGAAACGCTCTCCTTCGATGAGGCGATCGCCCACAATCTGGCGGTGCTCGACACTGCCGCTTTTGCCCTGTGTCGCGAACAGAATCTGAATCTGGTCGTGTTCAATGTCTTCAAGCCCGGCGCGCTGCGTCGCGTGGTGATGGGCGAAGATGAAGGCACGCGCGTGACCTTGGGTTCGTGACCTTTAGTTGAGGAGTTGAAATGGCTGAAATCACTATCGCCGAGATCAAACAGTCCGTCGAACATAAAATGAGCAAGACGCTGGAAGCGTTGAAGAACGATCTGGCCAAGGTGCGCACCGGGCGCGCCCATACCGGCATTCTTGATCACGTTATGGTCGAATACTACGGGAGTCCGACCGCGGTGCCGCAAGTGGCCAACGTGTCGTTGGTCGACAGCCGCACGCTTGGCGTGCAGCCGTACGAAAAAACCATGGTCGCCAAGATCGAGAAGGCGATTCGCGATGCCGATCTTGGTCTCAACCCTTCCACCTACGGCGACATCATCCGCGTGCCGATGCCCTCGCTGACCGAAGAGCGTCGCCGCGACCTGATCAAGGTGGTGCGCAACGAAGCCGAAGGCGCGCGTGTCGCGGTGCGCAATATCCGTCGCGATGCCAATGGCACCGTGAAAGATATGGTCAAGGCCAAGGCTGCGACCGAGGACGAGGAGCGCCGCACGCAGGACGAAGTGCAGAAATTGACCGACAAACACATCGGCGAAATCGACAAGATGCTGGCCGACAAAGAGAAAGACCTGCTCGCAGTCTGAGCCCTCCAGCGTGTCCACCCTGGCGAATAAAACGATTCCGGCAAACATCGATGTGCCGCGGCACATCGCCATCATCATGGATGGCAATGGCCGCTGGGCGAAGCGCCGGCTGATGCCGCGCGTGGCCGGTCATCGCAAGGGTGTCGAGGCGCTGCGCGGGGTGGTCCGCGCCTGCGCCGAGCGCGGGGTGTCGCATCTCACGGTGTTTGCCTTCAGTTCGGAAAACTGGCGACGTCCGCAGGAAGAAGTCACGCTGCTGATGGAACTGTTCATGCGCGCGCTGGAGAATGAAGTTGCGCGGCTGCATCAAAATAACATCCGCTTTCGCGTCATCGGCGATTTGTCGGGTTTTTCCGGCCGCATCCAGGGCCTGATCCGCGACGCTGAAGCACTGACGTGCGACAACACCCGTCTCACTTTTACCGTGGCGGCCAATTACGGCGGGCGCTGGGACGTCGTGCAGGCGGTGAAAAAGCTGATGGCGGCGGGGGTGTCGGCGGACGCGCTGGATGAAGCCGCGCTGGCGCAGCAACTCAGCATGGCCGAAGCGCCCGAGCCGGACCTGTTCATCCGCACCGGCGGCGAGCAGCGAATCAGCAATTTCCTGCTGTGGCAGCTGGCCTACACCGAACTCTATTTCACCGACGCACTGTGGCCCGATTTCGACGCGGCGGCACTGGATGCGGCGATCGCTTCGTACCATGCCCGCGAACGGCGCTTTGGCCGCACCAGCGAACAGGTTCGAACCGCGTCGTGACGGCATTCGAGGCATTGTATCCATGACTCCACTTTCCAGACGGGTGCTCACCGCCGCACTGCTGTTGGCGGTATTTGTGCCGGCTGTGCTGTGGGCGCCTGCGTGGATATGGGCAATCTTGATGGCAGGGCTGATTGGCATGGCCGCTTATGAATGGGCGCGACTGAGTCATTTTCCGCCGCTGTCGGCGCGTGCCTATGCAGGCTTGCTGGCGCTCGGTGCGCTGGCCCTGCCGCCGGTGCTGGGTGCGGACTGGCCAGCCTACCAGTCCGCGCTGATTCTGCTGGCCATTGGCTTCTGGCTGCTTGTCGCGCCGCTATGGCTGCTGTGGCGCTGGCATGCGCCGCAGTCCTTCGTACGGGCCGTGGTCGGCGTTGTGGTGCTGGTGCCGACCTGGGCGGCGCTGCTGTATCTTCATGCGCGCGGTCCCGGCGTGCTGTTCGGCGTAATGGCGATCGTGTGGATTGCCGACACTGCCGCGTATTTTGCCGGTCGCCGCTTCGGCCGCCACAAGCTTGCGCCCGCCATCAGTCCCGGCAAGACCTGGGAAGGCGTGGCGGGGGCGCTGGCCGCGCTCGCACTGTATGCCGGTGTCATCAGTGGAGTGTCCGGGATGCCACTGCTTTCTCTGCTGCTCGTGGTGTCCGGCCTGCTCTACGTGTCGGTGCTGGGCGATCTGTTCGAGTCCTGGATCAAGCGTCTTTCCGGCATGAAGGACAGCGGCGGCATACTGCCCGGCCATGGCGGCGTGCTCGACCGCATTGACGCCCTGACCTCCACCCTCCCGATCGCTACCGGCCTCTTGATGTGGCTGGAGCGTTCCGCATGACGACCCTCGGCATGAAGCCGCGCGTCCTTACCGTTCTGGGCGCGACCGGCACGATCGGCGTTAATACGCTTGACGTGGTGGCGCGCCATCCCGGGCGTTTCGAAATCTTCGCCCTGACCGGCGCCACGCAGGTCGAGCGCATGCTTGAGCAGTGCCGCACCCATCGCCCGCGCTTTGCCGTGATGAGCGAATCCGGAGCGGCCGCCACCCTGCGCGCGCGGGTTGCCGAAGAAGGCCTGGCGGTCGAGGTGCTGGAGGGCGCCGCATCCCTGATCGAGGTGGCCATTGCGCCCGAGGTCGATACCCTGATGGCAGCCATCGTCGGCGCCGCCGGGCTGCCGGCCACGCTGGCGGCAGCACAGGCGGGCAAGCGCATCCTGCTTGCCAACAAGGAAACCCTGGTGGTGTCCGGCCAGCTGTTCATGGATGCCATCGCTGCCAGCGGCGCCGAGCTGCTGCCGATCGACTCCGAGCACAACGCCATCTTCCAGGCGTTGCCGCGCGACTTCAGCGGCGACTTCCAGCAGGCCGGGGTCAAGGCGCTGTGGCTTACCGCGTCCGGCGGTCCGTTCCGCACCCTGTCGGCCCAGGCGATCGCCGCGGCGACGCCGGCGCAGGCGGTGGCGCATCCCAACTGGGTGATGGGCAAGAAGATCTCGGTCGATTCGGCGAGCCTGATGAACAAGGGGCTTGAAGTGATTGAGGCGCGCTGGCTGTTCAACGCGCGCCCCGAGCAGATCAAGGTGGTGGTGCATCCGCAGAGCATCGTGCATTCGATGGTCGAATATGCCGACGGCTCGGTGATCGCGCAGATGGGCACGCCTGACATGCGCACGCCGATCGCCTATGCGCTGGGCTTTCCCGAGCGCATCGATGCGGGCGTCTCCGCGCTCGAGCTGATGGGACGGGAGCTTACCTTCGAAGCGCCCGACACCGCGCGCTTCCCCTGCCTGCAGCTGGCGTTCGACGCACTCGCTGCCGGCGGCAATGCGGCGGCGGTGCTGAATGCAGCCAACGAAGTGGCGGTCGCGCGTTTTCTCGACGGCGCGGTGGCGTTTTCCGCCATCGCCGCCAGCATTGCCCACACGCTCGACACACTGACGGGCGGTCCCGCCGACACCCTGGCCGAGCTGCTCGAAGCCGACCGGCAGGCACGCAGCGTGGCGGAAGCCTATCTTGGAGCCCTGCGCATATGAGTACGCTGTACACCATTCTGTGGTTCCTGGTTGCCATCGGCATTCTGGTGGTGGTGCACGAATTCGGCCATTACCTCGCTGCGCGTCTGGCCGGCGTCAAGGTGCTGCGCTTTTCGGTCGGTTTCGGCAAACCCTTGCTCAGCCGCCGCTTTGGCCGCGACCAGACCGAGTGGGTGCTGTCCGCGCTGCCGTTCGGTGGCTACGTCAAGATGCTCGATGAGCGCGAGGGCGAAGTCCCCGCTGCTGAAGCGCACCGCAGTTTCAACCGCGCTCCGGTAGGGCGCCGCATCGGCATCGTCGCGGCCGGGCCGATCGCCAACTTCCTGCTTGCCATCGTGTTCTACTGGGCACTGTTTCTGCACGGGTTGCCCGCGATGAAGCCGATGATCGGCGAGCCGCCTGCCGGCACCCCGGCGGCGGAGGTCGGTCTGGCAGCGGGCGATGAGATCCGCCGTGTCAACGGCAACGACACGCCGTCGTTCCAGGATTTGCGACTGAATCTGTTGCGCGCAGGGGTGGCGGGTGACGCGCTTGTGCTGGAACTGGCGGATGGCCGCAGCGTGCGGCTTGATGCCGCGCCGATGCAGACCGAAAATCTGGAACAGGACATCCTGCGTCCGCTCGGCATCGTGCGCTTCGACCCTGAGCTCGACCCGGTGATCGGCAGGGTGCTGCCGGATGGCCCCGCTGCGCGCGCAGGTTTTCAGCCCGGCGACCGCCTGATTGCCGCCAACGGCAACGCGGTGGCGAGCTGGCAGGACTGGGTGCAGCTGGTTCGCCAGCACCCGGCCAAGCCCTTGCGCATCGAATACGAGCGCCAGGGGCGGCTGGGCGAATTGACCGTCGTTCCCGACGCGGTGGACGAAGCCGGTCAGCGCGTCGGCAAGATCGGCGCCGGCCCACAGGTCGATGAAGCAGTGCTGGCCACGCTGATGACCGAAGTGCGCTATGGTCCGCTCGATGCGCTGTGGCATGGCGCCGTCAAGACCTGGGACATGAGCCTGTTCACGCTGGAGATGATGGGGCGCATGGTGGTGGGTCAGGTATCGTGGAAAAATCTGTCCGGTCCGCTGACCATTGCCGATTACGCAGGCCAGAGCGCAGCCCTCGGCTGGATCAGTTTTGTCGGCTTTCTGGCGCTGGTGAGCGTCAGTCTGGGTGTCCTCAATCTGCTGCCGATCCCGCTGCTGGATGGCGGGCACCTCATGTATTATGTGGCCGAAGTTTTCACCGGTCGCCCGGTATCCGAACGCACCATGGAAATCGGCAGCCGGATCGGCATGATTCTTCTGCTGCTGCTGATGTCGTTTGCCCTGTTCAATGATTTGCAACGCCTGATAGGCGGATGATAACAACATGACCCCGAGTCGTTTGACGCTTGCCCTAGCTGCCATCTTTGCCGCGCAACCCGTGTTCGCCGAGGCGCCCTTCGTCGTCAAGGACATCCGGGTCGAGGGCATTCAGCGCACCGAGGCGGGCACGGTGTTCAGCTACCTTCCGGTCAAGGTCGGCGAGGTGATGACCGACGAGAAAACCGCGGCAGCGATCAAGGCGCTCTATGCCACCGGATTTTTCAAGGATGTCCGCCTGGAAGCGCGCGATGGCGTGGTGATTGTCACCGTTGAAGAGCGCCCATCGATTGCCACGATCACGCTGAACGGCATCAAGGAATTTTCTGCGGATGACCTGAAGGCCGGCCTCAAGCAGACCGGTCTGGCCGAAGGCCGCGTGCTCGACCGCGCCATGCTCGAGAAGGCCGAGCAGGAACTGCAACGGCAGTATTTCAATCGCGGCAAGTATGCGGTGGAAATCAAGTCCACACTGACGCCGCTGGAACGCAACCGGGTCGCCGTGCAGTTCGACGTAGTGGAAGGTGACAGCGCCAAAATCCGGCAGATCAACATCGTTGGCAACCAGGCTTTCAAGGATAAGACCCTGCTGAAAGAGTTCAGCTCCACTACGCCGGGCTGGCTGACCTGGTACACCAAAAGCGACCAGTATTCCAAATCGCGTCTGGCCGGTGATATCGAGGCCCTGCGTTCGTTCTATCTCAACCGCGGTTACCTCGAATTCAACGTCGACTCCACACAGGTATCGATTTCGCCCGACAAGCAGGGCATCTACATCACCGTCAACGTTACCGAAGGCCCGCAATACACGGTATCCGACGTCAAACTGGCGGGGCAGATGCTGGTGCCCGAAGCCGAGTTGCAGAAGCTCATCACCATCAAGCCGGGCGAAGTGTTCGTGCGTGATCGCCTGACCGAGACCACGAAAAAAATCGGCGAACGCCTCGGCAACGAAGGCTATGCGTTTGCCAACGTCAATGCGGTGCCGGAGCTCGACAAGGAAAAGGCCACCGTCGCCTTTACGCTGTTCATCGACCCCGGTCGCCGTGTCTACGTGAACCGTGTCAACGTGGCGGGCAACGCCAAGACACAGGATGAAGTGGTGCGCCGCGAAATCCGTCAGATGGAGGGCGCCTATTACGACGCCGAAAAGATCAACCGCTCACGCGAGCGCCTCAACCGCCTGGGCTACTTCAACGAAGTCAATATCGAAACGCCTGCCGTTCCGGGGACGACCGATCAGGTCGACCTCAACGTGAGCGTGGCCGAGAAATCGACCGGCAATATCATGCTGGGCGCCGGATTCTCGTCGTCCGAGGGCCTGGTGCTGTCGGGTTCGGTGTCGCAGAGCAACGTGTTCGGCACTGGCAACCGCGTGTCGGCGCAAATCAACTCGGGCAGCGTCAACACCGTTTATTCGCTGTCGTACACCAACCCCTACTACACCATCGACGGCATCAGCCTGGGCTACGATGTGTACCGGCGCGATGTCGATGCAACATCACTTGACAACGTCGCTGACTACGAGACTTCCACCTATGGCGCCGGGGTGCGCTTTGGCCTGCCTATCAACGAACGCGACTTCATTTCGTTCGGGCTGACCTACGAGCAGACTTCGCTCAGCACCTCGGCAACCAGTGGTGTGCAATACGATTTCGTCCAGGAGTTTGGCGAAGACAATGACACATTGCGTCTGGATACTTCCTGGGCGCGCGATACCCGCAACAGCTTCCTGTTCCCGACCAAGGGCGTATTCCAGCGAGTGGCGGCGGAAATCGGCACCCCGGCCGGCAGCCTCCAATACTACAAGCTGTCACTTCAGCATCAGCAGTTCTTCCCGCTGAGCAAGAGCTTCACCCTCATGCTGAATGCTGAAGCGGGAATCGGCGATGGCCTGTCTGGCAAGCCCTTGCCGTTCTTCAAGAACTTCTACGCGGGCGGTACCAGCTCGGTGCGCGGTTTCGAGAACGGCACCCTCGGTCCCAAGGATATCAACGGAGACGCACTCGGCGGCGATACGCGCGTGGTTGGCAACGCGGAACTCTTCTTCCCCCTGCCGGGACTCAAGGATGACCAGTCGCTGCGCATGTCGGCCTTTGTCGATGCGGGTGCCAGCTTCGGATCCAGGGATTATGCTGGCCTGTACGATGAATTCGCCTTCGATGACTTGCGCTATTCGGCTGGGGTGGCGATTTTGTGGGTGTCGCCGCTCGGCCCCCTTAAATTCAGTCTGGCGCAACCGCTGGTCGAGAAGGATGGCGACAAGACCGAAGTATTTCAATTTACCCTGGGCAATACGTTCTAGGGCTTAGCCGTTACCGGAGTATGTGATGATGAAATTCAAGCAGCTTGTTGTTTCCCTGTTTCTGGCGTCGGCCTTTGCGGCGGTCCCGGTCCTGGCCGAGACCAAGATCGGTTTCGTCAACACCGAGCGCCTGTTGCGTGAGGCGCCACTGTCGGTTGCCGCACAAAAAAAGCTTGAGCGAGAATTCGCCGCGCGCGACCAGGAATTACAGAAGCTCGCCAAGCAGGCGCGCGATCTGCAGGCGCAACTCGACAAGGACGGCGTGACCATGTCGGACAGCGGGCGCAAGGCGAAGGAGCGTGACCTCGGCAACCTCAACCGCGACCTGCAGCGCCAGGGCCGCGAATTCCGCGAAGATCTCAATCTGCGCCGCAATGAAGAACTGGGGCAAATCCAGGAACGCGCGCGCAAGGCAATTCAGGAGATTGCCCGCGCCGAAAAATTCGACCTGATCGTCGAACAGGCGGTCTACGTCGACCCCAAGAGCGACATCACCGACCGGGTGATGAAGGCGCTCGGCGGTAAATAAGATCAGCTTCAACACCAGGCACGAGTGCAGAAAATAGTCCGATCCGATGGCCGTAACCCTTACTGAGCTGGTCGCCCGCTTTGGCGGAGAGCTCGTGGGCGATGGTGCGCAGGCAGTGAGCCAGGTGGCGCCGCTGGATCGCGCCACCCCGGATGAAATCGGATTTGTTTCACAGGGCAAGTACCTCACCCAATTGGCCGACACGCGTGCCGGTGCAGTGATCCTGCCTGCGGATGCGCGCGACGCCACCGATCTGCCGCGTATCCTTACCCCCAATCCCTACCTGTATTTCGCGCGCGTCTCGGCCCTGCTGAATCCGCCGCCGCGTCCGCCGGCGGGCATCCATGCGGCCGCCAGCGTCGCGCCGGACGCGGAGATCGCCGCCGACGCCAGCATCGCCGCCGGTGCGGTGGTCGGCAGCGGCGCATGCATCGGCGCCCGCACGGTGGTTGGCCCCAACTGCGTCGTTGGCGAGCATGTCCGCATTGGCGTCGATTGCCTGCTGCATGCCAATGTCACCCTGTATCACCATTGCGAAGTGGGCGATCGTGCCATCCTGCATTCCGGCTGCGTCATTGGCTCTGACGGCTTCGGCTTTGCGCCGAATGAAGGCCGCTGGGAGAAAATTCCGCAGATCGGCCGCGTGCTGATCGGCAGCGATGTCGAAATCGGCGCCTGCACCACCATTGACCGCGGTGCGCTCGAAGACACGGTGATCGAGGAGGGTGCCAAGCTCGACAACCTGATCCAGGTCGCACACAACGTGGTGATCGGTGCGCACACCGTGATTGCCGCCTGCACCGGCATCGCCGGCAGCGCGAAGATCGGCCGCCACTGCATGATCGGCGGCGCGGCGATGATCTTCGGCCACATCGAGATCGCCGACGGCACCCGCATCTCGACCAACACGCTGATCACCAAATCACTGCCGAAGGCGGGCACCTACACGTCAGCGCCGCCGTTCACCGAACACGAGGTCTGGCAGAAAAACGCCGTCCATATGCGCAACCTCGACAAGCTGGTGAACCGCGTGAAGCAGCTTGAAAAACGACTCAACGAACTGGAAAGCAAATCATGATCATGGACATCGAGCAGGTCATGCAATACCTGCCGCATCGCTACCCTTTCCTGCTGATCGACAAGGTCATCGAACTCGAGCTTGGCAAGACCATCACCGCGATCAAGAACGTCACCATCAACGAGCCGTTTTTCCCCGGCCACTTCCCCGGTGCGCCGGTGATGCCTGGCGTATTGATTCTGGAAGCGATGGCGCAGGCGGCGGCAATCCTGTCGTTCAAGACCAAGGACTACGCGCCGGAGGATATCGGCATCGTCTACTTTGCCGGCATTGACGGCGCGCGCTTCAAGAAGCCGGTCAAGCCGGGCGACCAGCTCGTGCTCAAGGTCAACATCGTGCGCGAGATGCGCGGTATCTGGAAATACACCGGGCGAGCCGAGGTGGACGGCGCGCTGGTCGCTGAAGCCGAACTGATGGCGACCCTGCGCAACAAGCCTTAAATGACGAATATCCACCCCACCGCGCTGGTCGCCGCGGGCGCCCGGCTCGCCGACGACGTCGAGATCGGCCCCTACACGATCATCGGCGAACATGTCGAAATCGGCGCCGGCACCAC
The DNA here is from genome assembly GCA_024636675.1 of Hydrogenophilales bacterium. Classification (GTDB taxonomy): domain Bacteria; phylum Pseudomonadota; class Gammaproteobacteria; order Burkholderiales; family Thiobacillaceae; genus Thiobacillus. Next base: position 48,494 of record JAGXGM010000077.1, on the reverse strand, counting down.
GGTCGGCGCGCATGCGGTGATCACCGGCCATACCCAAATCGGTGCGCACAACCAGATATTCCATTTCGTTTCGCTCGGCGAAGCGCCGCAGGACAAGAAGTACGCCGGCGAGCCGACGCGGCTTGAAATCGGCGACCACAACGTGATCCGGGAGTTCTGCACCTTCAACACCGGCACCGTGCAGGACCGCGGCGTGACGACGATCGGCAGCCACAACTGGATCATGGCCTACGTCCATATCGCGCACGACTGCGTGGTGGGGGACCGCACCATCTTCGCCAACAACGCGTCGCTGGCGGGGCACGCCGAAGTGGGCGACTGGGCGATCCTCGGCGGCTTCACCGGCGTGCACCAGTTCTGCAAGATCGGCGCCCACGTGATGACCGGCATCTCCAGCGTGGTCTTCAAGGACATTCCGCCCTTCATCATGGCGTCCGGTCAGCCCGCCGCGCCGCATGGCCTCAACAGCGAAGGCCTCAAGCGGCGGGGATTTTCCGCCGAGGCGCTGGCCGCCCTGAAGCGCGCCTACAAGATCCTCTATCGCGAAGGCAACACGCTGGCCGAGGCCAAGGCCAAGCTCGCGCCCGAGGCGGCGAACCACGCTGAAGTCCAGCAGCAACTCGATTTCCTCGCGCGTTCCGAGCGCGGCATCATCCGGTGATGGACCTCGGTGTGGTCGCCGGCGAAGCCTCCGGCGACCTCCTCGGGGCGCACTTCATCAATGCGCTGAAACAGCGGCACCCCGGGCTGCGTGCCGCCGGAATCGCCGGGCCGCGTCTGGTCGCAGCCGGCGTCGAGGCGATCTATCCGAGCGACAGGCTGGCGGTCAACGGCTACGTCGAGGTGCTGCGCCACCTGCCCGAACTGCTATGGATCCGTTCGCGCATCACCCGTCATTTCCTGCGCGAACGGCCGCGCGTCTTCGTCGGCATCGATGCGCCGGATTTCAATTTCACGCTGGAAGCGAAACTCAAGCAGGCCGGCATTCCCACCGTGCATTTCGTCAGCCCGTCGATCTGGGCCTGGCGGCCCGAGCGCATCCACCGCATCAAGCAGGCGGTGTCGCACATGCTGGTGGTGTTCCCGTTCGAGGAACAGCTCTACCGCGATGCGGGCATCCCTGTCACCTACGTCGGCCATCCACTGGCAGACGTGATTCCCTTGCAAGCCGATACCGCTGCAGCACGCGCGGCCCTGAGTCTGGCCGCCGGTCCGGTGATTGCGCTGTTGCCGGGCAGCCGGCTCTCTGAAGTGACGCGTCATGCGCGGCTGATGCTCGATGCAGCGGTGCGTATTCGTCAGCACCATGCCGACGCGCAGTTTGTGCTGCCCGCCGCAAGCGAGGCGGCTGCCCGGCTGATCCGGCAGGCGGCACAGGGACTGGATCTGCCGCTGCAGGTGCTTGAGGGACAGTCGCACACGGCGCTGGCGGCCTGCGACGTCGCGCTGGTGGCTTCCGGCACCGCCACGCTCGAAGCCGCACTGTTCAAAAAACCCATGGTCATCACCTACCGCGTGCCGGCGCTTACCGCTTACCTGATGCGCAAAAAAGCGCTGCTGCCATGGATCGGACTGCCGAACATTCTGGCGCGCGATTTCGTGGTGCCGGAACGGGTGCAGGAAGCCGCCACCCCCGAGAACCTGGCAAACGACGCGCTGGCGTGGCTGGACGATGCGCCGCGCCGGGCTGCCGCCATCGAAACCTTTCGCGCCATGCATTTGAGCCTGCGGCAAAACGCCAGTGCGCGCATCGCCGAGGCGGTGCAGCCCTATCTGGAGGGCGCATGACGCCGCGCCAGCCGGTCGTGCTGCAGATAGGGCCGCTCGGCCTGTGCGGCGTCGACGAAGCTGGCCGCGGCCCGCTGGCGGGGCCGGTGATGGCGGCGGCGGTCATGCTCGATCCCGCGCAGCCGATCGACGGCCTGCGCGACTCCAAGAAACTTTCCGCCGCCGCGCGCGAGCGCCTGGCCGACGAGATCCGCCTGCGCGCCGTCGCCTGGTGCGTGGCCGAGGCCAGCGTCGCCGAGATCGACCGGCTGAACATCCTGCAGGCCACCTTGCTGGCGATGCAGCGCGCCGTCGCCGGTTTGCAGACACCGCCGGACGACGTCTGGGTCGACGGCAACCGCTGCCCCGACTGGACATGGCGCTCGCAGGCAGTGGTTCAGGGCGACGACAAGGTGGCCGCGATCGCCGCCGCCTCGATCCTGGCCAAGACGGTGCGCGACCAGTTCATGTGCAGGCTGCATGAGGACTATCCGGCCTACGGATTCGCCCGGCACATGGGCTATGGCACCGCCGTGCATCTGGCTGCATTGAAGGCGCACGGCGCCTGCCCGCAGCATCGGCGCAGCTTCGCGCCAGTTAAACTCGTCCTCGATCAAGCCGTTTTGTTCTGAAAGGAAGTCCTATGAATGTCTCGTTGCTGCTGCATGTGCTTGGCGTCGTCGTTTGGGTCGGCGGCATGTTCTTCGCCTACATGGCGCTGCGCCCGGTGGCCGCCAGCGTGCTCGAACCGCCGCAGCGGCTGACGCTGTGGAGCGGCGTGTTCGGCAAGTTCTTCCCCTGGGTGTGGGCGTCGGTGGCGCTGATCCTGCTGACCGGCCTGCACATGCTGATGAAGCTCGGTGGCATGGCCGCGCCGCATTACGTCATGACGATGCTGGCGCTGGGTGTGGTGATGATGCTGATTTTCGCGCACGTGTTCTTCGCCCCCTACGCGAAACTCAAGCGCGCGGTCGCGGCGCAGGACTGGAAGGCGGGCGGCGCGGCCCTTGGCCAGATCCGCATGCTGATCGGCATCAACCTCAGCCTGGGGCTGCTGACGATCGCGGTGGTGTTCCTCGGGCGTGCGTTGCTCTAGACAAACCCGAACCTGCCGTCATTGCGAGCAACAGTTCGAGCAGTGCGCAGCAATCCGGAATCTTCGCTTGATCAATATTCCAGCTTGCTTTGCATGCGCGAAATGACCGGCTGAATAATTCTTCTCAGGGCTCGTCCTGTGCGGGCGCTGCCAGCAGCTGGCGCGCCGTCTCATGGATGGCTGCCTGACGCGCCTCGCACTGCAGTTCGGCATGAAACCGGCCGTCGCGATACAGGTACACCGTCGGCAGGTGGAAGATATCGAAATAGCGCGCCACGCCGGTGGCTTCGCTGACGTCGACCTCGAAAAGTGTGTGAGTCGGGCCGGGTAGCGCATCGGGCAGCAGGCGCTTCCACGCCCGGCACCCCCCGCAGTGCGGCGCGCTGAACAGCACCACGGCAATGCCGGACGTGGCAGCGAGGCGGGCATGAAAATCACCCTCGGCCAGACGTGAAAAAGCGGGAAGAGCAGCGGCATCCGGGCTGCTAAAATCGCGCTTTTCGTCCAGGCGCTGCGTCATGTTATTCCTCGAACTCTTCGGTTATCTGCTGCTCATCCTGGTGGCGGCGGAAATCTTTGTCAACGCGCTTGAGCACCTCGGCGAAAAACTCAAAATCTCGGAAGGCGTGACCGGATCGCTGTTCGCTGCGGTCGGCACCGCCATGCCGGAGACCCTGGTGCCGCTGCTGGCGATTTTTGCCGGCACCGGCAACGCCGCCACCAACGCGGAAATCGGCGTCGGCGCGATTCTCGGTGCGCCCTTGATGCTGTCGACGCTGACGTTGTTTCTGATGAGCGTGGCGGTGGTCAAGCGGCGCGGCCTGCTGGGTCAGTTTACGCCGGAGAAAACCGGCCTCAAGCGCGACCTGGACTTCTTCCTGATGGCGTTCGTGCTGGCGTTCGTCGCCATGTTCATTCCGCATGGCGAAGGCTGGGTGCGCGGGGCGATCGCCTTCGTCATGGTGACGATCTACTTCATCTACGTGATGCTGACGCTGCGCGCATCGGCCAGTCTGGTGGAAGACGGCCACGCCACCGAGGCCGGCTCGCCGATGCTGCTGACCCGGCTGGGCCTGCCGCAGAACCTGCTGTTCATTCTGGTGCAGCTGGCGCTGGGGCTGGCGCTGCTGGTCGCCGGCGCCAAAGGCTTCATCCACGGCGTGGAAGCCGCCGCGCCCATCATCGGTATCTCCGCGCTGCTGCTGTCGCTTTTGATCATTCCGATCGCCACCGAGCTACCGGAGAAGGTGAATTCGATCCTGTGGATCCGCAAGCGCAAGGACACCCTGGCTTTCGGCAACATCACCGGCGCGATGGTGTTCCAGGGCACGCTATTGCCCGCCATCGGCATTTCACTGACGCCGTGGGCACCGCAAAAGGAAGTGCTGCTGGGCGTGGCGATCACGCTGGTCGCGGCGTTCTGGCTGCGCTGGGCGGCATTGAATGGCGGCCTGCGCGTGTGGCACCTGCTCGTCAACGGTGCGCTGTACGTGACCTATCTGACCGCCGTGCTGATTTGAATAGCGTTTAGCCGGGCGGCTCGCGGCGGAACGGCCCGTCGAGTTCGTCCATGTAGTGGCTGATGGCGTCGGTCTCGCGTTCCAGGAAGCGGTCGACCGCTTCGCGGAATTCGGTGTTTTCCAGCCAGTGCCAGGAATGCGTAGCGGTCGGGACCAGCCCGCGCGCGAGCTTGTGTTCGCCCTGCGCGCCGCCTTCGAATGCCTGCAAACCGTGAACGATCGCGTATTCAATGCCCTGCTGGTAGCAGGTCTCGAAATGCAGGCCAGGCACGTATTCCAGCGTGCCCCAGTGGCGGCCGTACAGCCGCTGGCTGTCTTTCATGCAGAACGAGCAGGCGGTGGGGATGCCGTCCTTGTCCGCAATGATGAGCAGCAGATTGTCCGGCATCGTCTCGCGCAGGTTTGCGAAGAAGGTGCGGTTGAGATGCGGCTCGCTGCGGTGGCGGTTGTAGGTGTCGGCGTAGCAACGATAGAAATGGTCCCAGTCGGCGTCGGTGCTGTCTGCGCCTTCCACCCAGCGGAATGTCACCCCCAGCGTGGTGAGTTTCTTCCGCTCCTGGCGGATTTTCTTGCGCTTGTCGTGCGTCATCGCAGCGAGAAAATCGTCGAAGCTGCCGTAGCCCGCATTGTTCCAGTGGAACTGGAAGCCGCTGCGGTGCATCAGTTGCGCATACGGCCTTGCAGGAGCGTCAGCCCCTTGCAAGTCGGCGTCCCCGAGCGGAACCAGCGGGAGACTGAGCGCGGCATGATCGGGCTCGGTGGGGAACAGGATGTGGAAAGACGAACAGTTCAGGTCGCGGGTGAGCTTCAACGCGGCCTGGATTAGCGTGGCGCGGTCGGCATCGTTTTTCGCCAGCAGACGCGGGCCCGGCACCGGCGAAAACGGCACGCAGCACACCAGCTTGGGGTAGTAGCTGAGACCATGCCGGCGATAAGCGTCGGCCCATGCCCAGTCGAACACGAACTCGCCCCAGGAATGATGCTTGACGTAGAGCGGCATCGCGGCGTCGAGCCGGCCGTTCCTGAACAGCGCCAGATGCACCGGCTCCCAGCCGATGTGGGGGCCGACGCAATCGGTGGCTTCGAGCGCGTGTAGAAAGGCGTGCTGCACGAAGGGCGAATCGCCGGCCAGCGCGTTCCAGGCGTCGGCAGGCAAGTCCGCAATCCTTGTTACCACGCGGACAACTGTTTCTGCGGCTTCGGCTTCCGTAGCGGGGGGCTTTGCTTCAAAATGCACGTTTTTGGCGCTTCCATCGAAAAATAATGAACCTGCATGAATACCAGGCCAAACACATCCTGCGGTCGGGCAACATTATCACGCCGCGCGGCATCGCTGCAGCGACTGCCGATGCTGCGGTAGCAGCCGCCCGCGAACTGGGCGGCGACGCTTGGGTGGTAAAGGCGCAGATTCACGCCGGCGGGCGCGGCAAGGCGGGCGGGGTGAAGCTCGTCAAGCATCAGGATGACGTGCGTGCGATGGCCGAATCCCTGCTCGGCAAGCCACTGGTGACCAACCAGAACGCGCCCGACGGCCAGCCGGTGAATCTGGTGCTGGTGGAAGAGACGCTGCCGATTGCGCGCGAACTGTATCTCTCCCTGCTGGTCGACCGCGAAACCGAACGCGTCGCCATCGTCGCCTCCGCCGCCGGCGGCATGGACATCGAGGAAGTCGCCCACGCCACCCCGGAAAAGGTGCTGACCGAGACCTGCGATCCGCTGCTGGGTGTGCAGGATTTCCAGTGCCGCGCGCTGGCGTTCGCGCTCGAACTGACGGGCGAGGCCTACACCGATTTCTGCCGCCTGCTGCCCGCTTTGTATCGCGTGTTCATCGCCAACGATCTTTCCCTGCTTGAAATCAATCCGTTGGTGGTGACCGCCGACAACCGCGTGCTGCCGCTCGACTGCAAGATGAGCGTCGACGACAACGCGCTATACCGCCGCAAGGCCTTGGCCGGACTGCGCGACGACAGCCAGATCGACGCCAAGGAAGCGGCGGCCAACGCGGCTAATGTCAACTATGTCGCGCTTTCTGGCAACATCGGCTGCATGGTCAACGGCGCGGGACTGGCGATGGCGACGATGGACCTGATCCAGTTCGAAGGCGGCACGCCCGCCAACTTCCTCGACGTCGGCGGCGGCGCCACCCCGGAAACCGTGGCGCAGGGCTTCAAGATCATCCTGCTCGACCCCAACGTGCGCGCCGTGCTGATCAATATTTTCGGCGGCATCGTGCGCTGCGACGTCATCGCGGAGGGCATCATCCAGGCGGTGAAGGACGTTGGCGTGAAGGTGCCGGTGATCGTTCGGCTCGAAGGCACCAATGCCGAACTGGGCCGCACGCTGCTGGCCGAGTCGGGGCTTGCCATCCTCGCGGCCGCGAGCCTCACGCAGGCGGCGAAACTGGCTGTGGAGAAGGCGGCATGAGCATCCTCGTCAACAAAGACACCAAAGTTATCTGCCAGGGTTTCACCGGCAAGCAGGGCAGCTTCCATTCCGGGCAGGCGATCGCCTACGGCACGCAGATGGTCGGCGGCGTCACGCCGGGCAAGGGCGGACAGACGCATCTGAACCTGCCTGTCTTCAACACAGTGCGCGACGCGGTACGCCAGACCGGCGCCAGCGCGACCATGATCTACGTGCCGGCGGCGTTTGCCGCCGATTCGATCCTGGAAGCGGCCGACGCCGGCATCGAGGTGATCGTCTGCATCACCGAAGGCATCCCGGTTCTGGACATGCTGAACGTGAAGGCTGCGCTGCGCGCCAACGGAGCGAAGCTCATCGGTCCCAACTGCCCCGGCATCATCAGCTCGGGCGAATGCAAAATCGGCATCATGCCCGGCGTCATCCACCAGAAGGGCAGGATCGGCATCGTCTCGCGTTCCGGCACGCTGACCTACGAAGCGGTGCACCAGACCACGCAGTTGGGGCTGGGGCAGTCGACCTGCGTCGGCATCGGCGGCGACCCGATCAAGGGGCTGGATTTCATCGATTGCCTGGAAATGTTCGAGGCCGACCCGCAGACCGAGGCGGTGATCCTGGTCGGCGAAATCGGCGGCAGCCGCGAGGAGGAAGCCGCCGAGTACATCCGCTCGAACATGAAGAAGCCGGTCGCCGCCTACATTGCCGGGCGCACTGCGCCCAAGGGCAAGCGCATGGGCCACGCCGGCGCGATCATCGCCGGCGGCGCGGGGACGGCGGACGCCAAAATCCGCGCGCTCGAAGCGGCCGGCGTGGTCGTCGCGCAAAGCCCGGCCGGGCTCGGCGAGGCGGTGCAGCAGGCACTGGCGGCGCGCTGACGCCCACCCGATGAAACTCGGCATCGCCCAACTCAATCTCACCGTCGGCGACATCGCTGGCAACGCAGCCAGGCTTTTGGCCGCGGCGCAGGAGGCGCATGCCGCCGGCGCGGTGCTCTTGCTCACCCCCGAGATGTCGGTCTGCGGCTACCCGGCGGAGGACCTGGTGCTGCGAAGCGATTTCACCGCGGCATGCGCCGCGGCGGTCGAGAAACTGGCCGCCGACGCACCGCCCGAACTCGCGCTGATCGTCGGCTACCCCGAGCGCAGCGACGACGGCCTGTTCAACGCTGCGGCCCTGCTGCGCGGCGGCAAGGTCGAGTCGGTGTATCGCAAGCATCATCTGCCCAACCACTCCGTGTTTGACGAGCAGCGCGTGTTCGACAGCAGCAACACGCCCTGCGTGTTCGCCTGTGGCGGACTGACTTTCGGTCTCAATATCTGCGGTGACATCTGGGAGTCGGGGCCGGCGACACGCGCGATGGAAGCCGGCGCCGACTGGCTGCTGGTACCAAACGCCTCGCCCTATCATCTCAACAAGGAGCGTGAGCGCGTTGCGGTGGCACGCTCACGGCTGGCTGAAGCGGGCCTGCCGATCATCTACGCCAATATGGTGGGCGGTCAGGACGAACTGGTGTTCGACGGCGCGTCATTCGCGTTGGATGGCGACGGCGAGGTGGCAGTGCAGTGTCCGGCCTGGCAGGACGGCCTGTTTTATCTCGATCTTGACGGCGACACCTGCAGCGGCCCGCAGCATGACCTGCCGGGCGAGGCCGCCGCCGTCTACGGCGCGCTGGTGCTGGCGGTGCGCGATTATTTCGTCAAGAACGGATTCAAGGGCGTGCATCTGGGCTTGTCGGGCGGCATCGACTCGGCATTGACGCTGGCGATCGCGGCCGATGCGGTGGGCGCGGACAAGGTGCATGCGGTGATGATGCCGTCTGACTACACCGCCTCCATCAGCGTCGAGGATTCGCGCGACATGGTCAAAAGGCTCGGCGTGCGCTATTCCGAAATCGCCATCCGCCCGATCTACGATGCTTTCGTCGCGCAGCTGGCGGGGGAGTTTGCGGACCTTGCGGCCGACACCACCGAAGAAAACCTGCAGGCGCGCGCGCGCGGCACGCTGTTGATGGCGCTGTCGAACAAGTTCGGCACGCTGGTGCTGACCACCGGCAACAAGAGTGAAATGGCGGTCGGCTACGCCACCCTCTACGGCGACATGGCGGGCGGCTTCGGCGTGCTGAAGGACGTGGCGAAGACGCGGGTGTACCGGCTGGCGAACTACCGCAACAGCCTGTCTGCGGTCATCCCGCAGCGCATCATCGACCGCCCGCCGTCGGCCGAGCTGCGGCCCGACCAGACCGACCAGGACAGCCTGCCGCCGTACGACGTGCTCGACGCGATTCTGGCCGCCTACGTCGAGCGCGACCTGTCGGCGCGCGACATCGTTGCGCTGGGATTCGACGACGCCACCGTGAAAAAAGTCATCCGCCTGGTCGATCTCGCCGAATACAAGCGCCGCCAGGCACCGCCGGGCCCGCGCATCTCGCCGCGCAACTTCGGCAAGGACCGTCGCTACCCGATTACCTCGAAATACCGACCCGAAGGAGACCTGCCATGAAGAAAATAGAAGCCATCATCAAACCATTCAAGCTCGACGAGGTGCGCGAAGCGCTGTCCGACATCGGCGTGACCGGCCTCACCGTCACCGAGGTCAAGGGCTTCGGTCGCCAGAAGGGCCACACCGAGCTGTATCGCGGCGCCGAATACGTGGTGGATTTCCTGCCCAAGGTAAAGCTGGAAGTGGTCATCGCCGACAGTCTGCTGGAACGCGCGATGGAGGCGATCACCGCCGCCGCGCGCACCGGCAAGATCGGCGACGGCAAGATTTTCGTCAGCAATATGGAACAGGTGGTGCGCATCCGCACCGGCGAATCGGGCGAGGCTGCAATTTGATTCTTCGCATCCCGCAGGCCGGCAGCCTGCGGCCTTTGCGCGATGCGGCGAGTTGCGGGATCAGCGGAAATAGAACACCAGTGTCAGCGTCATCAGGATGATCGCAAATCCCGCCTGGCGGATGCCCGCCGGCATGGCTGGCATCCGGCTGCGGTCAACCGACTCCAGCTGATCGGGGCGCGGCGTTGGCGCAAGCAGCAGCTGGAATAGGTAGATCGCCGCGACCGTCACCGCCAGCAGGACCCCGGCGACGAGCGTGAAGTGCAGGTGCAGCCAGCCGGCCTGGGTGGCGGCAAACCAGCCGATGCTGACCAGGTGGCCGGTGGCCGTGCCGAGCAGGGCGGGGGTTGCGGCGACGCGACGGCTGAACATGCCAACGGCGAAGGTCGCTACCAGAGGCGAGGCGGCATAAGTGAACCCCTGCTGCAGATAGGCGAACAGGCCGGGGAATTCGCCGATGGCGGGTGCCCAGGTCGCGGCCACGGCGACCAGACTCAAGGTAAGGATGCGCCCCAGACGGCCCAGTGCAACGATGTCGAGATTGGGATAGCGCGGCTGGATGAAGTCCAGCGTCAACAGGGTCGATGAGGAGTTGAGCGCCGAGTCGACGCTCGACATGATCGCCGCCAGCAGGCCGGCGAGGATCAGCCCCGCCAGACCGACCGGGGCATAGGTTGCGACGAGGGCCGGGAATACGTTGTCCGGCCGTTCCAGATCCGGCAGCAGGGAAATCGCCATCACGCCTGGCAGAACCATGAAGAACAAGGGCAGGAGCTTGAGCAGGGCCGCAAGCAGCGCACCGTAGCCTGCTTCGCGCAGGTTGCGTGCACCAAGCAGGCGCTGCGCGACATACTGGTTCATCGTCCAGTAGTAAAAGCCGAGTATCGGCAGGCCGACCAGGGTGCCGAGCCAGGGCAGGGCGGGGTCGTCGAGTGGCCGCAGCAGGGAAAGCTTTTCGGGCGGCACGGCAGCCTGGACTTTGGCCCAGGAATAGTCGAATTCGCCGAACACGATCACCGCCAGCGTCGCGGAACCGGCTAGCAGCACCAGCGACTGCACCACGTCCGTATACGCCACCGCGCGCAGGCCGCCGGCCGCGGTGTACAGCCCGGCGAACAGCGCGATCGCCGCGCAGCTCACAGCCAGGGGCAGATCCGGAAAAAACAGCTGCAAAACCAGCGCACCGGCATACAGGCTGCCGGCGGCGTCGAGAAATATTCCCAGCACCACCGACACCGCCGAGAGATATTTGCGCAGACGTGCATCGAAACGCCGTTCCAGCAGTTCCGGAACGGTCGCCAGCCGGTTGCCCAGAAACAGCGGCACGACATAGAGCAGGCTGACGATCAGGACCAGCGACGCCATCCATTCGTAGTTGGCAACCGAAATGCCGTGCGACCAGGCTGCGCCCGGCAGCCCGATCAGCGTAGTCGACGAGATGTTCGAGGCGAACAGCGACAGGCCAATGACACCCCAGCCAAGCGAGCGCCCGGCGAGGAACAGCTCTTCGGCATCGGGTGCGCGCCGCGCGACCCGCACGCTGACGCCGATAACGAAGAGCAGATAGATCACGACTACTGCATAGTCGATTGTTGCCAGTCCCTGCATGGGAACGCGTCTTCTCCCTGTGTGCGGCGGAATTGCCTGCGCAATCCCGCCCGGTCAGACACGTCTTCTGTATGCCTGCAGCGGCACGCGTGTCTGGCCCGGATGGATCCGCCGGTTTACATGTGCATGGTCAGCCAGCGCTTGGACTTGACGTCCACGTAGCCGATGGTGGCCTTCTTGAAATTGAGGTCGACGAACAGTTCGCAGCGGAATTCGCCATTGCGCCAGCACATGGCCACGCTGCTGTCGTTGGAATACATCAAGTGGAACACGCCGTCGAACGCGGGATGGTCGCAGCGGAATTCCATCAGCTTGAGCAGTCGCCGCACCAGCGGTGTTTTGACCGCCTCGTCGACTTCCTCCGCAGTGTAGAAATGCCGGTTGATATCGCGCAATTCTCCGGTGGCTTCCATCAGTTCAAGGTCGTTGCTGCCGCCGAGCAGGCCGACGTAGTAGACCTGCGGGATGCCGGGTGCGAAGAACTGGATTGCACGTGCAGCGATATAGGCGTCGTCATTACGCTTGAGTGCGTCGTAATAGGTGCAGGTGAGCTGATAGATCGCACCCACGCTGGCCACGTTGGCCGCCGAACGGCGCAGGATGGGATCGGCACTGCGCTGACTGACGTTGTCGATGACCGCCTGGATTTCTGCCTTGGGCAGGATGCCTTCCACGTCCGGGATGCAAATGCCGTCGTGCGTGTCGAGCACGGTGAGCTGGTTGCGCGGACACATGCGCAGCCATTGCTTGAGGTAGATGCTGTTGGCATCGAGCAGCGAGTAGAGCAGCAGCGGCGCCAGCGCGAAGCCGTACGGATGCATGCCGTGCAGCGCGATGGCGTACTGGAAGCTGGAATGGTCGTGCACCTCCGGCAGCGTTTCGGCGCCGTTTTCGCGTGCCACGCCGTCAATCCACTTGAGGAGGTCGTAGACGTCCGGCTCGACCAGAAAACAGCTGGAGCCGATTTCCTTGGTCGTGTAACCGAATGCATCGAGCCGGAACAGCTTCACCCCGCGCGCGGTCAGGAACTTGATGTAGTCCTCCATCAGTGCGTAGGCTTTGGGCGAGCGGTAGTTCAGGTCGATCTGGTGCTCGGTGAAGGTGCACCAGACACGCCCGGTGGTGCCGTCGGCAAAGATCACGTCGCGAAACGGTTCCTTTTCCTTGCGGATGTGAATGCGGGCAAGGTCATCGGGTGAAATGGGGCCAAGTTGGTCGACGTGCACGAACAGGTCGGCGTGCTCGGAGGCATAGCCATGGGCGACAAAGTCCTTGAATTCATCGGACGCGTCGGAGATATGGTTCAGCGTCAGATCCAGGCACAGATCGAAGCGGCTGGAGATTTTTTCGATGTCGGCCCAGGTGCCGTACTTGGGATCGATCTCTTTATGGGTGAGCGGCGAAAATCCGCCATCGGCATTCGATGGATAGGGCGGCAGGATATGCACGCCGCCGATCACCTTCGAGAAATGCTTGTCGATGATGGCGTACAGGTCGGCCAGATTGTTTCCCATGCGATCGGGATAGGCTATCAGCTGGATTTTATTGCGTAATAAGGACATTGCTTTGAAGTTCTCCGATTGGATACCTGTGGCCAGGAACCGCCAGGCAGGATTGTCAGTAGCCCTTTTCCCCGCCGTTGGGGGGACAGAAAGCTCGGGAGCCGGGCCAATGGAGGATGCCGGAAAATCCGGCAGCAAAGGGCGGCTTGGGGGCACAAGGGCAATGTGGCCAGGGCAACCTGCACATCCCGTGACCGCTTGCGTGCAGCCAGAACAAGACCGGCCTACGCAAGTTTTCTGTGCGCCCTTTGCGTGTCCATTTGGGGACTTGCCGAAGAGCAGAATGCGTTTGACACCGCACACCCATCATACACAGCGTACGTTTCAAGTCGAATTCGACGCCGAACTGCTCGAGAAGAGGCGTCGTGTTGATGCGTCGTGTTGACGCGTCGTGGAACCGGCTGTCGCCGGGGCGGATCTACCAGAAGCGGTACCAGGCCTTGCCCTCGGTGCTGACGCCCTGGGCGTATTTGCTGTCGGGGAAGTTCAGCGTCAGCACGCGCTGCGCATCGTCGCGCAGGTTGGTGAGATTCATCTTGTCGTAGGCCACCACCATGATCGCCAGCGCCTCTTCCAGCGCGGGGGCTTCGGGATAGGTTGTCAGCACTTCCTTGGCGCGGTTGGCGGCAGCCACCCAGGCTTTGCGCTTCAGGTAATACTTGGCGACGTGCACTTCGTGGCCGGCCATTGCGTTGACCAGGTATTTCATGCGCGCGGTCGCGTCCTCGGCGTACTTGCTGTCGGGGAAGCGGGTGACCAGCTCCTTGAAAGAGAGGAACGCATCGCGTGCCGCCCTGGGGTCGCGTTCGCTCAGGTCCTGATTGACCAGGTTGCCCAGCAGGCCAAGATCATCGTTAAAATTCGCCAGGCCCTTGAGATAGTAGGCGTAATCCACATTGGGGTGATTGGGGTGCAGCTTGATGAACCGATCGCACGCGGCGATGGCGGAAATCGGCTCGTTGTCCTTGTAATAGGCGTAGGCTACTTCCAGTTGTGCCTGCTGCGCGTAGCGGCCGAAGGGGTAACGCGACTCCAGCGTTTCGAAAAGCTTGATGGCGCGTTCGTAATTGCCGCTGTTGAGATTATCCTTGGCTTCGGCATAGATCCTTTGCGCCGACCAGCCTGAGGTTTCGTCCTTGACCTCGGGCAACAGGCCGCAGCCGCCCAGAGTGAGCGCGGCGGCCAGCAGCAAGCTGCCCAGCACCCGACTGAATGTATTGGAACCGGAAGAACATTGCTTAAGCATGGAAAAAGACACAGAAAATTCGTCGAGTGATTATAAGGGAAATCCGGAGAGCGACATCCGCAAGCTGGTGATCCCCGACGAGCAGGGCGGTCAGCGCCTCGATCAGGCACTGTCGGCCCTGCTTCCCGAGTTTTCGCGCAACCGCATCCAGAACTGGATCCGCGCGCGCAGGATATCGGTGGACGACGCCTTCGGCACCACCCGGATGAAAGTCAGCGGCGGCGAATCGGTGCGGGTCGAAATCGAGCCCGACCCGAACGCCACGCCCGATGCGCCCGAGGCCATCCCGCTCGATGTGGTGTTCGAAGACCCGGTGCTGCTGGTGATCAACAAGCCGGTCGGCCTGGTGGTGCACCCCGGCAGCGGCAACCGCCAGGGCACGATGCTGAATGCGCTGCTGCACCGGGTGCCGCAGGTGGCCGAACTGCCGCGCGCCGGCATCGTGCATCGGCTCGACAAGGACACTTCGGGCCTGCTGGTCGTCGCCAAAACGCTGAAATCGCACACCGACCTGGTACGCCAGTTGCAGGCGCGCACCGTCAAGCGCGAATACCTCACGCTGGTGTATGGCGAGGTCGACCACGCCGGCACCGTCAATGCGCCGCTGGCGCGCGATCCGCACAACCGCACCAAGCGCACCGTGCACAGCATGGGCAAGGATGCGGTCACTCATTACGAAGTGGTCGAGCGCTTTCCCGGCGTCACCCTGCTGCGCTGCAAGCTGGAAACCGGGCGCACCCACCAGATCCGGGTGCATATGCAGCACATCGGTCATCCGCTGGTCGGCGAATCGGTCTACAGCGCCAGTCGCCGCAGCCACATGAAGATCCCGTTCCCGCGTCAGGCGCTGCACGCCGAACGACTGGGTCTGATCCACCCGGTCACCCAGGAATTCATGCAGTGGGAATGTCCCTTGCCGCCGGATTTCGCCTCGCTCCTGCAAGCGCTGCGCGACGACACCGATTGGGTCAAGTGAGCCCGATCGTCCCCGAATGGCCCGCACCTGCCCGGGTGAAATGCCTGATGACCACCCGCTCGGGCGGCTCAAGCAAGGCGCCCTGGGCCGGCCTCAACCTCGGCGATCATGTCGGCGACGATCCCGCCCATGTCGCGGCCAACCGCGCGCACCTGCGACGGCAGTTGCCCGCCGAGCCGGGCTGGCTCCGTCAGGTTCATAGCGCCCGCGTGGTTGAACTCGGGCGTGAGCCCGAGCCTGAAGCCGACGCGTCGTTCACCCGCGAGTCCGGGCAGGTCAGCGCCGTGCTCACCGCCGACTGCCTGCCGGTGCTGTTGTGCGACCGCGCCGGCAGCGTCGTCGCAGCCGCGCACGCCGGCTGGCGCGGGCTGGCCGACGGCGTGCTGGAAGCCACCGTCGCCGCGATGCAGGTGCCGCCGGGCGAGGTTCTTGCCTGGATGGGCGCCGCCATCGGCCCGCAGGCGTTTGAAGTGGGCGATGAGGTTCGGGAGGCTTTTGTCGCGCAGCATCCGGCGGCCGCTGTGGCCTTCCTGCCGCACCCCGCGTCAGTCCCCGGCAAATGGCTTGCCGACATCTACCAGCTTGCGCGCATCCGCCTCCAACACGCCGGCGTGCAGGCGATTTACGGCGGCGGGCGCTGCACCTTCAACGAAGCTGACAGCTTCTATTCCTATCGTCGTGACGGCGTGACCGGGCGCATGGCCTCGCTGATCTGGCTGGCCGAATAACCCCCTAAAAATCTTCCCGCACGCGCAGGTAGCGCGGAAATCGCGGCAGGCCCTTTTTCGTCAGATTCTGGTAGCGATAGGTGATGCGGGCACCAAGGGGCGGGGGCTGGCGACGCAGCGCGTCGGTCAGGCCGCTGCCGATGCGGAAGCGCTGGCCGTCCGGCATTTCCATGGTCAGCGCGCCGGTCATGCCCAGGTATTTTCCCTTGCCTGGTACATAGCCGACGACGACGGCCTCGGTGTCCTGCCATGGCTTCAGCTTCAGCAGCGCATTGCTGCGACCGGTGAGGTAGGGCGCGTCGGCGCGATGCAGCATCAGGCCTTCGCCGCCCGCGCGCATCACGGCATCGAGTTGTTTCATCAGGGTGGCGCGGTCGGCCACGCGCGTCTGCCCGACGGCCTGCAGCCAGGGCACGCCGGCCTGTGCAATGATTTCCTGCATCAGGCGGATGCGTTCGCTGAAATTGCCCGCCGCGCCGGGCAATTCGAAAACCAGGTAGCGTACCTGCCGCCATTCGGCATCCACCGGTTCGATTTTGCGCACTGTGCCCGACAGCGCATCGAACCGGTCGCGGCCGATCCAGAGTTCGCCGTCCAGCGGCTGCGCCGGAAAGTCCGTAGTAAACCACCCCGGAGCGGGAACGCTGCCGCCGCCACGAAAGCGCAGCGTGCGCCCGTCCCACTGGGCGCGCACGCCGTCGAATTTCTCGCTGATCCAGTATTGCGTGACGTCGACGTCGGCGGCGTGCACCTCGGCCAGCAGCATGGCCGGGGCGGGGGGTGACGAGTCGCTCCAGGCTGGCTGCGGGAGCCACACGGCCCACGCCAGCGCCAGTGCGGCCAGTGTGTGCTTCAGTCCAGCCATTTCTACAGGAACTGCGCGTGACCCATGGCGGGGTCGAGCTGGTAGGCGGCAAAGCCGAGTCGGTGGTACAGATTGCGTGCGGGTGCATTGCCATCGAGCACTTCGAGCGTGAGCTTGCACGCGCCGCGTTCGCGGGCGATGGCCTCGACTTCGGCGAACAGCCGCGCCGCAATGCCGCGTCCGCGGTGGCTGGACGCAACCACCACGTCGTGGACATTGACCAGCGGGCGGCAGGCAAAGGTGGAAAATCCCTCGATGGCGTTGACGAGGCCAACCGGGGTGTCGCCGTCGAACGCCAGCACGCTGAAGATGAAGGGGCGTGCGGCGAGTTCCTTGAGCAGATTGGCGCGGGCGAAATCGCCGAGCGGTTCGCCGCCGCCCGCCGGATCGCGTGCGTATTGGTCCATCAGGTCGAGCAGCGCGGCGGCGTGCGCGGGGTCGTCGTAGCGGGCGCGGACGACCTCGATCATGGCTTGATCACTGGGTGTCGATGCGCATCGACAAATCCACCGCGCGGATATGCTTGGTCAGGCTGCCGATGGATATGCGGTCGACCCCGGTTTCGGCCACTTCGCGCACGGTCTCCAGCGTGATGTTGCCGGAGGCTTCGAGCAGGGCGCGGCCATGGGCAACCTGCACTGCGTGGCGCATGTCCGCAAGGCTGAAGTTGTCGAGCAGGATGAGCGCGGCGCCGGCAGCGAGGGCCTGTTCGAGCTCGTCGATGTTTTCCACTTCGATCTGCACGCCGACCTTGCCCTCGGCCAGCCGGTACGCGGCTTCCAGCACCTGCGCGATGCCGCCGGCCGCGGCGATGTGGTTTTCCTTGATCAGGATGCCGTCGTACAGGCCCATGCGCTGGTTCTGCCCGCCGCCGATGCGCACCGCGTACTTTTCGGCGATGCGCAGGCCGGGCAGGGTCTTGCGGGTGTCGAAGATGGCGGCGTGGGTGCCGCGCACGGCCTCGACATACGGCCGCGTTGCGGTGGCCACCGCTGACAGGGTCTGCAGGAAATTCAGCGCCGGGCGCTCGGCGCTGAGCAGCGCACGGGCATTGCCGCTGATCTCGGCCAGCACGCTGCCGGCGGCGACGGTGTCGCCCTCGTTCACCTGCCAGTCGATGGCGCAACCGAGGTCGAGCGTGCGGAAACAGGCGTCGAACCACGGACGGCCGGCGATCACCGCGGCTTCGCGGCTGATGACGCGCGCGTGCGCGGTTTGCGTCGCGGGGTTGAGGCGGGCGGTGAGGTCGCCGCTGCCGACGTCTTCTTCCAGCGCGCGCGCGGCGTCGGACAATACCTGTTCTACATTCAATTCAGACATGGCGGGTTGAAATCGGCCGGAATGCCACTATTTGGAAAGCAATCAATATACCTTAAGCACGAGGCCCCCTATGCGTTTTGACAAGCTCACCACCCAGTTTCAGCAAGCGTTTTCCGACGCGCAAAGCCTTGCCGTCGGCGGCGACCATGCCTACATCGAGCCGCAGCACCTGCTGCTCGCCCTGCTGACGCAGGAGGGCGCCGGCGCCGCGGCCATCCTGGCGCGCGCCGGCGCCCAGGTGCCGGCGCTGAAGGCGGCGCTGACCCAGGCGCTGACGCGCCTGCCCAAGGTGGAGGGCCAGGGCGGCGAAGTCGCGATCTCGCGCGAGCTCAACAACCTGCTCAACCTGACCGACAAGGAGGCGATGAAGCGCAATGACGCCTACATTGCCTCCGAGCTGTTCCTGCTGGCGGCGCTGGACGACAAGGGCGAGGCCGGGCGTCTGCTGAAGCAGCACGGCGTGCAGAAGGCGGCGCTGGAACAGGCGATTGCGGCCGTTCGCGGCGGCGAGAACGTGCAGTCGCAGGAGGCCGAAGGCCAGCGCGAGGCGCTCGCCAAATACACGCTGGACCTCACCGCGCGGGCGCGCGAAGGCAAGCTCGACCCGGTGATCGGACGCGACGACGAAATCCGTCGCTCGATCCAGATCCTGCAGCGCCGCACCAAGAACAACCCGGTGCTGATCGGCGAACCCGGCGTTGGAAAAACGGCAATTGTGGAAGGTTTGGCGCAGCGGATCGTCAATGACGAAGTGCCGGAAACCCTGAAGGGCAAGAAGGTGCTGGTGCTGGATCTGGCCGCGCTTTTGGCTGGCGCCAAGTATCGCGGCGAATTCGAGGAACGTCTCAAAGCCGTGCTGAAAGAGCTGGCGATGGACCCGGGCCGCTACATCATGTTCCTCGACGAGCTGCACACCCTGGTCGGCGCCGGCAAGGCCGAAGGCGCGATGGACGCAGGCAACATGCTCAAACCCGCGCTGGCGCGCGGCGAGCTGCACCTGATCGGCGCCACCACGCTCGACGAATACCGCAAGTATGTGGAGAAGGACGCGGCGCTGGAGCGCCGCTTCCAGAAGGTGCTGGTCGACGAACCCAGCGTCGAATCGACCGTCGCCATCCTGCGCGGCCTGCAGGAGCGCTACGAACTGCACCACGGTGTCAACATCACCGACCCCGCGATCGTCGCGGCGGCGGAACTCAGCCATCGCTACATCACCGACCGCTTCCTGCCCGACAAGGCCATCGACCTGATCGACGAAGCGGCGGCGCGCGTCAAGATGGAAATCGATTCCAAGCCCGAGGTGATGGACAAGCTCGAGCGGCGCATGATCCAGCTGAAGATCGAGCGCGAGGCGGTCAAGCGCGAAAAGGACGAGGCGTCCAAAAAACGCCTGCAGCTGATCGAAGACGAACTGCTGACCCTGCAACGCGAATACAACGATCTGGAAGAAATCTGGAAAGCCGAAAAGGCCCAGGTCCAGGGCAGCGCCCACATCAAGGAAGCAATCGACAGGCTGCGCGGCGAAATGGTCGAGCTGCAGCGCCAGGGCAAGCTCGACAAGGTGGCCGAGATTCAATACGGCAAGCTGCCGCAGCTGGAAGCCCAGCTGACGCACGCCGAGGCGGCCGACACCAAGCCCGTGTTCAAGCTGCTGCGCACCGAAGTCGGCGCCGAGGAAATCGCCGAAGTCGTCTCGCGCGCGACCGGCATTCCGGTCTCCAAGATGCTGCAGGGCGAACGCGACAAGCTCCTGCACATGGAGGCGAAGCTGCACAGCCGCGTGGTGGGACAGGACGAAGCCGTGCGCGTGGTGTCGGATGCGATCCGCCGTTCACGCGCTGGTTTGAGCGACCCCAACCGGCCGCTCGGGTCGTTTTTGTTCCTCGGCCCCACTGGCGTCGGCAAGACCGAACTATGCAAGACGCTCGCCGAATACCTGTTCGATTCCGCCGACCACATGATCCGCATCGACATGAGCGAATTCATGGAGAAGCACTCGGTCGCCCGCCTTATCGGCGCGCCGCCCGGCTACGTCGGCTACGAGGAGGGCGGTTATCTGACCGAGGCGGTACGCCGCAAGCCCTATTCCGTGATCCTGATGGACGAGGTGGAAAAGGCGCACCCGGACGTTTTCAACGTGCTGCTGCAGGTGCTCGACGATGGCCGCCTCACCGACGGTCAGGGCCGCACTGTCGACTTCCGCAACACCGTGATCGTGATGACCTCCAACCTCGGTTCACAGATGATCCAGCAGATGAGCGGCGACGATTACCAGGTCATCAAGCTGGCCGTGCTGGGCGAGGTGAAGTCCTACTTCCGTCCCGAGTTCATCAACCGCATCGACGAAGTCGTCGTGTTCCACGCCCTGGACGAGAAGCACATCGCCAGCATCGCGCGCATCCAGCTGCAAGGCCTGGAAAAACGCCTGGCGCAGATGGAGATGCAGCTCGAGATCAGCGAAGCGGCGCTGGCCGAAATCGCCAGGGCCGGCTTCGACCCGATCTACGGCGCGCGCCCGCTCAAGCGGGCGATCCAGAGCGAACTGGAAAACCCGCTGGCGAAGGAAATTTTGTCCGGACGCTTCGGGCCCAAGGACACCATCCGTATCGATGCGCAGGACGGGGTGTTCAGTTTCGAGAAGGCCGCATTACAACCGGGCTGATCGGGCTGGCGGGATGAAAGAGGGCGGATTCCGCCCTCTTTTTTCGTTTGCGTGGGCTAAAAAGAATATTTCAGGTGGGCTGGTGGGTTGGGGTGAATGGCTGGTGGCCCCGAAGCTGCAACTTGAACTTGAAAAGCAATCCTCACAGGTGGAAGTCCATGGAGTTATTCAAATGACGTTTCCCGACGAGCCTGATTCCCGCATTGCTCCGCTGTCGACCGACGATCTACGCCCCGAATGGCTGGATATCCTGGGACGGCTCCCGGGGAAGGGCCTCACGGGGGAAGGTTTCCCGCGCAATGTCCTGGGTGTTCTGATGCAGAATCAGGAAACCCTTGGGCCGTTCCTGGACTACTGGGTGACTTCGAAGTCGAAGATGGGGCTGGCGGTTCGTGAGCAGGAGCTGGTCATCCTCCGCATGGCGGTCCTCTATCGCAGCGAGTATGTCTGGAAGCACCATGTCAAGGTCGGGCGCGAGTTCGGCATCAATGATGCGGAGCTTGATGCTATTCGGCAGGGTTCCTGTGACGCCTTCACAGCGGAAAGGGAGCGCGCTTTCCTCGAACTCACCGACGCCTTCGTGAATGAACGATCGCTCCCGCCAGCATTGTGGAACCGCACCCGGGGCGTCCTCAGCCCGCGGGACTTCATCGATTTGATCTCGCTTGTCTCTCAGTATGTTCTGTTCGCCCTGGCCAATGTCTGTATGCAGGTCCAGCTCGAACCGGCGGTGGCTGATCTGCCGGGGATTGAGGGCTAAAACATGATCCCGACGCTGCGCTCAGGCCGTTCGTGAGTACGACATGTTTCCGCTGTCTGCTGAGCACGCACGATTGTCTGTCTGGAAAAGGCATGATTTAAGACGTTCGACCCAAGCACCGACCCGCCGGTTATGGCCGGCACCGGCCCCTCGGCGCCAATCTCTCGATCGTATCCGTCTGCTTATTCCACTCATGGTTTTTAGCCGATTTCAACGCACCCCCTAGAATGAAGCTGACGACTTCATTTGTGCGGGCTGTTTTGCCTTCTCCCCTTTTCAGAATCCTGACGTTTCTTGCCGTGCTGTGCGCGATGCCGGCGCACGCCCTGACGGTGGAGGTGGAGGCGCCGGATGAACTCAAGCCGCTGCTGGTCCAGTACCTGGAAGCGGCGCGTGCCGCACGGATGGGCGAGCCGCTGGACGAGGCGGAAGTGGCACGGCTGCGCAGCGTGAGCGAGGACACTGCGCGCGAACTGCTGGCGACAGAGGGATATTTCTCGCCGCAGATCGACAGCAGCATGACGCAGGTGGGAGATGACTGGGTGCTGCGCTATGCGGTGGCGCCAGGGCCGCGCACCCTGGTCCGTACGGTAAATATCGACTTTGCCGGGGCGCTGGCCAAGGCGGAGGGACGTGGCGCGCGCCTGCGCGAGCGCGCCGAGCGCAGTTTCACGCTGCAGCCGGAAATGCCGTTTCGCCAGGCCGACTGGGATGTCGCCAAGGTGGCAGTGCTGCGACCGCTGCTGACCATTCGCTATCCGGCGGCCCATCTGGCAGCGAGCGAGGCGCGCATTAATCCGGCGGCGCAGGCGGCAGATTTGACGGTGACGGTGGACAGTGGGCCGGCATTTTTTTACGGCGAACCGGTGATCAGCGGCAGTCAGCGTTATCCCGAGTCGATCATCCGCAACCTGAGCCCGCTGAAGCCGGGCCAGCCATATCGCCAGCAGGACCTGCTGGACTACCAGGCGGCATTGGATATGAGCGGCTATTACGCGCAGGCCACGGTGCACATCGAGCCCGATCCGGCGCTGGCGGCGGCCGTGCCGGTGCGGGTGAATGTGGTCGAGCGGCCGGAAAAGCTGTTCAGCGTCGGCGCCGGCGTCAGCACCGACACCGGCGCACGGGTACAGGTGTCGTGGACACATCGCGACATCCTGAATCGCGGGTTGCGCCTTGATCTGGATGCGCGCCTGGAAACCGAGCGGCAGACCGGGGCGGCGGAGCTGGCCTGGCCGCGCAACGCCAATGGCTATGAAAACAGTCTGGGTCTGCAACTCAAGCAGGAAGACATCGAGGGGCAGGAAACGCGCTCCACCGTGCTGGCGGCCAAGCGCAGCCGCACGCGCGGCCAGATTGAAGCCACGCTGTCGCTGCAATACCAGATTGAACAGCAGACCATCGCCGACGTGCTGGACGTGCGCAATCGGGCGCTGACCGCCAACTACGCGTGGACGCAGCGCACGATCGGGCGCGCCTTCTATCCGCGGCGTGGCTATGTGCTCACGCTGCAGGGCGGCGGCGCGTCCGAGGCTTTGTTGTCCGATACCAGCTTCATCCGTCTGTATGGTCGCCACACCCATTTCTTCCGCGCCGGCGACAACGGTCGCCTGATTCTGCGCGGCGAACTCGGCAGCGTGCTGGCACAGACGCGCGACGGCATCCCTACCGATTTCCTGTTCCGTGCCGGCGGCGACAACTCGGTGCGCGGCTACGCCTATCAGAGTCTGGGGCGCACGCTGGACGGCGGGGTGGTTTCGGTGCGCCATCTGGCCACCGGCAGCGTCGAATACCACCATTTCTTCGAAGGCAACTGGGGCATGGCCGTGTTCGTCGATGCGGGCGATGCGGCCGACAGCCGCGGCGACCTGTCTCCTGCGTTCGGTTATGGCGTCGGCGCGCGCTACCGCTCACCGGTCGGGCCGATCAACCTCGACCTGGCGTACGGCGAGGCCACCGACGAATTCCGCCTGCATTTCTCGCTTGGGGTGTCGTTTTGAGGCGCGTCGGCTGGAGCCTGGCCACGTTGCTGGTCTTGCTGGCGGCGCTGGTGGCAGCGGGCGCGTATCTGGCGACGACCGCCAGCGGGTTTCGCTGGCTGACGCAAACGGTGACGACGCTGAGCGGCGAACGGCTGAAATTCGAAGGCGTCGACGGCCACCTCGGGGCGCCGCTCGACATTCGAAAATTGACCCTCGTCACCGACACCCAACGCATCGAGATTGAAAAGCTGCATCTGGAATGGCAGCCGCGCGCGCTGTGGCAGCGCCGCATCGAGGTCGATCTGCTGGCGGCGCAGACCATTCGGGTAATCACCCTGAAAAAGGAGCCGGCGCCGCCCGAGCCGCCCGACAGCCTGCGCCTGCCGTTTGACGTGCGGGTGCATGCGATCGATCTGGCCCGGCTGGATATCGGCGAGGCGGGCGCGTCCCTGACGTTCCGTGATTTCAAGGCCCGTCTCGACGGCACCGGCGAGCGCTACCGGCTGAGCGGGGCCACGCTGGAGACGCCCTGGGCGGACGTCAGCGGGCAGTTCGAACTCGGCAAGGACGCGCCGTTTGCCCTGCAGGGCCGGATCGACGCGACGCAGCGTGAGCCGCTACCGGTGACGGCAAGGCTCGAACTGACGGGGGCGCTGGCCGCGTTCGCGTTCCAGCTGAATGCCACAGCCGAAGGCATGCGTTTGCTTGCCAGCGGCGCGGTGGCGCCGTTTGCAAAAGTGCGTTTGCCCCGGCTGCTGGTGGCCGGCGAGGGCATCAACCCACGCCAGTTCGTGGCGGATGTGCCCGTCGCCGACCTGGCATTTTCCGGCGTGTTCGAGGGCCTGCCGGGCGAGCGCCTGCTCGGCACTTTCAGCCTGTCCAATCGGCTGGCGGGGCGGCTCGACCAGGAACGCCTGCCGCTGGCCAACCTCACCGGCGCGGTGCTGGGCGACGCCGCCCAGGCCGACTTCAGTTCGCTGGCCATCGATCTCGGTGCGGCCGGGCAATTTGCCGGTGACGGCCAGTGGCGTGACGGCCGCTTTACGGTGAATCTGGAAAGCCCGCGCCTCAACCTGGCCGGGCTGCACAGCGACCTCAATGCCACCCGCATGCGCACGGTTTTGCAACTGGTGGGCGACGCGGCACGCCAGACGCTCAGCGGCGAGGTCAGCGAGACCTGGGGGCAGGGCCACTTCAAGCTCACGCATGCCGACGCGGCCCTGCGGCTGGAATCGATGAGCTTCAGCGGCCAGGCAGGGCGCCTGACCGCGCAGGGCGAACTGCAGCTCGATGCCGGCCGTGCGTTTTCCGCCGAGTTCGACGCCACGCAGATCAACCCGGCGCGCTTCGGAAAATTTCCGCGCGGGCGGCTGAATGCGCGCGGGGAAGCGAGCGGCGTGCTGCTGCCCGAGCTGCGCCTGCAAAGCGAGTTCACCCTGCCGCCGGGCAAGCTCGAAGGCCGTCCGGTCAGTGGCCGGGGCCGGCTGCGCATCGAAGGCCGGCATCTGGCCGATGCCGACATCGACCTCAATCTGGCCGGCAATCTGGCCACGCTGAAGGGCGCCTTTGGCCGCGCCGGCGACCGCCTCAACTGGGACATCGACGCGCCCGCGCTGGCGCGCCTCAAGCTCGGCCTGGCCGGGCGCCTGACCAGCCGCGGCAGCGTCAGCGGCGACCCTGGCCAGCCGCAGATCGAGGCGGTGGTGGCCGCCAGCGGCCTGCGCCTGCCGGGCGACATCGCTGTCGACGCGCTGAACCTGCAACTCGATCTGCAGGCCGCTGCCAACGGCACGTTCAGCGGCCAGCTCGACGCGCGCGGGGTGACACTGGCCGGACAGCGCCTGAGCACAATTGGCGCGAACCTGCAGGGCCGCCGCAATGCCCACACCCTGACGCTCGACGCCCGCATGCCTGACTGGCGGGTGACGGCGAGCCTGACGGGCGGGCTGGATGAGGGTCAGGTCTGGCGCGGTCAGCTGACTCAGGCCGCGGCGCAGGGACCCTGGCCGATGCAATTGACAGCGCCTGCCACCCTGCTGCTGTCGCGCGAACGGCAGCAGGTGAGCGATCTGGCGTTGACGCTGGCGGGCGGCCGCCTGAACGTCGAGCAGTTCAGCCGCCAGGGTGCGCAGCTGGCCAGCCGTGGCGCGCTCGCCAACCTGCCGCTGGCGCCGCTGCTGGCGCTGCTGGAAACCGCCCCGCTGTTCACCACCGACCTCAGGGTCGATGGCGACTGGAATCTGCGTGCCGGTGACAGCCTCGACGGCCGGCTGCGGCTGCGTCGCCAGTCGGGCGATGTGCGGATGAAGGATCCGGCGCAGAATCTGGGCCTGACGACGCTGGTGCTCAACCTCGACGCCGAGGACAGCCGTGTCACGGCTCACATCGAGGTGGCCAGTCGCGAAGCCGGCCAGCTGCGCGCCAATGGCCAGGCGACGCTGCTGCGCGAGGGCGCCTTCTTCACCCTGCCGCGCACAGCGCCGCTGGCGTGGACGGCGCAGCTCGACGTGCCCGATCTGAGTCTGCTCCGGCCCTTTCTTCCGGTCGGCATCCGGGCCGACGCCCGCCTCGATGCGCAGCTTGCGGGCAGCGGCAGTCTGGCGGCGCCGCACATCGAGGGCCGAATCGATGCCAGCCAGATCCGTTTTGCCATGCCCGAGGAAGGCGTGTCGATCACCGGCGGTACCCTCAAGCTCATTCTGGCCGACGATCGCGTGCGGGTGCAGGAGGGCGTGCTGACCGGGCAAAGCGGGCGCATCGTATTGAGCGGGGAGGCACAACTTCGAGACCCGCAGGCCAGCCTTGCGCTCACTTTCGAAAAATTTTCCATCACCAACCGCAGCGACCGCCGCGTGATTGTTTCTGGCATGACCCGCCTCAACCTCAGCCAGAAGCGACTGCAGCTCACGGGTGAGCTCACCGCGGACCGCGCCCGCATCGAAATCCCGGAAGCCAGTCGTCCCACGCTTTCGGATGACGTCGTCATCGTCGGCCGCCCGCCGCGCGAAAAGTCCACTGCCCGGCGCATCCCGCTGCAGCTCGATCTCAAGCTCAATCTGGGCGACGATTTCCTGTTCGAGGGCGCCGGACTCGACGCGCGCCTGGGCGGCCAGCTGCGCGTGTACACAGTGAACGAAGTCCTGCGCGCCGAAGGGCGTATCCAGGTGGTGGAGGGGCGCTATGCCGCCTATGGGCAATCTCTCGACATCGAGCGCGGCATACTCAGCTTCGTCGGCCCGATCGACAACCCGGGGATCGATGTCCTGGCGGTGCGCGAGACGCCCACGGTCACCGCTGGCGTGCAGGTCAGCGGGACGGTGCAGCGTCCGCGGGTGACGCTGTATTCCGATCCGCCGTTGCCGGATACCGAGAAGCTCTCCTGGCTGGTGCTGGGGCATGGCCTGGAAACGGGGGGGCAGCAGGAATTTGCGCTGCTCCAGATCGCCGCCGGCGCGCTGCTGGGGCAGGCGGAATCAGTGGGTACGCAGGCGCAGCTTGCCGAGGCGCTGGGCATCGAAAGCTTCGGCGTGCGTGCGGGCGAGGGCGATGATCTCTCCAGCGCCGTGGTCAGTATCGGCAAACGCTTGTCCTCGCGAACGATGCTGATTTTCGAGCAGAGCTTCGACGGACTGAGCCAGGTGGTCAAGGTGGTCTACCAGCTGTCGTCGCGCGTGCGGCTTGAAGCGCAGGCCGGCCAGCAGAGCAGCAGTTTTGACGCGTTCTACACCCGGGAATACGACTGAAACCGGACACACTGGAAAGGCGCGCAAGCGCCTGCTTGCCATCGTGCTCTCCCGCCCCACCCGCTGTGCGTTGTGCCAGCGCTTCGCGGATGGATATGCGGCTTGCAGGCTGAGTCGATCAAATCGGGATGGTAGAATCAGGCGCATGTGTGACGCTCGCATCCCCGCCATGAGTTCCCTGTACCGATTGCCTGCCCTGTCCGGAGGCGGCCGCTGATGCGTATCCTGCTCTCCAACGACGACGGCTATTTCGCGCCTGGCCTGGCTGCGCTGGCGCAAGCGCTTGCCCAACTGGCCGACATTACCGTGGTGGCGCCCGAACGCGACCGCAGCGGCGCCTCCAATTCGCTCACGCTCGACCGTCCGCTGATGCTGCGCCAGGCCCCGAGCGGCTTTTATTACGTCAACGGCACCCCGACCGACTGCGTGCATCTGGCCGTCACCGGCATGCTCGATCACATGCCGGACATGGTGATTTCCGGCATCAACCACGGTGCCAACATGGGGGATGACACCATCTACTCCGGCACCGTGGCTGCCGCGACCGAAGGCTATCTGCTCGGCATCCCGTCGATCGCGGTCTCGCTCGCCAATCACAATGCCCTGCACTTCGACGCCGCCGCGCGCGTGGTGGTCGAACTGGTGCAGCGCATCCAGGCGCAGCCGCCGACCGAACCGATGCTGCTCAACGTCAATGTGCCGGATCGAGACTGGGCCGATCTGAAAGGCCTCAGCGTGACCCGGCTGGGCAAGCGCCACAAGGCCGAATCTGTCGTGAAAACCACCAACCCGCGCGGTCAGACCGTGTACTGGGTGGGTGCGGCAGGCCTGGCGCAGGACGCCGGCGAGGGCACCGATTTCCATGCCATCGCCAACGGCTTCGTTTCGATCACCCCGCTGCAAATGGACTTGACCCGTTTCAGCCAGATGGACAGCGTGAACGCATGGCTGAAATCCTGAACCCGCGCGCCGGTATCGGCATGACCTCGGCACGCACCCGCGACCGCATGATCGAGCGCCTGCGCGAGCAGGGCATCCGCGACGAGATCGTGCTGTCGGCGATGGGCATGGTGCCGCGCCACCTGTTCGTCGACCAGGCGCTGGAGTCGCGCGCCTACGAGGACAATGCATTGCCGATCGGCTTCGGCCAGACTATTTCCAACCCTTACATCGTGGCGCGCATGGCCGAACTGGCGCGCCATGGCGAGAACAGCCAGGGCCGGGCGCTCGGACGCGTGCTGGAAATCGGGCTCGGCTGCGGCTATCAGGCCGCAGTGCTGGGCAAGCTGGCGCGCGAGGTGGTGTCGATGGAGCGCATCGCCGCGCTGGTCGGCCGGACGCGCGTGCGGCTGCGCGAACTTCGGGTCAACAACGTCAAGCCCAAGCACGGCGACGGTATGCATGGAGCGAAGGATTTCGCGCCGTTCGACGCCATCGTGATTGCGGCCGCGTTTGCCGAGGTGCCGCAGGCCCTGCTGGCACAACTGGCCGACGGCGGGCGCCTGGTGATGCCGCTCGGCCATGCCACGCAGACATTGTGCGTGATGGAACGCCAAGGCGATGCATTCACCGAGTGCCTGCTCGAAGGGGTGAAGTTCGTTCCCCTGCTGCCCGGGGTGGCGTAATGAAGACGGCTGCCCGGGCTCGCGTGATAGGGATGGCAGCCGGCAGGCGCGTACGTGTTGCCTGGCTGGGCATGTTGGTGCTGGGGCTTGCCGCCTGCACCTCGCCCGGGCCTGCGCCGGTGAGCGACCGGGGGCCGGCGCGCACGCCCGTCACGCCAGTCGCACCCGTCACGCCGCAAATCACACCGTCCACCAATGGCCTGCATACCGTGCAGCGCGGCAATACGCTGTATGCCATCGCCTTTGCCAACGGCCTCGATTACCGCGAGATCGCCCTCTGGAACCGGCTTGAATCGCCCGACCGCATTCTGGTCGGCCAGGTGCTGCGGCTGACGCCGCCGCCGGATGCGGTCGAAATCAAGCCGCTCGACGACGAGCCCGCACCCACTGCGCGCCCGCTGGATGCGCCGGCGGAGCCGCCGGTACTGCGCGAACCGCAAGCGGTGCTGCTGCCATATTCCGATGCCGAGTGGGCGCGGGTGTCGGGTGCACCGGTGGCGGTGGTCGCGCCGGCCGTGGTCAGGCCGGCACCGGTCGCCGCGGTGCCGGCGGCGCCTGCACCTGCACCGGCTGCAAGCGGGCTGGTCGAGAACTGGCTATGGCCAGCCGAAGGCACGCTGGCCGGCCATTTTGGCCGCGCGGGCGGCAAGGGCATCGACATTGTCGGAAAGCGCAATGCGCCGGTGGTCGCGGTGGCATCCGGCAAGGTGGTGTACAGCGGCAACGGCCTGCGCGGCTATGGACAGCTGCTGATCGTCAAGCATGCGGGCGAATTCTTGTCGGCCTATGCGCATAACGAGGCCATCCTGGTGAAGGAGGGCGACACGGTGAGCGCCGGGCAGAAGATCGCCCTGATGGGCGACAGCGGTGCCGACCGGGTGAAACTGCATTTTGAAATCCGCCGTTATGGCAAACCGCTCGATCCCCTGATCTATCTGCCGGAGCGTTCATGAGCACTGATCCCCGCAATGAATCGGATGACCTGCCCGAGGAGTCAGAGGCCGAAGCCACACAGCGGGCAGACAGCAGCGAGGAGCTGGCGTCGGCCATCCTCGACGAGACCCAGGTCGACGTCACCCAGCTGTATCTCAACGAAATCGGCCAGGCGCCGCTCTTGAGTGCGGCAGAGGAAGTCGCGCTGGCGCGGCGCGTGATCGAGGGCGACTTCGAAGCGCGCCAGACCATGATCGAGCGCAACCTGCGGCTGGTGGTCAACATTGCCAAGCATTACACCAACCGCGGACTGACCCTGCTCGACCTGGTGGAGGAGGGCAATCTCGGTCTGATCCACGCGCTGGAAAAATTCGACCCCGAGCGTGGTTTCCGCTTTTCCACCTACGCCACCTGGTGGATCCGCCAGAACATCGAGCGCGCGATCATGAACCAGTCGCGCACCATCCGCCTGCCGGTGCACATCATCAAGGAACTCAACATCTACCTGCGCGCCAGGCGCCATCTGGAAACCCACGGCGTCACCGACGCATCCGCGGACGACATCGCCGCGCTGACCGGACATGCGGTTGCGGACGTGCGCCGCATCATGCAGCTGAACGAACGGGTGGCCTCGCTCGATGCGCCGCTCGACGTCGATCCCACGCTGTCCTTGGGCGAGGCGATCGCCGACGACAACGCTCACCTGCCGGACGAAATACTGCAGCTCGATGAAATCGGGCACCACGTCAACGAATGGCTGGGCCATCTCAACGACAAACAGCGCTGGGTGATCGAGCGGCGGTTCGGACTGAACGGCTGCGCGGCCTGCACCCTGGAAGATCTGGCGCTGGAGCTGCAGGTCACCCGCGAACGCGTGCGGCAGATCCAGATGGAATCCCTGCGCGTGCTGCGGCAGACGCTGCGGCGGCGCGGCATCTCCAAAGACGAACTGTTCTGACGTGATGCCTGCGGCTGCAATGATCGACTGGTCGCGCGTCGACACCGTCCTGCTCGACATGGACGGCACCCTGCTCGACCTCTATTTCGACAACCATTTCTGGCTGGAGCACATGCCGCGCCGCTATGCCGAATACCACGGCCTCGCGCCGGAAGTGGCGCGCGCGCACCTCACCGCGCATTACGAACGCCACAGCGGCACGCTCAATTGGTACTGCCTGGATTTCTGGAGCAGCGAGCTCGCGCTCGATATCGTGCAACTGAAGGAGGAAGTCGCCCACCTGATCGCGGTGCGGCCCGACGTGCCCGCCTTCCTGCAGGCGCTGCGGGCATCGGGGCGCCGGGTGGTGATGGCGACCAATGCGCATCCCAAGAGTCTCGACCTGAAAATGCGCGAAACCCGCATCGATGCCTATTTCGACGCGCTGATCTCATCCCACCAGGTCGGGCTGCCCAAGGAGCACCCGGATTTCTGGCAGGGCCTGCAGGCGATCGAGCCGTATGACCGGCAGCGCACCCTGTTTGTCGACGACAGCCTGCCGGTGCTGAAAAGCGCGCAGGCCTACGGCATCGCGCAACTGCTGGCGGTATGCAACCCCGATTCGCGCCTGCCGCACAAGGCATGCGGCGACTTCACCGCCATCACCAGCTTTGCGCAGGTGATGCCGGACGCGTGATCGCGTTTTGCGTCACGTTTTGTCGTCGCCCACTGGCGTGCTGTCGGCCGCCGCGCGCGCGGCGCGGCGGCGCATCAGCCAGTAGGCCGCCGGGACGACGAACAGCGACAGTAGCGGCGCGCTCACCATGCCGCCGATCATTGGGGCGGCGATGCGGCTCATCACCTCGCTGCCGGTGCCGCTGCCGATCATGATCGGCAAGAGGCCGGCGACAATCACCGCCACGGTCATGGCTTTTGGCCGCACGCGCTGCACCGCGCCCTCGCGGATGGCGTCCTGCAGCCCCGCCTCGCCTGCCTGACCGGCCGCCTGCTGCGCGGTCCAGGCGTTCTTCAGATACAGCAGCATGATCACGCCGAATTCGGCGGCGACGCCGGCCAGCGCAATAAAGCCGACGCCGGTCGCGATCGACAGGTTGTAGTCCATCGCGTAGAGGAACCACACGCCGCCGGTCAGCGCGAACGGCAGGGTGGCCATGATCAGCAGCGCTTCGTCGAAGCGGCGGAAGGTAAGGTAGAGCAGCACGAAGATGATCGCCAGGGTGGCCGGCACCACGGCTTTCAGCCGCGCATTGGCGCGCTGCATGAATTCGAACTGACCGGCATAGGCGATGCTCATGCCGGGTTCGAGCTTGACCCCTTCGGCCACGGCCTGCTGCAGATCGGCCACGGTGGATGCGAGATCGCGCCCGCGCACGTCGACGTAGACCCATCCCGACAGCCGCGCGTTCTCGCTTTTCAGCATCGGCGGGCCCTCGCTGAGCCTGACCGCGGCCACCATGCCGAGGGTGATCTGGCTGCCGCCGGGCGTGAGGATGGGCAGTGCGGCGAGCGTTTCCGGGGTGTCGCGCCATTCGCGCGGGTAGCGCACGTTGATCGGGTAGCGCGCCAGCCCCTCGACGGTTTCGCCGATGTTCTGGCCGCCGATCAGGGTCGCCACCACCGACTGCACATCGGCGACGTTGAGGCCGTAGCGCGCGGCGGCGGCGCGGTCGATGGCGATATCGACATAGCGGCCGCCGGTGAGGCGCTCGGCGAGCGCGGACGACACCCCGGGCACGGTGCTGGCGATGCGCTCGACCTGCTGCGCGACGCGGTCGATGTCGGCCAGGTTAGCGCTGGCGATCTTCACTCCGATCGGGCTCTTGATGCCGGTGGCGAGCATGTCGATGCGGTTGCGGATGGGCGGCACCCAAATATTGGCCAGCCCCGGTACCTGCACCGCGCGATCGAGTTCCTCGATCAGCTTTTCCGGCGTCATTCCCGGGCGCCATTGCTCGCGCGGCTTGAACTGGATGATGGTCTCGAACATTACCAGCGGTGCCGGATCGGTGGCGGTGTCGGCGCGCCCGGCCTTGCCGTAGACGCTCGCCACTTCCGGCACGCTGCGGATCAGGCGGTTGGTCTGCTGCAGCAGTTCGGACGCTTTCTGCGCCGACAGTCCCGGCAGCGCGCTCGGCATGTAGAGCAGGTCGCCCTCGTCGAGCGGCGGCAGGAACTCGCCGCCGAGGCGGCTGATCGGCCAGGCCGCGCTGAGGAACACCAGGGCGGCGACCACGAGGGTGGTCCTGGGGCGCGCCAGCACTGCGTCGAGCAACGGCCGGTAGGCCCGGATCATCCAGCGATTGAGCGGGTTCTTCGTTTCGTCCGGGATGCGGCCGCGGATCCAGTAGCCCATCAGCACCGGCACCAGCGTCACCGACAGCGCAGCTGAAGCGGCCATCGCATAGGTCTTGGTGAAAGCGAGCGGGCCGAACAGGCGGCCTTCCTGCGCTTCCAGCGTGAATACCGGAATGAACGACAGGGTGATGATGAGCAGCGAGAAAAACAGCGCCGGGCCGACCTCGCTGGCGGCCTCGACGATCACCCGCCAGTGCGCCTCGCCCTGCAGGGTTTTGCCGGGGTGCTCGCGCTGCCAGGCCTCGATGTGCTTGTGCGCGTTCTCGATCATGACCACGGCGCCATCGACCATCGCGCCGACGGCGATCGCGATGCCGCCGAGCGACATGATGTTGGCGTTGATGCCCTGCTGGCGCATGACGATGAAGGCGATCAGCACGCCCAGCGGCAGCGAGATGATCGCCACCAGCGAGGAGCGCAGATGCCACAGGAACAGCACGCACACCAGCGCCACCACGATGAATTCCTCGACGAGCTTGTGGCTGAGGTTGTCGATGGCGCGGTCGATCAGCGCGCTGCGGTCGTAGGTGGTGACGATCTCGACGCCCGGCGGCAGGCCGGCCTTGAGCGTTGCGAGCTTTTCCTTGACCGCCGCAATGGTGGCGCGCGCGTTCTGGTCCGAGCGCAGGATCACCACGCCGCCGACGGCCTCGCCCTCGCCGTCGAGCTCGCCGATGCCGCGCCGCATTTCGGGGCCGATGCGGATCGTCGCCACGTCGCCCAGCGTCACCGGCGTGGCGCCCACGAGTTTCAGCGGAATGGTGCGAAAGTCGGCCAGGCTCTCGAGATAGCCGCTGGCGCGCACCATGTATTCGGTTTCGGCGAGTTCCAGCAGCGCGCCGCCGCTCTCCTGGTTGGCGCCGCGAATGGCATTGATGACCGTCTGGTGCCGGATGTCGTAGGCGGCAAGCTTCACCGGGTCGAGCACCACCTGATACTGCCTGACCATGCCGCCGATGGTCGCGACCTCGGCCACGTTCGGCAGCGTCTTCAGCTCGTATTTGAGGAACCAGTCCTGGATCGAACGCAGTTGCGCCAGGTCGTGACGGCCGCTCTTGTCCACCAGCGCGTACTGGTAAATCCAGCCGACGCCGGTTGCATCCGGTCCCAGGGCGGGCTTGGCGCTATCGGGCAGCCGGCCCTGCACCTGGCTGAGGTATTCCAGCACGCGCGAGCGCGCCCAGTACAGGTCGGTGCCGTCCTCGAAAATCACATACACATAGCTGTCGCCGAAAAACGAATAGCCACGCACCGTCTTCGCGCCCGGCACCGACAGCATGGTGGTGGCGAGCGGATAGGTGACCTGATTCTCGACGATCTGCGGCGCCTGCCCGGCATAGGGCGTACGGATGATGACCTGCACGTCGGACAGGTCGGGCAGCGCATCGATCGGCGTCGTTTTCACCGCCCACACGCCCCAGGCCACGACGAACAGCGTCGCCAGCAGCACCAGGAAACGGTTGCCCACCGACCAGCGGATCAGCGCCGCGATCATTTCGCGCTCCCGCGCTTGTCGAGCTTTTCAACCAGCAGCCCGTCGTCGGTCTGGCGCACGCCGACACGCACCGGGTCGCCGGGCTTCAGCCCGCGCGCGAGTTCGGGGTGCGCCAGCGGAAACACCATAGTCATGCCCGGCATCGACAGCGATTCGAACGGGCCGTGTGCGAGCGTCGCTTCCTCGCCGTCGATCTCCTCGATCACCGCGTCTGCTTCATGCAGGGGCGCAGCAGGCGCACCGCTTTTTGGTGCGGTGGAGAGGCGGTCGAGCACCCCCTGCAGGCTGGCTTCGGAGTCGATCAGAAACTGTCCGCTGGCGACCACCTGCTGGCCTTCGGTCAGGCCGGACAGCACTTCGGTGCGGTCGTTCGCCTGACGGCCGAGCGTGACTTCGACCGGGCGGTAGCGCCCGTTATCTTCCGCCACGATCACCAGTGCGCGGCTGCTGCTGCGGATCACTGCCTCGCTCGGCACGGTGAGCGCGGTTTCCGTCGTGCCCGCGATCTGCACTTCGGCACTGAGGCCGGGGCGAATGCGGCCATCGCGGTTGGGCAGCTCAATGCGCGCGGTGAGTGTGCGCGCCGCCGGATCAATGCTGGGCAGGATGGCGGTTACCCGGCCCGTGACCGTTTCGCCGGGGAATGCGGCGAAGCGCGCCTCGGCGGCATGCCCAGTGCGCACTCGGCCTGCCTGCGCCTGTGGCACGGCCACATCGAGCCATACGCTCGCAATGCCATTGATGCGCGCCAGCGTCTGCCCGGCGGAAAGCGTCATGCCGGGCCGCACGTCGAGAGACTGCAGCTCGCCGCCGATGGGCGCGGTGATCGCGATGCGGTCCTTCACCCGGCCGCTTGCTTTCACTTCGCGGATCAGCCGCTCGGGCATTCCGGCGAGCCGCATCCGCGCTTCGGCGGCGGCGGTCAGATCGGCGTCGCCGGTGGCTTTCAAGGCCAGGTATTCCTGTTGCGCCGCCGCCCATTGCGGCACCAGCAGCTCGGCGATGAGGGCGCCGGCCTTGACTACATCACCTGGTGCCAGCCGGGCCACCCGTTCGACATAGCCGCCGCTGCGCGCCTGCACGATGGCGATGTCGCGTTCGTTGTAGCGCACCAGGCCGGTGGCCTGCAGTGTGTCTGAAATATCGGTGCGGGTGACCGGGGCAAGCCGCGTCCCCAGATTCTGCGCGATGCTGGGATCGATGCGCACGCTGGCAGCGTCGCCGCCCTCGTCGGCGTATTTGGGCACCAGTTCCATGTCCATGAAGGGTGATTTGCCGGGCTTGTCGAATTGCTGCGCCGGCACCATCGGGTCGTACCAGTAGAGCACGCGGCGTTCGTCGGTGGACGTTGCCGTGGCGTCCGGCCCGGCCGCAGGCGGCTGTCGGGTCCGCTCCCACATCAGGCCGCCCGCCACACCCAGCGCGATCAGCAAAACGGCGGCGACGGCACGCCCGACAAGCGGTTTGAAGGATGAGGGATTCATGGCTGGACTCCGGATTCGTCGGGCTGGGCATAGGTGAAGTGGAGGCGGGCGGCCATTTCGTCGCGCGCCCCCGCAAGCTCGATGGCCTTGAGTTCGGCATCGATGCGCGCGCGCCGCGCGCCGATCAGTTCGGTCAGGCTGCCCCGGCCGCCGCGCCAGGTGGCCTGCATCAGCTTCACCTTCTCCTGCGCCAGCGGCAGCAGGACTTTGTTCTGGCGGGCGAGCGCCCGATCGAGCCGCCGGTATTCGGCCAGATCGGCATCGAGTTCCGCGGTGTGGGCGCGCAACCGTGCCTGATAGTCGGCATCGAGCGCGGCGCGCTCGGCCACGCGCGCGGCAATCAGCGGCACCTGGCGGGTGGCGGCGAACACCGGCAGATCGAAGCCGAGTTCGATGCTGGCCATGTTGGCGAACTGCGAACCACGCTGCTGGTATGCCACCCCCAGACTCCAGTCGGGCCGGATGGCCGCGCGTGCGAGGTCGGTTTCGGCGTCGAGCACGCGTGCTTCCTGGTTGTACAGGGCCAGTTCGGGATGCTGTTCGAGGCGATGCGCGAGGCGGGCGCGGCCGATCGACCACTGCGGCGGCGCGCCGGCGAGCGGCCAGTCGGCGGCATCGCCGATCCACTGGCGCAGACTGGCGATGGCCTGGGCGCGGCGCGCGTTGAGCGTGTCCTCGCGCCCCGCAATCAGCGCGGCCTCCTCGCGCGGCAACACGACATCGCTCGCCATGCCGCCACCGCCCGCCAGGCGTGCACGCACGGCGGCGTCGAACAGGCGGTTTTCATCGTAGAGCGCGGCGATATGCCGCAGCTGCGCTTCGGCGGTGTGGCGCCGGATCCACGCCTGCGCGGTTTGCCGCAGCACATTCTGGCGCACCACCTGCATCCTGGCCTCGGCCAGTCCAACCCTTCCCATCGCGGCATCGGCACGTGCGCTGCGCTTGGCGGGATTGGGGAATTTCTGCATTACGCCGATACGGCGCATGGTCATGGGCTCGCTGTCCAGATTGAAGCGGTCGGCGCCGTCGATCGGCACGTTGGCCAGTCCCAGTGTGAGTTGAGGGTCGGGCAGGGCACCCGCCGGAATCGCGCTCTGGCGCGCTGCGGCGATGCGGCTCGCGCTGGCCGGCAGCGCCGGCGTTTCCTGCAGCGCCCGCGTCAGCGCAGCGTCAAAGCCGAGCGGGGCGGTATTCGCGCCCGCCATCCACGCCCACAAGGGGGCGGCAAGCCAATAAGGCAGTTTGAAAGACATGATCATGCTCCAGCACTGGATGACGCAATGCGCCATATTCCGCGCCGGAAGGCGCGGGACTCAGCTGAGGGGGCTTGACGGGGTGGGCGGTCGCCAGAGTGGGATCGGAAAGACGGACTGCTGCCACATGGGGGCCGTGGCGTGGGCCCGGAAGACGGCCGGCAGGGGCGGGAGGACGGTGCGTGTATTGATCGCAGCATGGCTGCTGCATTGGCAGGACAGGTCGGAGGCACAGCGCGAGCCGGGTCTATCTTCATCGTCGCAGCAGTCGTGTGCTGCAGTCGCCGCGGTGTCGACGATAGTCGCCGTCTCCGCCATCGGGCAGGTGGCCGCCGTCAGCATGCCCGCCAGCGCTTGCGCCGGGAGGGCAAGCGCGATCAGGAAGGCGAGGAATACCCGGAGCGAACGCATGCCCAAGTCTGTGCGGGGCCGGCTTGTCCTGTCAAGGCAAGTTTGCCGGACGGCAGGGACGGGTGCCTCGCCCGTATGTGTCGTAAATTCGCGCGATGCTCGCGCAGGATTTTGTTTGGTAGCGGAAGTTTGGGAAGGGTTGGCGCAGTGATTCATACGCAAAAGACCAGCGAGCGCGCGTGTCGATTCATGAAATGTCCGGGCTAGACCCCCGACCCGGACAGGCTTTGCCCCAGTTCGATTTCGAGCTGTTGCAAAGCCCATTGCGCTTCGGAATGGGTCGAGTCGAGCATCAGCACCCGCTGGAATGCTTGGATGGCCTGATCGGTTTTCCGCAGTCCGAGACTGGCGCGTCCCATGGCCATCCAGGCTTCCGGATTGTTGGGCTCCTGCGTGCACCATTCGCTGGCCAGCCGGGACAGCGGACGCCAGCGCTTGTTCGCGCCGAGGTCGCAGGCGGCGAGAAAATAGCCGCTTTCCGTGCCGGGTTTTTCCCAGAAAGTGCTGCCGTCGGCGACGGCGTCGAGCGGGTGGTCCGCCATGTGGCGCAGCCAGCCCACCGGCAGGACGAAGTGGAAATTGCCGCCGCGTGTCGACTTGAAGGAGAGGATGCCGACCAGACGGCCCTGCTGGTCGAACAGGCCGCCGCCGCTGGCGCCGCGGTCGAACGGCGCCGACGTCTGGATCACCTTGCCGCCGTCGCATTCACAGCTGTGCAGGCCGATGATCCTGCCTTCGCTGACGGCAAGCGCGCCCCCGGAATAGCCGACCGCCATCACGTTCAGGCCCACCCGGGTCTGGCCGAGGTCGATCATCGGCGCAGGATCGGCCTGGTATCCGGGAACGTTGAGAAAGCACAGGTCGCGGTAGGCATCGCGCTGGTCGGGCCACGCCTGGCGGCGTGCGCCGGCCTGCTCGACTTCGATGCGCGAGGCGTCGCGCAGGACGTGGCAGTTGGTCACCATCCGGGCGCCGGCAATCGACACGGCGGAGCCGAGTTCCCTGCTGCCGTCGGTGCGCGTCACCACCACTTTCAATACACGCGATTCCCAGGCCGGCTCGTCGGCCAGGGAATGGCCGGACAGTGCCAGCGTCAGCGCCATGACGAACAGTTGCACCGTAGAAAGCAATCTTCGCGGCATCGCTCTATTTCCAGCGGCGCCTATACGTCGGCGCCAAATTGGCAACTCCCTGCCCGATAAAAAATTATATTGGCGATGCCCTGCCTGAGTTAAAAAATTGATTTTGGCTTTGTTCTGACTGAGCTAAAAAAACAGCAAGTTGTTGCGATCTCTTCCGACCAATGGATAGGCCCAACGCGCACTCAACCCTGTTTCGATGCGCATCGCGGCCTTCGCAGCCAGTACGGATCTTATACCCGTACGGCGTTCATTATTATGAAGAGAAGGAGTCCATCATGAAACACACATTCACCAGCCTTGCAGTCGCCGGCCTGCTGGCGAGCGCACCCGTCTTCGCTGCCGAGCCGTGGATCAATCCCGATACAGAAGGCGGCATCTTGCATGAGGTGGAGCGTCCGGCTTATGTCGGCACCAGCCTGTCGGACACGAGGCCGCGCATCCGTGTTTATGGCGCGCCAAACAGTGCTTTCCCCAACCACGCTATCGACGAAACGGGATTTGTCGTCGGAACGTCCGGCCCGGAAAAAGGGGAGGGTGCCCAATACGGCTCGATCTTGTATGACGTCGGTGCGATGCCCTAAGCCGTCGCTGAAAAGCGGTTTGGTAAATTGCAGCGCCCTTGGGGCGTTGCTGACGGCACGAAGCCCCGCATAGAACCATCATGGGTCGGGCTGTTGCATGGATGGAAAATTACGCCATGCAGCGGCCTGCTGCGTGGTTGGCGGCATGCGTCACACAAGGTCCGTTGCAGGCAAACTCAGTGCGTCATGAATTTGCGCGCCAGCCAGTAGTCCAGGCTCAGCTTGCCGGGGCCGGAGAGCAATAACGGAACGAGCATCAGCAGATACATCAGCGGCAGCTTGAATCCGTTGTCGCACACGTTGTAGCCGTTGCCCGCATGCACGCTGGCCCAGGCGACGAGCGTAAGGATGATGAGCGATGCGCTGAAGAAGCGGGTGCCGAGGCCAATCAGCAGGGCGAGGGCGCCGAACAAGTTCGGTCCAGGTGGCGAGCAACCACGAGATGTCGACCGGGACCAGGCTGAACGGGAAAGGAAAGGCGTCCTGTATGTCGGCGAACCAGTTGTCACCGTTGATTTTCTCGATGCCGGCCTCGCCGAACTCCCAGGCCAGCAACAGCCGCAGGCCCAGCATGCCGACAAGGCTGCCCGCCTGGTTGAGGCGGGCGGTCAGGTCGTGGTAGAGCGGGATGATCGAATTCATGGCATAGCCTTTTTTATGGGAGAAACGGCGGGCCTGCGGTCCGGTGATGTGTGATCGAGGCCCTGCCGGAGACACGTTTTCGCCTCTCCAGACTTGTGTCGGCGGAACGGTGATTTCCTGACAGGGATTTTCAATTGATTTTCTGTACCAACAGGTCCATATTGATTAAATGCCTGCCGCGCCTGGACGCCCACTCGAGTTCGACCCCGACACCGCCCTGACTGCAGCAATGCATTTGTTTTGGCGCAAGGGTTACGAAAACTCCTCAATGCTGGACCTGCTCGAAGCAATGCAGATATCGAAGAGCAGCCTGTACCAGGCGTTTGGCGGCAAGCAGGCCTTGTTCGAGCGTTGCATGACGCGCTACGGCGATCTCATGATCGGGCAGCTGCACGACGCGCTGGCGTCGGCTCACTCCGGCCTGGGCTTTATCCGGCAGTTTCTGGAGAGCGTGCTGGATGAAGCGCGCGGCGTGTGCGAGGCGCGCGGTTGCCTGGTGATGAACACCGCCAACGAGTTTGCACGCCGCGACCCGGCCATTGCCGAGGCAGTGGCGCAGGGCCTGCGGCGCTTTCACGGCGTCATGCTGGCGGCGGTGCGACGCGCGCAGATTGAGGGCGATATCCCGCCCGACCGCGATGCCGTCATGCTGGCCAATTATCTGGTCAGCAGCATGAGCGGACTCAAAACCCTGAGCAAAGCCGGGGCGGATGAAGCAAGCTTGAAAGGCACGATTGCGTTGGTGTTGAAAGCCTTGACGTAAGGTTTCGGCTTTTTTTTCGACCAATGTGGACCGTTTGGTCCACTTAACCCAGGAGTCATTATGCAAGCCGAATACAAACTCACGCTCCCGCCGCTTACCGAAGCCAGTGCCGATTCGATCGCGGCCGGCCGGATGCGCGCAGCACAGGCCGGTTTCGGCTTCGTGCCCAACACGTATGGGGTGATGGCCAACTCGCCCGGCCTGCTTGATACCTATGTGCATGGCTATGAGCGATTTCGGGCCTTGTCCGGCTTCACGCCGGCCGAGCAGGAGGTGGTGCTGTTGGCGGTCAGCCGTGAAAACGGCTGTACCTATTGCGTCGCCGCGCACAGTTTCATTGCCGACAGGATGTCCGGAGTGGCGCCGGCCGTGACCGATGCCATCCGCGGCGGCCAACCCATTCCCGATGCCAGGCTGGCGGCCCTGCATGACTTCACCCGCACCATGGTGGTGAAACGGGGGTTGCCCGACTCGGCGGATGTGAACGCCTTCCTTGCCGCAGGCTACAGCGAACGCCAGATCCTGGAAGTCGTGCTGGCGATTGCAGTGAAAACACTCAGCAACTACGCCAACCACCTGGGCCACACCCCGGTCGACGGCGTATTTGCCGGCCGGGCGTGGGCGGACTGATCGCTGGCATACGACAACCGCGCAATTTTCGGCTGGGCGCGTAAGAAATCAGCCGCTTTTTTAGGAGAACGGCATGAACCATGACAAGGAACTCGATGCGCGCGGCCTCAACTGTCCGCTGCCCATCCTGCGGACCAAAAAATCGCTGTCCGAATTGGGAAGCGGCCAGATATTGAAGATCAGCGCGACCGATCCCGGGTCGGTCAAGGACATGCAGGCGTTTGCCAAGCAAACTGGCAATGAACTCCTGTCCACCGCTGAAAACGACGACGAGTTCGTTTTCCTGATGCGCAAAGGTTGAGTAGTCAGAAAAGGAGAAAGATTATGGAAACCAAGAGAATGGCCATCATCGCCACCAAGGGCACGCTGGACTGGGCCTATCCGCCCTTCATTCTGGCCTCCACCGCCGCCGCACTGGGCTATGAGGTGCAGATGTTCTTCACCTTCTATGGTCTGCAGCTGCTGAAGAAGGATTTGTCCGGACTCAAGGTCAGTCCGCTCGGCAATCCGGGCATGCCGATGAAAATGCCGTTCGGCCCCAAATGGTTCAAGGGAGTCAACTGGAATATCCCGAACGCGGTGCAGGCGCTGGTGCCGGGCTACGAAAATCTCGCCACCTCGCTGATGAAACAGACGATCGCCAACAACGGCGTGGCGTCGATCCCCGAGCTGCGCGAACTGTGCGTCGAGGCCGAGGTGAAAATGATCGGCTGCCAGATGACGGTCGAGCTGTTCGGCTTCGATCACCGCGAGTTCATGGACGGCATCGAGTACGGCGGGGCAGCGACGTTTTTCGAGTTTGCGGGCGAAACGGATATCTGTCTGTTCATTTAGGCGGCAGCGTCAGGTGGCGGCGTGCGGCACGCAATGCGGCGACGGCCCGCCCCCGGATACGCTTGAGCCCGGGCGGCGGCGAAATGCATTGCCCCTATGGCACCCTGCCGGTATAGTGCGGCCTCCCGCACCCTGCCAATCGGTGCGCGGTTCTTTTACCCCCGATCTCACGATCCCCTATTCGTCTGCCTCGATTGGTGTTGCCACAAGCGCAACAGGCCGTCGCAGGAAAAAACTACATGACTACTGAAACCACCTTGGCCGGCCCGGCTTTCGTCGAGCTCGGCCTGGCCGAACCCATCTTGCGTGCGATTGCCGATGCCGGCTACACCACGCCCACCCCGATCCAGGCGCAGGCGATTCCGCAGGTACTGCAGGGCGGCGACCTGCTCGCCGCCGCGCAAACCGGCACCGGCAAGACCGCCGGCTTCACCCTGCCGATCCTGCATCATCTGACGACGCGCGCCGCGCAGGCGCAGAAGCCCGGCCGTCCGCGCTGCCTGATCCTGGTGCCGACGCGCGAACTCGCCGCGCAGGTCGAGGAATCGGTCAAGACCTACGGCAAGTACCTGTCGCTCACCTCGATGGTGATGTTCGGCGGCGTCAACATCAACCCCCAGTTCAAGGCGCTGAAGTCGCGCGTCGACATCCTGGTGGCGACGCCGGGGCGTCTGCTCGACCACATGGGCCAGAAGACGGTGGACCTGTCCGGCATCGAAATCCTGGTGCTCGACGAAGCTGACCGCATGCTCGACATGGGCTTCATCCGCGATATCAAGAAGGTGCTCGCCGTGGTGCCGAAACAGCGCCAGACCCTGCTGTTTTCGGCGACCTTCTCCGACGAGATCCGCACGCTCGCCAATGGCCTGCTGAACAACCCGAAAAGCGTGGAAGTCGCGCGCCGCAACACCACGGTGGAAGTCATCGAGCAGTCGATGCACCGGGTGCCGCAGGCGCACAAGCGCGACTTGCTGGCGCACCTGATCAAGCACCACGACT
This sequence comes from Hydrogenophilales bacterium, assembly GCA_024636675.1. GTDB lineage: Bacteria > Pseudomonadota > Gammaproteobacteria > Burkholderiales > Thiobacillaceae > Thiobacillus. The sequence continues at coordinate 5,299 of JAGXGM010000077.1, read as the reverse complement.
GGCAGCAGGTGCTGGTGTTCACCCGCACCAAGCACGGCGCCAACAAGCTCGCCGAAAAGCTGACCAAGGACGGCATCACCGCAGCCGCGATCCATGGCAACAAGAGCCAGTCGGCGCGCACCAAGGCGCTGGCCAGCTTCAAGGACGGCGGCGTGCGCGTGCTGGTCGCCACCGACATCGCTGCGCGCGGCATCGACATCGACCAGCTGCCGCAGGTCGTGAACTTCGAACTGCCCAACGTGCCGGAAGACTACGTGCATCGCATCGGCCGCACTGGCCGCGCCGGCACCACCGGCTCGGCGCTGTCGTTGGTGGATGACGAGGAGCTGAGCTACCTGCGCGACATCGAGAAGCTGATCAAGCGCGCGATCGTGCGCGTCGAGATCGAACCCGGCTTCGTGGCGCCGGCCAAGGCCGATTTGATGTCGGACGAGCGTCCGCCGCGGCCGCCGCAAGGCCGTGGTGGTCCGCGCCAGGGGCAGGGCGCCGGCAATCGCAACGCCTCCGGGCGCGCGCCGCAGGGACGGTCCGCAGCAGGCGGCGGCGGCAAGCCGGCCGCCAATCGCGCCGCCGCGCCGGGCACCGCCCAGCCGCGCAAGCCGCGTCCGCCAGCCGCCCTGTTCGCGGGCAAGCCGGGGTCGCGCGGGCATTAAGTGTATGGCGCATCGCGCGGCCCGTCGCGCCGCGTCGAATCTGCCCTGATTCGGACTTCTGGCCGATCCTGAGCAGGATTCCGGTCTACCCTATGCCATGGCCCGTATTGCGAAGCACGCCGCTCCGCAATACGGGCCATGGCATTTTGTGACGGCATGCGTTTCTGTCTGGCGATGCCGTGCGGGCTTGCTTCCGGCGGGTCGGCCTGACTACCATGGTCGTCCATTCGCCGGGAGTGCGTGGTTGTTGACGACTTGTTGGCTTTACAACCACGGCCTCCCATTCGCTGGGAGTGCGTGGTTGTTGACGACTTGTTGGCTTTACAACCACGGCCTCCCATTCGCTGGGACAATTGCTGTGCCATGGATACCCTTGCAAGCTACGACGAACTTCCCTACGACAGCCTGCCGCTGCCCGAAACCCAGCCGGATTTTCTGGCGGCGGTGGCGCGGCTGCACGGCCTTGACGCACCCGAGCCGTCCTGCGCGCGCATCCTCGAACTGGGCTGCGCGCAGGGCGGCAACCTGATCCCGCTGGCGTGGCGCTGGCCTGAATCAGACTGCGTGGGGGTGGAGTTGTCGCGCGTGCAGGCGGAGGCGGGCGCGGCATTCATCCAGACGCTGGGGCTGCCCAACGTGCGCATCCTGCACGGCGACCTTGCCGCGCTACCGGACGATCTGGGCGAATTCGACATCATCGTTGCGCACGGCGTGTATTCCTGGGTGCCGCCGTCGGTGCAGCAAGCGCTGCTCGAGGTGTGCCGGCGCCACCTGTCGCCGCATGGCATTGCCTACCTCAGCTTCAACGTCGCGGCCGGCTGGCAAAAGCTCCAGCCGCTGCGCGCCGCGCTGACCGGACGCACCACGGCCGGGCTGCCTGCTCCGGCGCGCTTCGAGCAGGCGCTGCGCGTGCTGGATGACCTGGCGGCAGAATGGACCGATCCGGTCCTGCTGAAGGAGATCGCCTATCTCAAGTCGGCCGCGCCGTCCTACCTGTTCCATGAATACCTCGCCGCGTTCAACGCGCCGACGGCGTTTGTCGAATTCGCCGCCCAACTCGATGCGCATGGCCTGCGCTATGTCGGCGAAGCCGGCCCGCGCAACGCCGTGGTCGAACTCGAGGATGCCTGGGGCCTGATGCCCGAGGGCATGGCCGGACGCTGGCTGGAGGCCGAGGCCGCGCTCGACGATGCGTTTGCCATCCGGTTTCGCCGCGCGCTGATTGCACGCGACGACGCCCCCTGTGCCCAGCCGCCGCAGGCCGAAGCGCTGTGCGGCCTGGCGTTCTATGCCGACCTGCGCTGCGACGACGAGATCGACCTGGAGGCCGCCACCGAACAGGGTTTCGTCAATCCGGCGGGCAATACCTTCCCCATCGCAATGCCTGCGATGAAGACAGCGGTGATGGCCCTGTCGGCCGCCTATCCTGGCGCGCTCGGCTACGCGGCCCTGCAGTCGGCCACAGCGCGGATGCTGGCCCAATACGGCGCCAGCCCCGAACTGGACGAAGCCGCATTCCGTGACGCCCTGCTTCAGTTGGTGTTGCTGCACGGCGTGATGCCGACCGTTGCAGCCGGATCGTTTTCCGTCGAACCAGGCGCGGCCGAACCGGGCGCGCGCCCCTGTGCGAATGCGCTGGCGCGACAGCAGGCGAACACCCCCGGCTGGGTGGTAAGCGGCGCGCGTCATGTGGCGCTGGATCTGGACGCACCCGGACGGATGCTGCTGGGCAGTCTGGATGGCAGCCGCACGGTCGACGAACTCGCGGCCCGGATGCAGGGGATGCTGGCGCAGTCGGGGCGGGACTTGCCGCTGGAACGCTTGCGCGAACTCACCTGGCAGCAGTTGTGGCTGTTCGCCCGTCAGGGCTTGCTGGTGTAGGGGCGCGCTCGGCCCCTTGCAGGGTAAGCGCGTCTTGCAATCCGGATTGATGAACTATGTTGAAAGACGTTCATTCAAGGACTTCTGTCGTGCAGCCTGATTTACTCGATGTCATACAACAGCGCTACGCCTGCCGCGAGTTCGTCGCGAATCAATCTGTCTCTCTGGGCGAACTGGCGTTGCTGGTGGAAGCCGGCCGGCTGGCACCTTCCGCTTTCGGCCTTGAGCCCTGGCGCTTCATCCCCGTGACGAGCAAGGCGAAACGAACAGCCATTGCCCACGCCTGCCAGGATCAGCCTGCGGCCGCCGCGGCCGCCGCCTTCATCGTGGTGGTCGCGCTGGTGGCAGCGCTCGACCCCGATTCGAAATACGTGCAGAAACAATTCAAGGCAGAAGCGCGCGATGGCGACCCGGCGCCCATCCATGAGGCGTATCGCGCATTCCACCGCGCCGAATCGATAGCGGAATGGGCGCAAGGCCAGTGCAATTTTGCCGCCGCGCACATACTGCTACAGGCGACGCATCAGGGGTTGGGCAGCTGCCCGATTGGCGGCTTCGATGCGGCAGCATTGAGCGCCGCCCTCAGGCTGCCCCCGGGCGAGACCCCCGCGCTGGTGATCGCATTGGGGCGCTGTGCGCACGCAGCGCCGCAGCGTCTGCGCAAGGCTTTCAATTGAGCGGGGGAACGTCCGGTAGAGGCTCACGCGTATGAGCACAAAATCGGGACGACCCGGTTCGGCCAGGAAGGGGATCTCAGGCAAAACCCGGGAGGATTCCGGCCCGCCGGGGGGGCATCAAGCCAGGCACGCCAAAGGGCAAATATTTGAAGCAGTTTTCCGGTGATCGAATCAAGCGCTGGGGGCCGGGACGACCGTCCTGCCGGCCGCGCCGGCCTGTTTCGTGGTTCTGCTATGCCGTCACGCACCCCCTTAACGCGGCGCCTGCCAGCAGTTATTGCTGATCTGCCAGGTCATCGATAGCTGTTCGCTGCTGGGATACAGCACGTATTTGACCCCCATGTAGTCGGCGCCTTTGCGCCAGAACATCGCCAGCAGGCTTTTTTCGCCGCTGGCGATGACGCTGGTATCGGGAATGACCTTGAGCGGATTGCCGTACAGGTTGGCATAGTTCGACGCGATGATGACGAAGTGGCGGAAGGCCGGCGAGACTTCCTGATCGAATGCCACCAGGCTGCCATTGCAGAAGGTGAACAGGAAGCGGCGGCCGGCGGGGTGGCTGGGGGGATCGTAAACCAGCAGGCCGTCGTTGCCGACCGACAGGGTCTTGCTGAAATTCCAGGTCTTGAGCGCCTGATCGACCTCGGCGCGGCTCATGCCATGCCTGAATTCGCCGACTTCCCAGGCTTGGGCAGGCAGGGCGATCAGCAGTCCGGCGAGGAGGGTGCCCAGTGCGGTTTTCATGCGCGGTGTCACGGTTATTTACCGCTGACGGCACCAAACACTTTTTTCAGCAGATCGCTGCCGGCCTGCATGGGATTGGCGCGGATTGCGGCTTCATTTTCGCCAATCACGGTGTAGAGCCGATCGAGCGCCTGCTGGGTGACGTACTGCTCGACGCTGGCCTGCTTCTTGTCGATCAGGTTGAACTGCGCGGCTGCGCCGGCGTACTGGTTGTAGTGCTGCGCGAGGCCGACCTTGTCGGTGCTCGCCTTGACGATGGGGCCGAAGCGTTCGGTGAGGGTGGATTCGGTTTTCCTGCGGAAAAAATCGGTGGCCGCGGTTTGCCCGCCGGTGAGGATGCCTCGGGCGTCTTCCAGTGTCATGTTCTTCACTGCACCGACCAGCAGGGTTTTTGCTTCCGGCACCGCGGCCTCGGCGGCGCGGTTCATCGACAGCACCAGTTCGTCGGCCTGGCGGCCCATGCCGAGCATGCGCATGGCCTTTTCGGCCTTCTGCAGGCTGGGCGGCAACGGAATTTTCAGCGCCGGATTGCCGAAAAATCCGTCCTTCCGCCCCAACTGGGCGACTGCGGCGTCCGCCCCACGGGTGAGCGCCTCCTTCAGCCCGGCGTTGATGTCGGCGTTGGAGAGCGCTTCGACGCCGCTGGCGGAGGGCTGGCCGGCAGGCTTGCCGAGCACGCCACGCAGCATCTCGTTCCAGTCGACGGCGTGGGCCGGCAGGGACAGGGCGAGGCTGGCGGCCAGGATGATCCGGCGCGTTGAAATCACGGTGCTCATGGCGCGTCTCCTTGCGTGGTTGGGACTACAGTACTTCTGCAGCATAGTCCGCCAGACGCGAACGTTCACCCCTTTGTAGCGTTACATGGCCATTGTGCGGCCAGCCCTTGAAGTGGTCGACCACATAGGTGAGGCCGGAACTGCCCTCGGTGAGATAGGGCGTGTCGATCTGCGAGATGTTGCCCAGGCACACCACCTTGGTGCCGGGTCCGGCGCGCGTGATCAGTGTCTTCATCTGCTTGGGGGTGAGGTTCTGCGCCTCGTCGATGATCAGGAATTTCTTGAGGAAGGTGCGCCCGCGCATGAAATTGAGCGACTTGACCTTGATCCGGCTGCGGACCAGATCCTGCGTCGCCGCGCGCCCCCAGTCGCCGGCCTCGTCGTCGCTCTTGTTCAGCACGTCGAGGTTGTCTTCCAGTGCGCCCATCCAGGGCGTCATTTTTTCCTCTTCGGTGCCGGGCAAAAATCCGATGTCCTCGCCCACCGGCACGGTGACGCGGGTCATGATGATTTCCGAATAGATTTTCTTGTCCAGCACCTGGGCCAGGGCTGCCGCCAGGGTGAGCAG
>JAGXGM010000076.1 GCA_024636675.1 Hydrogenophilales bacterium | reverse complement strand
CGGCGCCCAGGGCTTCATTTCCACCCGCATCAAGATGGGCCAGACGTCGCTCGTCCGTGCCGTGGTCAATGCCGGCGGCAAGTCCTACACGGCGGCCAAGGAAGTGAAAGTCACCATCGGCGGCTGCGGCGGTTAATCCGCTCACCCCATCCCACATTCATATTCAGAAAAGGAAAGCAAAATGGCTCAACCCATGCGCATCCGCGCCACCATGGCAGGCGACCTCGCCGACGTCAAAGTACTGATGAACCACCCGATGGAAACCGGGACGCGCAAAGACGCGAAAACCGGCCAGCTGGTGCCCGCCCACTTCATCTCCGAAGTGACCGCCACCATCAATGGCGCCCCCGTGTTGAACGCTGAAATCGGCGGCGCTGTGTCCAGGAATCCCTACCTGGGCTTCAAGGTCAAGGGCCCCAAGGCCGGCGACAAGGTCGTCGTCAACTGGGTCGACAACAAGGGCGACAAAAACAGCGCCGAAGCCACCATCGGCTAAGCGCTGTTGCACCCCTGCCCTGTGACGTGATGAATCATCTTCAAATCGCAGGCTGGGTGTAGTGCCCTTGATCTGGCGGCGCTTGCCGCTGCCAGCGACTGAAACAAAAACCCCCTGTCGAACCGACAGGGGGTTTTTGCTATTGGGCCGCGCGTATTGCAGTTTCACCCGCTGAAAATCAACGCCAGGCCGCTGACCGCGATACCGGCGCCTGCAAGCTGTGTTGCGCGGCGGCCGATCAGGCGGCCGGCGATCCCCATGCCATGCAGGCACAGGGTGGCCAGCACGAAGCCCAGGGCATAGCCCACGGGCGATGCGGCCTGCGGCATTTCCAGTCCGTGGGCGTAACCATGGAACAGCGCGAAACCGGCAGCGAGCAGCATGCCGGCGGCGGTTCCCCGCTGCCGGCGCGTGGCGATCAGGAGACCCAGCACCAGCACCGACAGCGCGATGGCGGTTTCGACATGCGGCAGCCCCCAGCCCAGCCCGGCCAGCCCACCGCCCATCAGCATCGCCCCGACGAATGCGGCGGGCACCGCCCACAGCGCCCGCCCGCCCTGCTGCGCGGCCCACAGGCCGACCGCGATCATGGCGAGCAGGTGATCGAGCCCCAGCAGGGGGTGCGCCAGGCCGCTGGCGAAACCGCTTGCGGTGTGCTCGCCGGTGTGTGCCGACGCCGTGCCGGCGAACAGGCAAAGGGCGGCCAGGGCAAACGTGTGGGAAGGCTTCATCGGTTTCATGCTGTGTTCTCCGCTATCCAAATAAATTCAGCCAAATAAATTCAGCCTACTTGATCTTTACCTGCACCAGTTCCTCGCCATCCGGGTCGGTCACGTGCACCGCGCAGGCAATGCAGGGGTCGAAGGAATGGATGGTGCGCAGGATCTCGAGCGGCTGCCTGGGGTCGTGCATGACGTGGTTGTCCTGCAGCGCCGCCTCGTAGGCACCGGGCTGGCCCAAGGTGTCGCGCGGGCCGGCGTTCCAGGTGCTGGGCACCACCGCCTGGTAGTTGCTGATCTTGCCGTCGTCGACCACGATCCAGTGGGAAAGCCCGCCGCGCGGCGCTTCCATCAGGCCGACGCCCTGCATGCGCTTCGGCCAGGTCGACGGATCCCAGTACTGGTCGTTAAAGGTGCGCACGTCGCCGGCCTTGATGTTGGCCATCAACTGGTCGTACCAGCCCTGCATGGCGTCGGCCAGGATCTTCGATTCCAGGGTGCGCGCGGCGGTGCGGCCGAGGGTGGAGAACAGCGCGTCAACCGGCAGGTCGAGCGTCTTCAGGGTCATGCCCACCAGTTCCCTGGCCTGTTCGTTGCCGCTGGCGTAGAGCATCAGCACGCGCGCCAGCGGGCCGACTTCCATGGATCGACCCTGCCAGCGCGGCGATTTCATCCAGGAATATTTCTGCTCGACATCGAGATGCTGGTAAGGCGGCTTCGGCCCGGTGTAGTTGAGTTCGGTCTCGCCCCTGAACGGGTGCAGGCCGTGTTCGTCGCCCTGGCTGTACTTGTACCAGGAATGGCTGACGAATTCCTGGATTTCGTTGTCGGCATCGAGGTCGATGGGATGGATGGTCGACAGGTCGCGACCGAGGATGACGCCGCGCGGGATGAGGTAGGAATCGGTATCCCAGAAGCCTTTCGCGGGCAGGTCGCCGAACGACAGGAAGTTGCCCAGGCCTTCGCCGCGCCCAGCCCAGTCCTTGTAGAAGCCGGCAATCGCCAGGGTGTCCGGCACATAGACCTGATCGACGAACTCGCGCATCCGGGTGATGACGTTCTGCACCGTCTGCAGGCCGACCATGTTGAGCGCGGTGGCCGCCTGCCCGCCGCCGCTGGTGTGCACCGAAATGGCCGAGGGGACGCCGCCCACGACGAAGTTGGGGTGCGGGTTCTTGCCGCCGAAGATGGCATGCAGCTTGACCACGTCGCGCTGCCAGGCAAGCGCGTCGAGGTAATGCGCCAGCGCCATCAGGTTGGCTTCCGGCGGCAGCTTGTAGGCGGGATGGCCCCAGTAGGCGTTGGCGAAAATACCGAGCTGGCCCTGCTCGACGAAAGTCTTCACCTTTTTCTGCACGTCGGCGAAGTAGCCGGGCGAAGACTTGGGATAGCCGGACAGGCTCTGCGCCAGCGTCGAGGTGGCCTTGGGGTCGGCCTTCAGCGCCGACACCACGTCGACCCAGTCGAGCGCGTGCAGGTGATAGAAATGCATCACGTGATCGTGCACATGCTGCGCCGCGATCATCAGGTTGCGGATCAGCTCGGCGTTCGCAGGAATGCTGTAGCCGGGGATGGCGCGGTGCAGCGCGTCCTCCACCGAGCGCACCGAGGCGATGCCGTGCACCAGGGTGCAGACGCCGCAGATGCGCTGGGCGAAGGCCCATGCGTCGCGCGGGTCGCGCCCGCGCAGGATGATCTCGATGCCGCGCACCATGGTGCCGGCGGAGTAGGCCTGGGTGATCCTGCCGTCGGCGTCGGTTTCCGCCTCGATGCGCAGGTGGCCCTCGATGCGGGTGATGGGGTCGACGACGACGCGTTGAGTGGTGGCCATGGCGTCAGGCTCCTTCCGGCTTGGCGGCCGCTTGCGGCACGGGTTCTGGAATATGTTCGGCAATCATCTCGGTCAGGCCGATCACCGGGATGTCCATCTTGTAGTGTTCGAGGCTTTCTTCCAGCACGATGCGGCAGTTGGCGCAGGCCGTGACCACCCGGTCCGGCTTGACCGCGTCGAACTGGGATTTTTTCTTCTTGAAGGCTTCCAGCCGCAGTTCCTCGCCTTCCTCGATGGCCGACGCCCCGCCGCCGCCGCCGCAGCACCAGTTCATGTAGCCCGCATCCGGCATCTCGACGAAGTTATTCGCCACCATGTTCATCAGCGTGCGCGGCTGCTGGATCACGCCGCCGCGACGCACCAGCTGGCACGGGTCGTGGAAGGTGAGGCGGTCGGTCTCGAAGCCTTCGGTCTGCAGCAGCCCCTGCGCCTGGAACTCGTCGAGCACCTCGATGATGTGCTTGACCTCGAAGCCGAACGGCCGCCCGATCAGGTTGGGGCCTTCCCAGCGCAACGCGGTGTAGGCATGGCCGCATTCGGGGCTGATCACGGTTTTCACCTTGAGCTTTTCCGCGCCCTCGACGATGCGTGAAACGATCACTTTCGCCAGGTCCGAGTTGCCGATCTGGATGCCGGCATTGGTCGCCTCGAAGGCGGTCGAGCACAGCGTCCAGGTCTTGCCCGCCTGCTGCATGATCTTGGCGACGGCCGCCAGATACTCCGGGAAGTTCATGATTTCCATCGACGACAGCACCACCATGTATTCGGCGCCTTCGGCATCGAGCGGAATCGGAATGCCATAGTCTTCTTCCACGTGCTTCATCTGCGCCTGCACCGCGGGCAGCTTGACATTCATCGGGCTGCCGACCGTGACGGTGCGGGTGACCGCGTCCTTGATGCCTGCCGGTGCATGGCCGGAGGCCGACATGCCCTCGCGGAACTTGCGCACCATGTAGACGATGTCGTTGCCGACCGGACAGACGGCTGAGCAGCGGCCGCACAGGGTGCAGCTGTTGTAGACCAGCTCCTGCCATTGATCGAGTTCGTCGTCGGTCACGGCCCTGGACAGGCCGACCATGCTTTTCAGCCGCCCCAGCAAGGTGTATTCCTGCTCGTAGATACGACGCAACGGCTCCAGCTTGTGGATCGGCGTGTACTTGGGGTCGCCGGTTTCCGTGTAGAACAGGCAGGCTTCGGCACACAGGCCGCAGTGCACGCAGCTGTTGAAATAGCTGGCGATGGGCGCGTCGATGACTTCCTTGAGGACGCGGATGCCTTTTTCGAGTGTGGCGCTCATACCGCTCCCTCCTTGAACGTACGGGATATACCGAGGCTTTCGTGTCGGTCGCCACCAGCATTCGCGGCCGGTCGCATCCCCACTGCGTGGGGCCCCTGCTTCCTGCTCATACTGGTACCCCCTTGTGAGCGTTGACCCGGCCGTTGTACCAGCGCGAGCCGAACAGCGTGAAGGCATGGAACAGCTTGGTGAAGGGCAGCACGATGAGCAGGATTTCAACGGACAGGATGTGCAGCGCCAGCATCGTGGTGTAGGGCAGCAGCAGGTGCTGCACTGCCATCCAGCCGGTCAGCACCGGCAAAAAGGTCACCGTCCAGGTGAACCAGTCCTCGAAGGTGGAAAGAAAGCGCTTGACCGGCTTGCTGATGCGGTCGACCAGCATCACCAGCATGGCCGCCATCGTCACCACCGCCGCCAGGTCGATGAACTGCGAAGGCAGCCCGGGCCACGACAGGCCGGTGAGATTGGAGATCAGGAGGATGTGCGGAGCGAACAGGAACACCACGACGGCCAGGCCGAGATGGAAGATATAACCGCCGATGTAGCTCACCGGCGAACGCTTCAGCATGCCGGGGGGCGCCAGCGAACGGCGGAACACCGTGTGCAGGCCCGACGCGCCGGACGCATGGCGCGGTGCGGACAGGTCTTTCTTGCGGCCCAGCGAGTAGATTTCGAACAGGCGCCACGTCACCCCCAGCAGAAAAATCGCCACGGCAATATTGAGTCCCGTGCCACGCACCCAGGTCAGAAATTGCAGCTCGTTCATTTAGGAACCTCCGATTGCTTTATCCGTGGCCGCGGCGCGGCTTTCCGGGACGGGATGCGCGACAAAGCAGACCGCCCGGAAAGCCAGGCCCCAAAGGGTTTGCACGAAAAATGCTCATCTGTGGCGTTGCGCTCCTCGGCTTCGTATGCTCGATACGACCTTCGTCGCGCGCCTTGCAGCTGAGCATTTTTCGTGTAAACGCGGTCCATGGATAAAACAATCGGAGGTTCCATTATTTCTCCAGGTCGTCCAGAGTGGTGGTTTCATGCGCGGACTTGGCGCCGCCCTTCTTGGAGCGGTTGGCGAAGCCGATCGCCACCCCCGCGCCTGTGCCCACCACCGCGGCGGCGGCGGCGAACTTGAGCGGATCGGCCGGCAGCGACAGGGCTTTGTAGAAGCCGCCTGCGTCCCAGAAATCGGGCTCGGAGCAGCCGAGGCAGCCGTGCCCGGATTCCACCGGCCACGAGGTGCCGCCGTTCCACTTCACCGTGGCGCAGGCGTTATAGGTCACCGGCCCCTTGCAGCCGAGTTCGAACAGGCACCAGCCGCGGCGCGCGCCCTCGTCGTCGAAGGTCTTGGCGAACTTGCCCTGGTCGTAGAACGGGCGGCGGTAGCAGCGGTCGTGGATGGTTTCGCCGAAGAAGGCTTTTGGCCGGCCCTTGTCGTCGAGTTCGGGCAGGCTGCCGAAGGTGAGGTAGTGCGCCAGCACGCCGGTCATCACCACCGGGATCGGCGGGCAGCCGGGGATGTTGACGATGGGCTTGTCCTTGACGATGTCGGACACCGACACCGCGCCGGTCGGGTTCGGGTTGGCCTTCGGGATGCCGCCGTAGGCGGCGCAGGTGCCCATGGCGATGATGGCCGCCGCACCCTCGGCGGCTTCTTTCAGGATGTCCAGATTGGAGCGGCCGCCGATGCAGGAATAGGCGCCGCCCTGATCCAGCGGAATCGAGCCGTCGATGACCAGCAGGTACTTGCCCGCGTTGTCCCGCATCGCGGTGTGCCGGGCTTCCTCGGCCTGGTGCCCGGCGGCGGCCATCAGCGTCTCCTGGTAGTCGAGCGAGATCATGTCGAAGATCATGCCTTCCAGCGTCGGCGAGTGCGAACGCGTGAACGACTCGGTGCAGCCGGTGCATTCCTGGAACGGCAGCCAGATCACCGACGGCCTGCGAGCGGCGGCCATCGCCTCGGCCATGGCAAGCCCGGCCGCGGGCGGCAAGGCCATCATCGAGGCCAGCGTGGCGCAATACTTGAGAAAAGTGCGGCGGCTAACGCCCTGCCGCGCGAGTGTATCGATCAACGGACCCTGCATGATGCTTGCCTCCCGACGTAACACACCACTGCCTCGAAAACCCGGTACTCAACTCAGCTTATGAAACACTGATTTATTCGGCATACCGTCATTGCGAGGCGCGTAAATCCTGCTTAGCCAATGGCGCTGGATTGCCGCGCTTCGCAATAACGAATTTATCTGCGTTTCCTATAGATCGGATATCAGTAACTCAAGGGTTTCCAAACCGATCGCCACATCCGCTGGATGGGCCTTCACCAGCTCGGGCACGAACGCCACCTCGATAAACTGCGAGGTGACCACGCCCTGCTCGTTGCGATGCGTCACCCACCAGACGCCGGGGCAGGCGGTCTCGTTCAGGGTCGATTCGCCGCTGGCCTGCAGGGTGACGGCAATCTCACCGGCGCCGAGTTTTTCCTGCAGCCAGTCGAGGTCGGCCGGCGTCAGCGGCAAGGCGGACAGGTCGATGGCGGAAGGCTCGCCGGATTCGAGCAGGCGGCGCACCTGTTCGGCCACTTCGCGCAGCAACGGCGGCGCATTGCCGGAGAGGCCGGGTTCGCCCGGCGGCTGATCGGCAACGTGGATGGGAATGACGTCAAGCTTCATGCTGCCATTCCCGGATCAGTCCGCGGATTGCCGCGCAGGCGGGGGGAATGGCGGCGGCGACGGCCGGCGTGGGCAGTTCGCCCCAGTCGACGACATCGGGCCGAATCGCCAGCATCGCGCGTTTTTCCGGCCAGTGGCCGGCCAGAATGGCAATGGCGCGCAGATCGGTCAACCCAACTTCGTGCACCGTGGACTTGCGATTGCCCATCAGGAATGCGTCCATCTCCTCCCCTTCCAGCAATGCCCATTCACCCGGCTTCGTCTTGATATTGGCGGCATCGACGACGATCAGCGCATCGGCGTCCTCGATCGGCCCCGCCAGGGTGAATGACAGCGTGCCGCCGTCGAGCAGGGTCACATCGGGCCAATTCGCCAGCTCGGGTTCGAGCGCCTGCAGCACGTGAATGCCGATGCCTTCGTCTGTAAGCAGTGTGTTGCCGATGCCGAGTACGAGCGTTTTCATACCCCAATCTAGCAGCCCGCTATTCGAATAACAACCAAGGAAATCGCTCAAGCATCTGATTATTCGAAATTAATTTTGCAACATTCCCGGTCGAACGCCGCGCCGACAAATCACATATACTGATTTTAAGTACAGTTCTGATTGCCGCCCATGTGTCTTGCCATCCCCATGCAGATCGAATCGATCGAAGGCTTCACCGCCCGCTGTCATGCCAAGGGCGTGTGGCGCGACGTCAGTCTGTTCATGATGCAGGACGCGCCGCCCGCAATCGGCGACTTCGTCATGGTGCACGTCGGCTACGCCATCCAGAAAGTCACCGAATCGGACGCCTGCACCACGTGGAAACTGCTCGACCAGATCCTGGCGGAAAGCGGTGCATGAACTGGCTGTCGCCCAGGCGCTCGTCGAACAGGTGGACGCCGTGATCGATCAGCATGGCGCGGCGCAGGCCAGCCTGATCCGCGTGCGCATCGGCCCGCTCGCCGGCGTGGTGTCCGAACTGCTGGCCACGGCTTTCCCGCTGGCAGCCGCCGGTAGCCGCATGGAACACGCCCAGCTCGAATTCAGCCACGCGCCGATCCGGGTGCGCTGCCGGACCTGCGGCGCCGAGACCGAGGCCGCGATGAACCGCCTGCTCTGCGGCGCCTGCGACGACTGGCATACCCAGATCCTCTCCGGCGACGAACTCCTGCTCGAAAGCGTCGAGTTGGTAACGGATACCCCTCACCCTTCACCCCTTACCCCTCACCCACAAAATGTGTGACACCTGCGGCTGCAACCTCACTCCCGGCAACAAGCACCTCGCCTTCAAGCCCGTCGCCAAGGGCGCGACTGCGGTGTCGGTGCTGAAGGGCCTGCTGGCAAAGAACGACGACCAGGCCGCGCACAACCGCGAACACTTCGACCGCCGCGGCATCCTCGCGATCAACCTGATGTCCTCGCCCGGCTCGGGCAAGACCGCGCTGCTGGAAGCCACGCTGACCGCGCTGAAGGACGAATTCACCTGCGCCGTGATCGAGGGCGACCTCGAAACCGAGAACGACGCCGAGCGCATCCGCGCCAAGGGCGTGCAGGCGCACCAGATTGTCACCGGCACCGCCTGCCACCTCGACGCCCATCTGGTGCACGACGCGCTGCATCACATGACGCTCGACGGCGTCGACCTGCTGTTCATCGAGAACGTCGGCAACCTGGTGTGCCCCGCCAGCTTCGATCTCGGCCAGCACCTCAACGTCACCCTGCTCTCGATCACCGAAGGCGACGACAAGCCGGCCAAATACCCGGTGATGTTCCGCGCCGCCGATGCCATGCTCCTGACCAAGACCGACCTCCTGCCCGTGCTCAACGACTTCGATTGCGACAAGGCCGAGGCGCACCTGCGCAACCTGGCCAATCCGGCGCCGGTGATGCGGCTGTCGGCGCGCAAGGAACTTGACATGGAGGCCTGGTACGCCTGGCTGCGCGAGCAGTTGGCCGCCCAGCGCGCCCGCGTCGCGCTCGGCCAGTCGCGCCGCCCGGCGATCCAGTCCGACGGCCAGAAACTTCACAGCGTCACCGCCTGATGAACGAGGCCCGCGCCTGGCTGGAAAAAATCCACGCCCTCGAATTCGACCGCACGGTCAAGATCATGAACGTGTGCGGCGGCCACGAGCGCTCGATCACCCACGCCGGCCTGCGCGGCGCCTTGCCGGACTGGGTCGAGCTGGTGCCCGGCCCCGGCTGCCCGGTGTGCGTGTGCCCGGAAGAGGACGTCTACCAGGCGATGCAGCTGGCGCTCAGGGACCGCGTGATCCTGGTCGCCTTCGGCGACATGCTGCGGGTGCCTGTCAACGTGAAGAAGGGCGAGGTGCGCTCGCTGGCCGACGCGCAGGCCGCCGGCGCCGACGTGCGGCCGATCGCCAGCCCGCTCGATGCGCGCAGGATCGCGCGCGACAACCCGGACCGCCCGGTAGTGTTCTTCGCCGCCGGCTTCGAGACCACGACCGCGCCGGTCGCGGCGATGCTGGCGGAAGGCATTCCCGACAATCTTTCCATCCTGCTGTCCGGCCGGCTGACCTGGCCGGCGGTGGCGATGCTGCTCGGCACGTTTGAAGCCAACCCGGGAAAGCCCGGCTTCGACGCGCTGGTCGCGCCCGGCCACGTCTCCACCGTGATGGGGCCGGAGGAATGGGCCTTCGTCGTCGACCGCCACGAAATCCCCACTGCGGTCGCCGGCTTCGCACCGGAATCCTTGCTGGCCGCGTTCTATTCGGTGCTGCGCCAGCTGAAAACCGGCGAGCGCTTCCTCGACAACTGCTACCGCGAAGTCGCGCATCCGGGCGGCAATCCCACCGGCCGCCGCCTGGTCGATGAAACGCTGGCCATCGTTGACGCCAACTGGCGCGGCATCGGCATCATCCCCAACTCGGGCTATGCGCTGAAGCCCGCGTTCGCCAGACACGACGCGCGCCTGCTGTTCCCCGACCACAGCGACGCCGACTCCAATCAACCCGGCCGCCGCCGCGCCGGTGAAATGCCGCCCGGCTGCGATTGCGCGCAGGTGGTGCTCGGCAAGATCTATCCCAACCAGTGCCGCATCTACGGTCGTGCCTGCACCCCGCGCAATCCGGTCGGCCCCTGCATGGTGTCGGACGAAGGCGCCTGCCGCATCTGGTGGGCGGGTGGCGTGCGCGTCGCCGTCGATGCCTAAGCGCATCGCGCAGCACATCACCATCAGCGGCCGGGTGCAGGGCGTGGGCTTCCGGCCCTTCGTCTACCGCCTGGCGCAGCAACACGGCATCACCGGCTGGGTGCGCAACGTCGACGGCGCGGTAGAAATCCATGCCGAGGGCAGGCCCGCACAGCTTCTGCGGTTCAGCGACGCGCTGCTGAAGGAAGCGCCGCCACTGTCCGCGCCCGGCCCGCTTGTCGTCACCACCTGCGCACCTGCGCACGCCGAAGCGTTTGCCATTCTCGACAGCCAGTCGATCAGCGCCGCCGATATCCATTTACCTGCAGACGGCTTCGCCTGCGCCGACTGCCTCGCCGACCTGCGTGACCCGGCCAACCGCCGCCACCGCTACCCCTTCATCAACTGCACCCAGTGCGGCCCGCGCTACACCCTGATCACCGCCCTGCCCTACGATCGCCCGAATACGGCCATGCGCGACTTCGTGTTGTGCCCGGATTGCCGGCAGGAATATGAGAATCCGCTCGATAGGCGTTTTCATGCCGAGCCGATCGCCTGCCCGGCGTGCGGGCCGCATCTGCAATTCGTTTCGGGAAAGGACACGCACGACGGCGATGAAGCCGTGCTGGCGGCTGCGGTCGCAGCGCTCAGGGCCGGGAAAATCCTTGCGGTGAAAGGCGTCGGCGGCTATCACCTGATGTGCGATGCGATGAACGACACAGTTGTTTCAACGCTGCGCGCCCGCAAGCCGCGGCCGGCGAAACCGCTGGCGGTGATGTTTCGCGATATCGATGGCTTGCGCGCGGGGGTGCATACCACGCCGGCGCTGGAAAGTTTTCTCGCATCGCCCGAGCGTCCCATCGTGCTGCTGCCGAAGCGCGCCGATGCGCCGCTGCCCGAATCCATCGCTCCCGGTCTCGCCGAAGTCGGCTGCTTCCTGCCCTACTCGCCCTTGCACGATCTGCTGCTGGCCGACTTCGGCGGCCCGCTGGTGGCGACCTCGGGCAATCTTTCCGGCGAGCCGGTGCTGACCGACAATGCGGAAGCGCAGACCCGCCTCGCCCATATTGCCGATGCCTTCGTGCACCACGACCGCCCCATCGTGCGCCCGGCCGACGACCCGGTGGTTCGCGTCATCGCCGGCGCGCCGCGTCCGCTGCGCCTGGGACGCGGCAGCGCGCCGCTGGAACTGGAACTGCCCGCGACCCTGCCCGAACCCGTGCTCGCGCTCGGCAGCCACATGAAGAACACGCTTTGCCTCGCCTGGGGCACACGCGCCGTCGTCCTGCCGCACATCGGCGAACTCGACACGCCGCGCAGCCTCGATACGCTGGCGCAAATGGCGGCCGACCTGCAGCGCCTGTACCAGGTGCAGGCCTCGCGCTTGCTGGTGGATCGGCATCCCGGCTACGGCTACCGCCGCTTTGCCCGCGACAGCGGCTTGCCGCTGACCGAAATCTGGCATCACCGCGCCCATGCCTCGGCGCTGGCGTGGGAATTTCCGGCAATGAACGAATGGATCGTGTTCGCCTGGGACGGCGTCGGTCTCGGCGAGGACGGCAGCCTGTGGGGCGGCGAAGCCTTCACCGGCGCACCCGGCCGCTGGCAGCGCGGCGCCTCGTTCAGACCGTTCCATCTGCCCGGCGGTGACAAGGCCGGACGCGAGCCGTGGCGCGCCGCGGCGGCCTTGCTATGGGAGGCAGGCCAGGAGGCGCCCTTCGCCCCCGAGCCGCTGCATCAGGCGTGGTCGGCCCGGCTCAACAGCCCGGCCAGCTCGTCGGCCGGCCGCCTGTTCGATGCAGCGGCGGCGCTGTGCGGCGTCTGCACCCACGCCAGTTTCGAAGGCGAAGGCCCAATGCGGCTGGAAGCTGCCGCACACGATGCCATCCCGCTTTGCGGGGCTTCAGCTCCTAGTGGATCGGCGTTGTTTAGGGTTGCCGATGCAGCAGGCCCGACCATCGAATTGCCGCTCGAACGCGATCCGGCCGGCCTCTGGCGCAGCGACTGGGCGCCGCTGTTGCCGATGCTCACCGACACTACTCGCCCGGCAGCCGGACGCGCGGCCTGCTTTCATCTCAGCCTGGCGCAAGCCCTGGTCGACCAGGCGCAGCAACTGCGTGCGCAAACCGGCATCCGGTCGGTCGGCCTCACCGGCGGCGTGTTCCAGAATCGCCTGCTCGCCGAAGCCGCGATTCGCCTGCTTGAGGCTGCGGGCTTTGACGTCTGCCTACCGCGACGACTCCCGGTGAACGATGCCGGGTTAAGCTTTGGTCAGGTCATCGAATTTCTGCACCCATAAAATCCATGGACGACACCCGCATTCTTCTCGCGCACGGCAACGGCGGCCGCCTGATGCGCGAACTCATCAGCGGCATCTTTGCCCGCCATCTCGGCAACCCGCTGCTCGATACCGACGCCGATGCGGTGACGCTGCCGCATGTGGACGGCGACCTCATGGTCACCACCGACGGTTTCACCGTCGAGCCGCTCGAATTTCCCGGCGGCAACATCGGTTCGCTGGCCGTCCATGGCGTGGTCAACGACCTGGCGGTGGCCGGGGCCGATCCGCTCTATTTCACCCTGTCGGCATTGATCGAAGAAGGCCTGGAAATCGCAAAGCTGGACCACTACATCACCAGCTTTGCGCGGGCCGCTCGGCAGAACCACGTTGCCGTGGTGGCAGGCGACACCAAAGTGGTGCGGCGCGGTGAAGGCAGCGGTCTCTATCTGACCGTCACCGGCATCGGCGTGCGGCGCGCGGGCGCACAGCTGGCGTTGAGCCGCATCGTGCCGGGCGACGTGGTGCTGGTCTCCGGGCCGGTGGGCGATCACGGTATTGCAGTGATGCTGGCGCGCGAACAGTTCGGCCTGGCGGGCGCGCTGCGCTCGGATTCGGCCTCGGTGCTGCCGCTGGCGCGCGCCATCCGCGATTTTCCCGACCTCAAGTTCATGCGCGACCCGACGCGCGGCGGGCTCGCCACCGTCGCCCACGAAATCGCGCGCGCCAGCGGCCACAGCGTGGCACTCGAGCAGAGCGCGGTGCCGCTGCGTCCGGAAGTCGTGTCGGTGTGCGAAATGCTGGGCTACGACCCCTATTACCTGGCGTGCGAAGGCCGCATCGTCGCTGTCGTCGACCCCTTCGCCGCCGGCGACGTGCTCGCCCGCTGGCGCGCGCTGCCGGAAGGCCGCGATGCCTGCATCATCGGCCGCATCGAGATGGGAGGCGGACGGGTGATCCTGGAAACGCCGCTCGGCGGCCGCCGCATTCTGGACGAACTGGAAGACGATCCGCTGCCGCGGATCTGCTGAATGGAATCACTGCATAGAATCACTGCCCATCCATCCGTAATCACGCCAGGCACGCGCCATTTCCTGGCGCTGGCGATCGGTCAACAGACTATCGATCTTCTGCTGCATATCGATGGCTGCCTCCATTTGCTTGCGCTGCAGATCGAATACAGTCTGTGAGGCAGCACGAATCGCATCCCACTCACGCTTCTCAGCTGCATAGAGACGATTCAGGCGAGCCTTCGCCTCTCCGAGCTGTTCTATAAGGCTGCGATTTTCCACGGCCGAATCGCGCTGCAACGCGATGATTTTCTCGGTCTGTTCCGGCGTCAGATCGGGCAATTCCCAGAGCGTCATGGCGTAACGCCCGCCGCTCATTCCCGCGCCCATTCCCGGCATCATGCCGCCGTAGCCGCCCATCATCCCTGGTCCCATGCCATGCCAACCAGGTGTGCCGCCTGTGCGCGGGCTGTCGTGCCAGCCCCCCATCCGGCCCCAGTCATGCCATGGCCCGTAACCCTTTCCGCTGGAGTGGTAGTTCAACGCAAGAACGCCCGTCACGACCAAAAGAACCACCCACAGGGCAACCCAGAACCCATGCTTTCTGTTCATGTTTTTCCCTTTCCCTTGATACGCTGCTACGGATAGGCCGAGGCCACGGCAGGCACACGGCTACTGGGTCAAATCGCGCTTCCGCTTCTGGAATTCCTGTTCGTCGATCTCTCCCCGCGCATAGCGTTCCTTGAGGATGTCCAGTGCCTTGTTGTCACTGCCCGTCCGACTGTATGTCCCTGAAGGAGTCACCATCCATTTCACCAGCGCCACAATGCCGACGATGATGAGCAACCACCACAGGATCATGAAGATCCAGCCGAACCCGAAGCCGCCTGTCATGCCGAAACCGTCCATCATCATCAATATTCTCCTGATTACTTCCGGTGGCGCATGAACTGGCCAGGTGCTTAGGGCCAGTCCGGCGCTTGCTGCTTGAAATGCGCTCAGTTACCCATCATGCCCTGCCCGAAACCGCGGCGCATTTGCGCCTTCTGCTCCTTGGTCAGCACCTCAGACATTTTGTTTTCCATTTCGATACGCGCCTCCAGTGCCTGGCGCTGCAGATCCGCGAGTTTGCCGTAGGCCTTGCCGATCGCCCCCGGGTCGCGTTTCTCCGCCTGGTACAAATCGTTCAATTTGCCCTGTTGTTCCCACATCTGTCGCATGACCGAGCGCATCTTCTTCTGCGTCTCGGTCTGGACTTTATTCAAGCGGGCGGTCTGATCATCGCTCAGGTCGAGCATGGCCATGGGTCCCATGCCGCCGCCCATCATGCCTGGCCCCATCATGCCTGGCCCCATCATGCCGCCGCCCATCATGGGACAGCCGCCGCCCATCATGTTCATCATTCCCATTCCATGACCGTAGCCCGGCATCATCTTTGACCGATCGGCCGTCTTGTTCTCAGCCTTCTCCTTTGCCATCGTGTGCTCCATCGCCGAAACAGATGCCGCTGTTCCGGCCAGGGAAAAGGCAGTAGCGATGGCCAATAGGGTTTTTGCGGATGTGTTCATTCGAAACTCCTTGTCGTCTTGGTGAAAAAAAACAGTGAGAGCACTCGTACGGAGATTAGGCCGGCGCTGCCCATTTCACTGCCTGCGCCCTCCTTTGTATAGACCATAGAAGCCATGGCATGGTTTTGTGCGATGGGCAGAAACTGGCGTGCAGCGAAGCCCCGTCAGGCATGAGAACAGACACGCCGGGCTGTGCCTTTTACAGCCGATGCCTATGCTGAAATAACGATGCCCGGAATATCGCGCCTGCCTTGCTGCAAATGAAATGCTGATTGCAGGTCGATAGGCAGGGCATACCGGGTTCTCCGCTTCGTATTCAAAAGTTGACACGAGGGGTCACGATGAAACCAAATCCAGATCAAGCGGAAGAGACGGAAGCGCATCACGATCATCACGACGATCACAAAGATCACGGCGATCACGATCATCAAAGCCACCATGCCCACATGGCTGCGGATTTCCGCAGGCGATTCTGGATTGCGCTGGTTCTGACCCTGCCGATACTGGTGCTCTCGCCGATGCTCCAGGAGTTGGCGGGCTTGCGCGACGCCATCGATTTTCCGGGCGATCTGTATGTGCTGTTCGGTCTGTCGAGTGCCGTATTCTTCTACGGCGGCTGGCCGTTTCTGAAAGGCTTGTTCGAGGAGCTTCAATCCCGTCAGCCCGGAATGATGACGCTGGTCGCGGTCGCCATCACCACCGCGTATGCCTACAGCAGCGCCGTGGTGTTCGGCCTCGCCGGAAAGGTGTTCTTCTGGGAATTGGCCACGCTCGTCGATGTGATGCTGCTGGGTCACTGGATCGAGATGAAGTCGGTGATGGGCGCATCGCGGGCACTGGAGGAACTGGCGAAACTGATGCCCTCCGACGCCCACAAGCTCATGCCGGACGGCAGCGTGAAGGACGTGCCGTTGAGCGAACTGGCGGCGGGCGACAAGCTGCTGATCAAACCGGGCGAAAAGATTCCCGCTGACGGGGTCATCACGGAAGGTGAAAGTTCCGTCAACGAGGCCATGCTCACCGGAGAATCGACCCCGGTGAAAAAGAAGACCGATGACAAGGTCATCGGCGGGGCTATCAATGGCGAAGGCTCGCTGACCATCGAGGTCAAGGGGACCGGCAAGGATTCGTTTCTGTCGCAGGTCATCGACCTGGTCAAACAGGCCCAGGAAAGCAAATCGAAAACCCAGGATCTGGCCAATACGGCGGCGATGTGGCTCACCTTCATCGCCCTCGGCGGCGGCGCGATCACCTTCTTCATCTGGCTGGGCGTCATGGGCAATGCGCTTTCCTTTGCCATCGAGCGTGCGGTGACCGTCATGGTCATCACCTGTCCGCATGCCCTGGGACTGGCGGTGCCGCTGGTGGTGGCCGTTTCCACCTCGCTGGCCGCAAGCAACGGGCTGCTGATCCGCAATCGTCCGGCTTTTGAGCGCGCCCGGAAGCTGCAGGCGATCATTTTCGACAAGACCGGCACGCTCACCGAAGGCCGCTTCGGCGTGACCGATACCCTGATGTTCTCGCAGGACATCGACGAAGACACCCTGCATCGGTATGCGGCCTCGGTGGAAGCCCGTTCCGAGCATCCCATCGCCCGCGCCATTGCCACCTCGGTGGACAAAACGCTTCCCGTCGACGATTTCAAGGGCATTGCAGGCAAAGGGGCAGAAGGCACGGTCGAGGGCAAAGCGGTCAAGATCGTGAGTTCGGGCTTCCTGCGCGAACAGGATATCGACATGACCGACTCGCGCGTCGACGAGCTCAGGGCGCAGGGAAAAACAGTCGTGTTTGTCATGATTGACGGACAACTGAAAGGGGCGATTGCCCTGGCCGACATCATCCGGCCCGAATCAAAGCAGGCCATCGCCGAACTCAAGGAAATGGGCATCCGGTGCATGATGCTCACCGGTGACAACAAGCAGGTCGCTGAATGGGTTTCGAAGGAGGTCGGGCTGGACGAATATTTCGCCGACGTCCTGCCGCAGGACAAAGCGGCCAAAGTCAAGGAAGTCCAGTCCCGCGACATATTGGTCGCCATGACCGGCGATGGCGTGAACGATGCCCCCGCGCTGGCGCAGGCGGATCTGGGCATCGCCATCGGGGCAGGCTCGGATGTGGCAGTCGAAACCGCAGACGTCGTTCTGGTGCGCAGCAACCCGCTGGATGTCGTGGCGCTTCTCAAGCTGTCCAAGGCCACCTATAGCAAGGTGTTCCAAAACCTGGTCTGGGCGACCGGCTACAACGCGTTCGCCATCCCGCTGGCAGCCGGCGCACTTTACGCCTGGGGGGTGCTGCTATCCCCGGCATTGGGCGCGGCGCTGATGGCCGCGAGCACCGTGATTGTCGCGATCAACGCCCGCTTGCTCAGACTGCCCCGAGGGAACGATACGGCTGCGGCGACACAGCAGGATGGCGACACCAGCCGTGCTTAGCCGCGGTCGACGAGTGGCTCATTGCCGCACGTGATCTAGCATGAGATGAGGAGCGTCTCATGTGAGAAACACCCTTTTTCAAACCGGTTTTTCGCAAATGGCGCTTACGCCCCGAGTGAATATTTCAGGACAACCATCATGACCAAAATATGGATTCTCGCCGCGAACAGCGGCAACGCCACACTCTTTGCCGCGGACTCGCCGACGGCGCCTTTGACCGAGATCGAGACCTTTGACAACCCTGAAGCACGCGCGAAAGAGATGACGCTCACCAGCGACCGTCCGGGCCGCAGCTTCGACAGCCATGGCGAGGGACGCCATGCGATGGAAGTCGCGGTCGCCCCCAAGGAGCAGGAGCAGATTCGTTTCGCCAAGTTGATTGCGGACCGGCTTGAACAAGGGCGCGTGGGCAACAACTTCGAGCGCCTTGTGGTCGTCGCGGCGCCTGCGTTTCTTGGCCAGCTGCGCGCAAATTTCGGCGCCCCGCTCAGTTCCCGGGTGTCCCTGGAGATTAACAAGGACTACACCGCAATGCGGCCCGAGGTCCTGCGTGCCCAGCTTCCCGAGCGGCTTTGAGCGCGGGTCGATGACGAGCGACACGAACGCGAATGGCCGGGGGATCTCTGCAGCCTGGCGACGACGAGCTCCCGCGTCATGAAGCCGGGCAAACATCTCTCGATGATCCGCAGTTTCCATCTCGCGGACTGGGTTACGCTGGGAAATGCAGCCTGCGGCGTCATTGCGATATTTGCCGTGATGCGCTATCTGCAAAGCCAGGACGTGCAGCACCTGTTGTTGGCCTGCGCCCTGATCCCACTGGCGTTTGTGCTCGATGTCTTCGATGGCCGCATTGCGCGCTGGCGCCAGCAAACATCGGCGCTGGGCGGCGATCTGGATTCCCTCGCCGACGTGATCTCCTTTGGCGTTGCGCCGGCAGCCATCGCCTATGGTGCCGGCATGGACGGCATCTGGGACCGCGCGATTCTGGTCTACTTCGTGGCATGCGGTGTGAGCCGCCTGGCCCGCTACAACGTCACCGCTGATGCCCTGTCGCAGGGCAGCGACAAGGTGAAATATTTCGAGGGCACGCCGATTCCCAGCACCCTGTTGCTGGTCATCGTCATCGCCATCGCCGCCGGCTATGGCGCGATCGGCGACGATCTCTGGTTCGGATCGATCGAGATTGGTCCATGGCGACTCCACCCGCTCGTGCTCATGTTCGCAGTATCCGGTTCCCTGATGATCAGCCGGACGCTGCGCATACCCAAGCTCTGAGCGGCCTGCCACGCAACGCGGCCGGCGTCGCGCCGATTGCGGCGTTCGACATGAATGAGCGGGATTGCGGCCATCACATCAGACAGGGATCCAGGCGGAAGGCGGAAGACGATCGATCGATCGAGCGGCACAGGGCAGCCGCATGTCCTCCCTGAAACCCATGCAGCAATGGCAGCCCCCGGCCGCCCGTTACTGAAAGGATTAAACACATGACTGCCGAACAAGCACAACTCGACCAGCAGTGCATCAATACCCTGCGTTTCCTTTCGGTGGACATGGTGCAAAAGGCCGACAGCGGCCATCCCGGCATGCCGCTTGGCGCTGCACCAATGGCCTATTTGTTGTGGACACGCTGGCTCAGGGTCAACCCGCGCAATCCGGACTGGTTCAATCGCGACCGCTTCGTGCTTTCCGCCGGACATGGTTCGGCGCTGCTCTACAGTCTGTTGCACCTGACCGGCTACGACCTTGCGCTGGACGATATCCGGCAATTTCGTCAATGGGGCAGCAGGACACCCGGACATCCCGAGCGCGGACACACGCCGGGCGTGGAAACCACCACCGGACCGCTGGGGCAGGGTTTCGGCAATGCGGTCGGCATGGCGATCGCAGAAGCGCATCTTGCGGCACGCTACAACCGGCCGGGTCATGCGCTTATCGACCACCATACGTATGCCATCGTCAGCGATGGCGACCTGATGGAAGGCGTGGCTTCCGAAGCGGCCTCGCTGGCCGGCCATCTCAAGCTCGGCAAGCTCACGTGTCTCTACGACGACAATGCCGTCACGCTGGCCGGCGGCACCAGCATCACTTTTTCCGAAAATCGCGCGCAGCGCTTCGAGGCCTATGGCTGGCACACGGTATCGGTGGCGGACGCCAACGACCTCGCCGCAATCGATGCCGCGCTGGCCGCGGCACATGCGGAAACCGACAGGCCATCGCTGATTCTAGTGCGCTCCCATATCGGCTACGGCTCGCCCGAACAGGACACCTTCAAGGCGCATGGCTCGCCGCTTGGTGAGGAGGACGTGCGCACGACCAAGCAGGCGCTGGACTGGCCGACTGAACCGGACTTCCTGATACCGGACGCGGCACTGACCCATTTCCGCAAGCAGGTGTCGCGCGGCGCGCAGGATGAAGCGGCGTGGGACATGTTGCGGGATGCCTATGCCAAGGCGTTTCCGGACCTGGCCGAAGCGCTTCAGCGCCGGCTGGATGGCGAGTTGCCACCGGGCTGGGATGCGGATATTCCGGCATTTGACGCCGATGCCGATGGCCTCGCCACGCGCAAGGCTTCCGGGAAGGTGATGAACGCCATCGCGCCCAACCTGCCGGCGCTGACCGGCGGCTCGGCCGACCTCGATCCGTCGACAAAAACAGATTTGAAAGGCCTGGGGGATTTCAATCCGCCCCCGGCAGAAAATGCGGACCAGCAAGGCTCCGGCGGCGGCGGCTGGAGCCATGCCGGGCGCAATCTGCATTTCGGCGTGCGCGAACATGCGATGGGCGCCATCGTCAACGGGCTCGCCGCTCACGGTGGCTTCATTCCCTATGGCGCCACTTTTCTGATCTTCTCCGATTACATGCGCCCGTCGATCCGGCTGGCGGCGCTGATGGGACTGCACGTGGTGCACGTATTCACCCACGACAGCCTCGCGCTCGGCGAAGACGGCCCCACCCATCAACCGGTGGAGCAACTGGCGAGTCTGCGCGCGATTCCGAACCTCATCGTGATCCGTCCCTGCGACGCCAATGAAACCGCAGTCGCCTGG
The DNA here is from genome assembly GCA_024636675.1 of Hydrogenophilales bacterium. Lineage (GTDB taxonomy): Bacteria > Pseudomonadota > Gammaproteobacteria > Burkholderiales > Thiobacillaceae > Thiobacillus. Next base: position 12,612 of record JAGXGM010000076.1, on the reverse strand, counting down.
CGGGTCGCGATGGAATCCCGCGGCCGTCCGGTGTTGCTGGCACTGAGCCGGCAGAATGTTGCCACGCTCGATCGCAGCCGTTACGCCGCGGCGGATGGCTTACGCCGTGGCGCCTATGTATTGAGCGATGCGGCGGATGGAAAGCCCGACTTGATCCTGCTCGCCAGCGGCTCCGAAGTCGGCCTGATCGTGGCGGCGGCTGAACGTTTGCAGGAGCAAGGCATTGCCGTGCGCTGCGTCTCGATGCCGAGCTGGGAATTGTTCGAGGCCTTGCCGCAAGCCGAGCGCGATGCGGTGTTGCCGCCCTCGGTAAGCGCGCGGCTCGCGGTCGAACTGGGGGTGCCGCAAGGCTGGGAGCGCTATATCGGCGCGCGAGGCGACATGCTCGGCGTGGAGCGTTTTGGCGCTTCCGCGCCGACCGGGGTATTGTTGCGCGAATATGGTTTTACCGTCGACAACGTCTGCATGCGGGCCGAGGCCCTGCTGGCAGGTTCCACCGCTGCGTCGGACACTGAACAAGGCTGATATCGCATGGAAATGAAAACCAACCCACAGGCGGGCACACTCGCCGAGGCCGCGTCGCTGGTCAATGTGCCCAGACTCGTCACTGCCTACTTCAGCAACAGGCCCGACCCTGCGCTGCCCGCGCAGCGGGTCGCATTCGGGACCTCGGGGCACCGCGGTTCCGCGTTCGACAACAGCTTCAACGAATGGCATGTGCTGGCCATCAGCCAGGCCATTTGCGATTACCGCAAGCTGCAGGGCATCAATGGCCCGCTGTTTCTGGGGATCGACACGCACGCGCTTTCGGAGCCGGCATTGGCCAGCGCGCTCGAGGTGCTGGCAGCCAACGGCGTGGAGGTCATGCTCGCAGACGGGGATGAGTACACGCCGACCCCTGCGATTTCCCACGCCATACTGGTTTACAACCGGGATCGCGTGTCCGGGCTGGCGGACGGCATCGTCATCACGCCCTCCCACAATCCGCCCGACAGCGGCGGCTTCAAGTACAACCCGCCCAATGGGGGGCCTGCGGACAAGGACATCACGGGACGGATCGAGGACCACGCCAATGCGCTGCTGCAAAGCGGCCTGAAGGGTGTGAAGAGGATGTCGTTTGAACAGGCGCGGCGTGCCAGAACCACGCACCGGCACGATTTCATCAACACTTACGTTGCCGATCTCGGCAATGTGCTCGACATGGAGGCCATACGCGGCGCGGACATCCGCATGGGCGTGGATCCGCTGGGGGGCGCCGGCGTGCACTTCTGGGGGCCAATTGCCGAGCGTTATGGCTTGAATCTCACAGTGCTGAACGAAGCCGTCGATCCGACCTTCCGCTTCATGACAGTCGATTGGGACGGCCAGATTCGCATGGACCCCTCCTCGTCCCATGCCATGCAGAGCCTGATCGGTCTGAAAGACCGGTTCGACATCGCTTTTGCCTGCGACCCCGACCACGACCGGCACGGGATCGTCACAAAGACGGGCTTGATGTCTCCCAATCATTACCTGGCGGTCGCCATCGACTACCTGTTCCAGCATCGACCAGGGTGGCGCCAGGATGCGGCGGTCGGCAAGACGGTGGTCAGCAGCCAGATCATCGATCGCGTTGCGGCCAAGCTCGGCCGCACGCTCTACGAGGTGCCGGTCGGGTTCAAATGGTTTGTGGATGGCCTGCACGACGGCTCGCTGGGGTTTGGCGGAGAAGAGAGTGCGGGCGCCTCGTTTGTGCGGATGGATGGCAGCGCCTGGACAACAGACAAGGACGGCATCATCCCGGCATTGCTGTCGGCGGAGATCACCGCGCGCATGGGCCGCGATCCCGGCGAACGCTACCGTGAGCTTGCGGGCGAGTTCGGCGAATCTGCTTACGATCGTATCGAGGCATCGGCGACCCCGGAACAGAAACGAAAACTGGCACAACTGTCGCCCCGGCAGGTGCAGTCTGACGAACTGGCCGGCGAAAAAATCCAGACCATCCTCACCCAGGCGCCGGGCAACGGCGCACCCATCGGCGGTTTGAAAGTCGTGGCGGAAAGCGGCTGGTTTGCGGCGCGTCCATCCGGCACCGAAAACATCTACAAGATCTATGCGGAGAGCTTCCGCGGCGCAGACCACCTGCATCGAATCCAGGAAGAAGCGCAGACCATCGTCAGCGCTGCACTGGAAGCCCCCGCTCAATAACGGAACGACGCTGCTGCCCGGAGATTGCGCTCCTTGTTTGAACGGACCTGCTATCCAGGATAGCCGACGCCGGGAAACCCGGTTGGCACGCCATCGCGAATATCAGGGCTTGGCCTGGCGCCTGCTGCGGTCGGCCCACACCGCCGCTTCCACCCGCGAACGCAGGTTGAGCTTTTTCAGCAGGTGCTTGACGTGGACCTTGACCGTGCCCTCGGCGATTCCCATGTCGCGGGCAATCAGCTTGTTGCTCTTGCCCTCTACAAGATGTTCCAGAATCCGGCTTTCCTGTTCGGTCAGCCCGGCCTCGGCGGGACCGGAGGGACGATCCTTTTCGCGCAGCGAAGCCATCAGCAATTGCGTCAGGCGCTCGCTGATGGTGATCTTGCCGCGCGCCGCCTCGCCCAGTTGCTGCATCAGGTCTTCCGGCTCCATGTCCTTCAGCAGGTAGCCGTCGGCGCCAGCCTGCAGGGCGGCCATCAGGTCTTCCGCATGATCCGACACGGTCAGCATGATGATGCGCGAATCGAGGCCCTCGTCTTTCAGCGTTTTCAGCACCTCGACGCCGTTCATGTCCTTCATGTTCAGGTCGAGCAGGATCATGTCCGGCTGCAGGCTGCGGGCTAGCGCAATGCCCTCCTTTCCGCTCGCGGCCTCGCCAACGAAACGGAATTCGGGGACGGCCTGGATCAGCTGGATCACACCTTTGCGGAACAGCGGGTGGTCGTCGACGATGAGGATGCTCTGGGGCTCTTCCAGGTTCATGGATATCGAATCAGGTAACGGGATGAATGGGGATGGTAACGTCGCGACCGGCGCCCGGCACGAAATGCAGGGTCACGCGGGTGCCTGACGTGGGCAGGTTCTCGACCGTCAGCTGGCCGCCCAGGTTTTTTGCCCGCTCGTCCATGATGGTCATGCCGTAGTGATGGGCGCCGGCGGCCTGACGGATGCCGAGGCCGTCGTCGGTGACGCTGGCCGACACCGAGCCGTCGCTGTTGCATACCACGCTGACCTCGGCCTTGGTCGCGCTGGCATGGTTGAGCACGTTGGACAAGGCTTCGCGGATGATCTGCAGGGCATGGATTTCCTCGTTGGGACTGAGCGGGCAGCCGGCCAGATGCACGTCCAGCGTGATCGGGATGCCGCCACGGCCGGAAAACTCAGTCACCGTGCTGTGCAGGGCGGCAGCCAGCCCTTCGCCCTCGATGCGCAGACGGAAGGTGGTGAGCAGTTCACGCAGTTGGCGGTAGGCGCTGTTCAAGCCCTCGCGCAGCTCGGCCAGAACCTCTCTGGCTTCATCTCCCCGCTGCGGATTGTCCAGTAGCGGCTTCATCCGGCTGACCTGGATTTTCATGTAGGCGAGCGACTGCGCCAGCGAATCGTGCAGGTCGCGCGCCAGCGCGGCGCGTTCTTCCAGCAGCGACACCCGGCGGCTTTGTTCACCGCGCCGCGCCGTGCCGATGGCAATGCCGATGTGGCGCGACAGCGCTTCCAGCAGCTGGGTTTGCCACGGCGCCAGCTCCTTGCCCGCCGGCATTTCCAGCTGCAGCACGCCGTACTGGTGCTCGGTGTCCTTCAGCGGCAATGACAGCACACGCCGGCCATCGTGCAGCGGATGCACGGCCAGCGACGGGTGGGTCAGACACTCGGCGCAACTCATCAGGCCGCACAGGTCGGGGTCGCCGCTATCCAGGTGCAGCGTGCTGGCGATCACCCGTGCGCGGATATCGCCGGCTTCCACCAGGCAGGCTCGCCCGTGCCCCACGCCCAGCACGTTTTCCAGGTCCTTCAGCAGGATGGCATAGGTGTCCGGCGCCACGGGCCCGTTGTAGAGCCGGGCGATCGAGTGATAGAGCAGTTCCAGCGAGCGATTGGCGATGGTGAGTTCGGCGGTCTTTTCCTCCACCCGCGCTTCCAGGTTCCGGTACAGCGTGGAGAGATCTTCCGCCATGTGGTTGAAGGCCTGGCCCAGCCGTCCCAGCTCGTCGCTGCCGGTGTGCTCCGTGCGCACCGCGAGGTTGCCGCGTCCGACATTGGCGGCAAACGCCAGCAGGTTGCGCAGCGGCAGGATCAGATCGTTGCGCGCCAGCACCAGGGTCAGCGCGCCGATCAGCAGGGTCATCAGCAAGGCAGCGCCCAGCACCATGCGCAGCACCCGCACTTTCGCCTCGGTGACCTGCTCGATCTGCTTGACCAGATCGTTGATCTCGCCGACGAACAGGGTGACGTCATCGAACAGCGGCGTGCTGCCTGCCGCCGTGGCCGAACCACTTCCCGCCGCTGCCAGAACACGCGGCTTCACCCGCGTGTGCCAACTCATCACAACATTTGCATAGCTGCGCGAAAGGGCGGACCCGGCCTGGCGGGTCATGACGTCGGTGATGCGCGCATCGGTGAGCGTGGACTCGAAGCGGTCGATCGCGGTGCGCAGCCGCGCGGACACGTTGGCAGCCTCCGGCTGGCGTGCCGTCAGCGCAAGGCTGGTCATTTTGTAGGCCTGCATGCGCAGGCTGCCCGCCAGATTGATCGCCTCGCCGCTGCCCTGCACCGACTCGGCGATGATGCCCGAACTGGCCATGCCGAGGATGGCGAAACTGGCGATCAAGGCCAGCATGCCGCCCAGCTTGAGCAGCAGCGAATGCTGCAAAAAACCGCTTTTCGTTCTCATACCCATCTCCAGGCCACCCGGATATATAGGGTTACCCCCAACTAGCCGAACCGGTTGGTTCGACCGTAGGACTATTTCAGAAATCTTCGCAAAAACAAATGGTTAATCATCTACCCCCTCTACCCATTTGGAGGTAGAGCGTGCCGTATGCCGCGAATTCGGCGCCTGTTTCATTTACGTCCACAGGCTTACACTTCGATCAGAACTTTCGGATAAACAAGTCCGGTTTGTTGATAAAGGACAGCACATGGCCACGCAGACCCAGCAACAGATTTCCGTACTCAGCATGAGCACGCTGGCATTCACCGTGTGTTTCGCCGTATGGGTGATGTTCTCGATCATCGGCATCCCGATCAAGACCAACCTCGGGCTGAACGAAACCCAGTTCGGCCTGCTCGCCGCCGCCCCCATCCTCACCGGCTCGCTCCTCCGTCTGCCGCTGGGCATGCTGACCGACAAGGTCGGTGGACGCATCGTTTTCTTCATATTGATGCTGTCTACCGTAATACCGATCTACCTCATCAGCCTCGCCACCGCGTACTGGCATTTCCTGGTGCTCGGACTGTTTGTCGGCGCAGCCGGCGCGTCCTTCTCGGTCGGCATCTCCTACGTCGCACGCTGGTTTCCCAAGAACCGCCAGGGCTTTGCCATGGGCATCTTCGGTGCCGGCAATGCCGGCGCGGCAGTGACCAAGTTCGTCGCGCCGGCGCTGGTGGTGGCCTACGGCTGGCAGGCGGTGCCGAAAGTATATGCCGTCGCCATGCTGATCATGGCCATCCTGTTCTGGGTCTTCACCTATACCGACACTTCGCACCATGTGTCGAGCAAGATCACCATCAAGGAGCAGCTCGCCGCACTGAAGGATCCCAACGTGTGGAAGCTGTGCCAGTACTACTCCATCGTGTTCGGCGGCTACGTCGCGCTGAGCCTGTGGATGACCAAATACTACATTACCGAATACGGCTTCGGCATGCAGACCGCCGCGTTGCTGGCCGCCATCTTCGTGCTGCCGTCCGGCATCATCCGCGCGATGGGCGGCTGGCTGTCCGACAAATTCGGCGCCCACAAGCTGACCTGGTGGGTGATGTGGGTGTCGTGGGTCTGCCTGTTCCTGCTGTCGTACCCGCAGACCGAGATGGTGGTGCAGACGACCAAGGGGCCGATGTCGCTGCACTTCGGACTCAACGTCTGGATGTTCACCGCCCTGCTGTTCGTCGTGGGAATCTCCTGGGGCTTCGGCAAGGCCAGCGTATTCAAATACATCTCCGACGAATACCCCGACAACATCGGCGTCATCTCCGGCATCGTCGGCCTGGTCGGCGGCCTCGGCGGCTTCGCTCTGCCCATCCTGTTCGGCGCCATCGTCGATATCACCGGCATCAATAGCGGCGTGTTCATGCTGTTGTACGGCGTCACCTCGGTCTCGCTGATCTGGATATACCTGACCGAAGTGCGCAGGGTGCCCATGATCAAGACAGCGTCGACCGACACCCTCGAATAATTCCCACGACGCCCATCAAGCAAGGAGAGACAAATGCCTACGAACCTCAAGGAATGGAATGTCGAGGACCCGAAATTCTGGGACGCCACCGGCAAGAGCGTCGCCTACCGCAATCTGTGGATCTCCATTCCCAGCCTGCTGTGCGGATTCGCAGTGTGGTTGATGTGGAGCATCATCACCGTGCAGATGATCAATGCCGGCTTCCCCTTCAAGCCGGAACAACTGTTCACGCTTGCAGCCATTGCCGGACTGACCGGCGCGACCTTGCGCATTCCCTCCAGTTTCTTCATCCGGATCGCAGGCGGCCGCAATACCATCGTCTTCACCACCGCGCTGTTGATGATTCCGGCCCTTGGTACCGGCATCGCCCTGCAGGATCAGAACACGCCCCTGTGGGTGTTCCAGATGCTGGCTTTCCTGTCCGGCTTCGGTGGCGGCAACTTCGCCTCGTCCATGTCCAACATCAGCTTCTTCTTCCCGAAGCGGATGCAGGGCCTGGCCCTGGGGCTGAATGCCGGCCTGGGCAACGCCGGCGTCACCACCATGCAGATCCTGATTCCCCTGGTGATGACCTTTGCGATGCTGGGTGCCATTGGCGGCGACCCCGTTCCCCTGGTGCAGCCCTCGGGCAGCCTGATCGGCAAGGAGCCGGCGGGTGCCCTGACCTATATCCAGAATGGCGGTTTTGTCTGGCTGTTTCTGTTGGTCCCTCTGGCCGTCATCGGCTGGTTCGGCATGAACAACATCGCCACCCAGGAGGTAACGCCCAATCCCGGCTCGCCCATCGGCGCCATGTCCAAGATTGCCGGCATGTTGCTGATCGGCTTTCTCACCGCCGCCGCCGGCCTGTACATCATCCTGCCCGCCCCTGTCGGTCTGGGTGCCCCCAGCTGGGCCAAGTGGTTCGTGCTGGTCGGTGTCATCTTCGCCACCGTGATGCTGATGAAGATGATCCCCGGCGACATCAAGCCCAACCTGCAGCGCCAGTTCAAGATCTTCGGCAACAAGCACACCTGGATCATGAGCATCATCTACACCATGACCTTCGGCAGTTTCATTGGTTATTCCGCGGGCTTTGCACTGGCCATCAAGGTGATCTTCGGCTTCAGCCATGTGATGGGCCCGGAAGGCGAGATGATTCACACCACGGTCAACGCCAATGCGCCCAGTGCCCTGATGTACGCCTGGATGGGGCCGTTCATCGGCGCCCTGATCCGGCCAGTCGGCGGCTGGGTTGCCGACAAGGTGGGCGGTGCCAAGGTGACCCAGTTCACCACGATCGTGATGATCGCCACGGCGATGGGCATTGCCTACTACATGAAGGCGGCCTACCAGTCCGCCACCCCGGAAGAATTCTTCATACCGTTCTTCATTCTGTTCCTAGTGATGTTTGCAATGACCGGCATTGCCAACGGTTCCACCTTCCGCACCATCGCCATGGTGTTCCCCAAGGAACAGGCCGGCCCGGCGCTGGGCTGGACCTCCGCAGTGGCGGCCTACGGTGCATTCGTCATCCCGCAGGTGTTTGGCGAACAGATCAAGGCCTCCACTCCTGAAAATGCCCTGTATGGCTTCGCCATCTTCTATGCCGTGTGTCTGGTGCTGAACTGGTGGTACTACCTGAGCCCCAAGGCCGAGTTCAAGAATCCGTAAGCAAAGGGCCAGGACCAGGGGCCGGGGTGAGAGAAAAAGCGCGGCACCGCCGCTCGACCCCTGAATCCTGAACCCTGAATCCTGATCCCCAGCAACTGTAAGGAGCAAAAAATGAGTCACTTCCTCGACCGCCTGACCTTCTTCAAGAAAACCGTCTCCGAGTTTTCCGACGGCCACGGTGTCGTCAGCAACGAAGACCGCAGCTGGGAAAACGCCTACCGCAGCCGCTGGCAGACCGACAAGATCGTGCGTTCCACCCATGGGGTGAACTGCACCGGGTCGTGCAGCTGGAAAATTTTCGTCAAGAACGGCCTGATCACCTGGGAGATCCAGCAGACCGACTACCCCCGCACCCGCGCCGACCTGCCCAACCATGAACCCCGCGGCTGTCCGCGCGGCGCCAGCTATTCCTGGTACGTGTATTCGGCGCAACGGGTGAAATACCCGCTGATCCGCGGCCGCCTGATGGAAATGTGGCGCGAAGCACGCAAGACGATGGACCCGGTCGAAGCCTGGCGCTCGATCACCCAGGATCCGGCCAAGGCCAAGCGCTACAAGTCGGTGCGCGGCCTGGGCGGCTTCGTGCGCGCCAAGTGGGACGAAGTGACGGAAATGATCGCCGCCGCCAACGTCACCACCATCAAGGACTTCGGTCCCGACCGCATCTACGGCTTCTCGCCGATCCCCGCGATGTCGATGGTGAGCTACGCGGCAGGCAGCCGCTACATGTCGCTGATCGGCGGCGTCTGCGGCTCCTTCTACGACTGGTACTGCGACCTGCCCCCGGCCAGCCCGCAGGTATGGGGCGAACAGACCGACGTGCCGGAATCGGCCGACTGGTACAACTCCACCTACCTGATGGTGTGGGGGTCCAACGTGCCGCAGACCCGCACCCCGGACGCCCACTTCTACACCGAGGTGCGCTACAAGGGCACCAAGACCGTGGCGGTATCGAGCGATTACGGCGAGATGGTGAAATTCGGCGACATCTGGCTCGCCCCCAAGCAAGGCACCGACGCCGCGCTGGCGCTGGCGATGGGCCACGTCATCCTGTCCGAATTTCACGTCAAGAATCGCAGCGAGTACTTCGATTCCTACTGCCGCCAGTACAACGACATGCCGATGCTGGTGATGCTGAAGGCGCACGAAGGCACGCTGATCGCTGACCGCTATCTGCGCGCCTCCGACCTCACCGGCAACATGGGCCAGGACAACAACCCCGAGTGGAAGACGGTGGTGTACGACGAAAACACCGGCTACCTGGTCGCCCCCAACGGTTCGATCGGATTCCGCTGGGGCCAGTCCGGCGCGTGGAACCTGGAAATGCGCGACGGCTATTCCGGCAAGGACGTGAAGCCGCAGCTGACCTTGCTGGGCAATCACGACGAAGTGGTCGAGGTGGCGCTGCCCTACTTCGGCGGCGACCATGACGAACTGCTTTCCCGCAACCTGCCGGTCAAAGTGATCAGCGTCGGCGGCCAGGACGTGCGCGTCGCCACCGTCTACGACCTCACGCTGGCCAACTACGGCGTCGACCGCGGCCTCGGCGGGCCGAACATCCCCACCAGCTACGACGACGACGTGCCCTACACCCCGGCCTGGGCCGAGAAGCATTGCGGGGTGCCGCACGCCGACATCATCACGGTGGCGCGCGAATTCGCCGACAACGCCGACAAGACCCACGGCAAATCCATGGTCATCCTCGGCGCGGCGCTGAACCACTGGTACCACAACGACATGATCTACCGCGGCATCATCAACCTGTTGACGATGTGCGGCTGCATCGGCCAGTCGGGCGGTGGCTGGGCGCACTACGTCGGCCAGGAAAAGCTGCGGCCGCAGACCGGCTGGGCACCGCTGGCGTTCGGCCTCGACTGGCACCGTCCGCCGCGCCAGATGAACTCCACTTCCTACTTCTATGCCCACACCAGCCAGTGGCGGCACGAGAAGCTGGCGGCGTCCGAGATCCTCTCGCCCACCGCGAACAAGGATCTGGGCGACTACCGTCTGATCGACTTCAACGTGCGCGCCGAGCGCATGGGCTGGCTGCCGTCCGCCCCGCAGCTGGACACCAATCCGCTGGAGATCACCCAGGCCGCCGACGCTGCCGGCATCGATCCGGTCAAGTACGCGGTCGAGCAGATCAAGAGCGGCGCGCTCAAGTTTGCCTGCGAGGATCCGGACAACCCGAAGAACTTCCCGCGCAACATGTTCGTCTGGCGCTCGAATCTTTTGGGCTCCTCCGGCAAGGGACACGAGTACTTCCTCAAGTACCTGCTCGGCACCCAGAACGCGGTGCTCGGGCCGGACCTCGGCGAACTGGGCGAGGCCAAGCCGAAGGAAGTGGTGTGGCACGACAAGGGCGCCGAAGGCAAGCTCGACCTGCTGGTCACGCTCGACTTCCGCATGTCGACCACCTGCCTGTATTCCGACATCGTGCTGCCCTCGTCCACCTGGTACGAGAAGGACGACCTCAACACCTCGGACATGCACCCCTTCATCCATCCCCTGTCCGAGGCGGTGCAGCCGCTGTGGGAATCGAAGTCCGACTGGGACATCTACAAGACCATCGCGAAGAAGTTCTCCGAAATCGCGGCCGTCCACCTGGGCACGCAGAAGGACCTGGTGCTGACGCCGCTGATGCACGACACCCCATCCGAGCTGGGCCAGAGCATGGCCGTGCGCGACTGGAAGAAGGGCGAAGTTGACGCCATCCCCGGCAAAACCATGCCGGCGATGACGGTGGTGACGCGCGACTACGGCGACACCTACCGCAAGTTCACCGCGCTCGGCCCCTTGATGACCAAGATCGGCAACGGCGGCAAGGGGATTGCCTGGAACACCGAGGACGAGGTGAGGCAGCTGGCCGAGCTGAATTACACCGTCACCGAAGAGGGCGTCGCCAAGGGCCTGCCGAAGATCGAGTCGGCCATCGACGCCTGCGAGGTCATCCTCATGCTGGCGCCGGAAACCAACGGCCAGGTGGCGGTGAAGGCCTGGGAAGCGCTCTCCAAGATCACCGGACGCGACCATACCCATCTGGCGCTGCCGCGCGAGGACGACAAGATCCGCTTCCGCGACGTCGTCGCGCAGCCGCGGAAGATCATCTCCTCGCCCACCTGGTCGGGCCTTGAATCCGAGCATGTCTCGTACAACGCCGGCTACACCAACGTGCACGAGCTGATCCCGTGGCGCACCCTCACCGGCCGCCAGCAGTTCTACCAGGATCATCAATGGATGCTGGATTTCGGCGAGGGCCTGTGCGTGTACAAGCCGCCGGTCGACACCAAGACGATTGAGCCGATGCTCGGAAAAACGTCGAACGGCAACCATGAGCTGGTGCTGAACTGGATCACCCCGCACCAGAAGTGGGGCATCCACAGCACCTACACCGACAACCTGCATATGTTGACGCTGTCACGCGGCGGCCCCCACGTCTGGGTGTCGGAGCCGGAAGCGAAGGAAGCGGGGCTGGTCGACAACGACTGGGTCGAGGTGTTCAACGTCAACGGCACGCTGACGGCCCGGGTGGTGGTCAGCCAGCGGGTGCCGCGCGGCATGTGCCTGATGTACCACGCCCAGGAAAAGATCATCAACGTGCCGGGCGCGGAAGTGAGCGGATTCCGCGGCGGTATCCACAACTCGGTGACGCGCACCATCACCAAACCCACGCACATGATCGGCGGCTACGCGCAGCTGGCCTACGGCTTCAACTACTACGGCACGGTCGGCTCCAACCGCGATGAATACGTGATCGTGCGCAAGATGAAGAAGGTGGACTGGATGGAAGGTCCGCTGGTCGAGCGCTGAAATGAATGGTTTCAAGAAGGGCGTCTCCCGCCCTTCATGCCCGCGCCACCTCTCTCCGGTGCGGGGTTTTTACAACGCACAGGGGCATGACGCCCCTGTCAGGCAAGGAGTTACAACATGAAAGTGCGTGCGCAAATTGCCATGGTGCTGAACCTCGACAAGTGCATCGGCTGCCATACCTGCTCGATCACCTGCAAGAACGTGTGGACCTCGCGCGAAGGCATGGAATACGTCTGGTTCAACAACGTCGAATCGAAGCCCGGCATCGGCTATCCCAAGCAATGGGAGAACCAGGACGTGTGGAACGGCGGCTGGAAGCTGAAAGGCAACGGCAAGCTCGAACCACGCCAGGGCAGCCGCCTGAAAATCCTCGCCAACATTTTCGGCAATCCCAACCTGCCGGAAATCGACGACTACTACGAGCCCTTCACCTACGATTACCAGCACCTGCAGAAGGCGCCGCTGTCCGAGACGCCGCCCACCGCGCGCCCGGTCTCCGCCATCACCGGCGAGAAGATGGAGAAGATCAACTGGGGCCCCAACTGGGAAGACGACCTCGGCGGCGAGTTCGCCTCGCGCAGCCGCGACAAGAACTTCGACAACGTACAGAAGGAAATGCACTCGACTTTCGAGAACACCTTCCTGATGTACCTGCCCAGGCTGTGCGAGCACTGCCTCAACCCGACCTGCGTCGCCTCCTGCCCGTCGGGCTCGATCTACAAGCGCGAGGAGGACGGCATCGTGCTGGTCGACCAGGACAAGTGCCGCGGCTGGCGCATGTGCATCTCCGGCT
>JAGXGM010000075.1 GCA_024636675.1 Hydrogenophilales bacterium | reverse complement strand
TGTCGATGACGTCCATCTGCGCGCGCGGGATCATGATCTCGCCGACGCGCATTTCGGACACCTGCAGCACGCCCTCGATCATCGCCAGGGCATCGGCATCCATCAAACTGTTTTCGTAGGCGCCGTGCAGCAATTCGATCAGCTGTTCACGGTCTTCGGGTTCGCGCATCAGCCAGTGGGAGATGCGCTCGAGCAAGCTCGGTTTGGGACTACTACTGTCGGACTCCATGGGGGGCTATGGTCAGGAAAGATAGGGATTGGGGAGATGAAACTGCTTCAGTATAGCGATTTCGCGCGATTCCATGATGTCGGCCTCGGCCGGATCGATATGATCGTAGCCCTGCAGGTGCAGCACGCCGTGGATGGTCAGGTGCGCGTAGTGATGTTTCGACTGTTTGTTCTGCTCGCGTGCCTCGCGCTCGACCACCGGCGCGCAGATCACCACGTCGCCGCCGAGCACGCCGCGCCCTGATTCATCGTGACCGATTTCGCCGTATTCGAAGGTCAGCACGTTGGGCACGTAAGTCTTGTCGCGGTAGTCCTGGTTGAGCGCCTGCGCCTCCTCGGCGTCGACGATGCGCACGGTGATCTCGGCGGGCTGTTCCAGCGCGGCGGCGACCCAGCGGCGGATTTGGGCGCGGCTCGGCAGCGTATCCGCCTCGCTCGCAAACTGCACGGACAGGCTGAAGTCAGGCCTTGCCACGCGCATCCGTTTCCGCGCGGCGCGCGGCATAGGCGTCGACGATGCGGCCGACCAGCGGATGGCGCACCACGTCTTCCGACAGGAAATGGGTGAAGGCGATGCCGCGCACGTCGCCCAGCACCTCGGTCGCATCCAGCAGGCCGGACTTGATGTGCTTGGGCAGGTCGATCTGCGTCGGGTCGCCAGTGACCACCGCGCGCGCGCCGAAGCCGATGCGGGTGAGGAACATCTGCATCTGCTCGGCCGTGGTGTTCTGCGCCTCGTCGAGGATGATGAAGGCGTGGTTGAGCGTGCGGCCGCGCATGAAGGCGAGCGGCGCCACCTCGATGGCATGGCGCTCGATCAGCCTTGTGACCTTGTCGAAGCCCATCAGGTCGTACAGCGCGTCGTACAGCGGACGCAGGTAGGGATCGACCTTTTGCGTCAGGTCGCCCGGCAGAAACCCCAGGCGCTCGCCGGCTTCCACCGCCGGCCGGGTCAGCACGATGCGCTTGACCTGCTCGCGCTCCAGCGCGTCGACCGCGCAGGCAACGGCCAGATAGGTCTTGCCGGTGCCGGCCGGACCGACGCCGAAGGTGATGTCGTGGCTGCGGATCTGCTCGATGTAATCGCCCTGGCGCGGGGTGCGCGCGCGCAGGTCGGCGCGGCGGGTGCGCAGGGCGGGGCCTTCCTCGTCGGTGCGGCCGCGGGTGAGTTCGACCAGGCCGAGCTGGATGTCGTCGAGGGAGAGTTCATCGTGCGCACGGTTGTAGAAATGCTCGATCGCCTGCGCCCCCTTTTCGGCCTGCGCGGCGTCGCCGCTGAAGCGGAAACTCGCGCCGCGGCGGCCGATGGTGACGTCGAATGCCGCCTCGATCTGGCGCAGATTCTCGTCCATCGGCCCGCACAGGTTGGCCAGTCGCCGGTTGTCTTCCGGCGCCAGCCGCAGTTCAACGATGTCGGTTTTCAAGCGCTTTCGCTTTCGGTGATGGCCACCTCGCCGCGCAGACTGTGCGGCAGGGCCTGGGTGACGGTGACCTCGACGAACTGGCCGATCAGGCGCGGCTGGCCGGCGAAGTTGACGATGCGGTTGTTGTCGGTGCGGCCGGCGAGTTCTGCCGCATTCTTCTTGGCATGGCCTTCGACCAGCACGCGCTGCACGGTGCCGACCATGGCCTGGTTCACCTTCTGCGCCTGCGCCTCGATCCGCGCCTGCAGTTTCATCAGGCGCTGGGATTTCAGCTCGGCCGGCACGTCGTCCGGGTAGTCCGCCGCCGGCGTGCCGGGACGCTTGCTGTAGATGAAGGAGAAGCTCGCGTCGAAATCGAGCTCCTCGATGAGCGCCATCGTCGCCTCGAAATCGGCCTCGGTCTCGCCGGGAAAGCCGATGATGAAGTCCGACGACAGGCACAGGTCGGGACGCTGCTCCCTTAATTTTCGGACGATCGATTTGAATTCGAGCACGGTGTGGCCGCGCTTCATCGCCGCGAGGATGCGGTCGGAACCGGACTGCACCGGCAGATGCAGATGCGACACCAGCTTGGGCAGGCGACCGTAGGCCTCGAACAGCCGTTGCGTCATTTCGCGCGGATGGCTGGTGGTGTAGCGGATGCGCTCGATGCCGGGCAGCTCGTGCACCATTTCCAGCAGATAGGCGAAATCGGCGGTGCCGCCTTCGTCCAGCGCACCCCGCCAGGCATTGACGTTCTGCCCCAACAGGGTGACTTCCTTCACCCCGCGTGCGGCGAGGTCGGCCACTTCGGCGATGACATCGTCGAACGGACGCGAGACTTCCTCGCCGCGCGTGTAGGGCACGACGCAGAAAGTGCAGTACTTGGAGCAGCCCTCCATGATCGAGACGAAAGCCGACGCACCCTCGACCCGCGCCGGCGGCAGGTGGTCGAATTTCTCGATTTCAGGGAAGCTGATGTCGACCTGCGCGCGCCCGGTCTCGCGTTTTCTGGCGATCAGTTCGGGCAGGCGATGCAGGGTCTGCGGACCGAATACCACGTCGACGAAGGGCGCGCGCGACACGATGGCGGCGCCTTCCTGCGATGCGACGCAGCCGCCGACGCCGATGATGAGATTGGGATTGGCCTGCTTCAGGTGACGCACCCGGCCGAGGTCGTGGAACACCTTTTCCTGCGCCTTCTCGCGCACCGAACAGGTATTGAACAGGATGACGTCAGCGTCTTCCGGGGTGTCGGTCTTGACCAGGCCGTCCGACGCACCGAGCACATCGGCCATCTTGTCCGAGTCGTACTCGTTCATCTGGCAGCCGAAGGTTTTGATGTAGATTTTTTTCATGGGAACGCCGGGACAGTAAATAGACTGGGGGCGGGAATTTCGCCGCTGCGTTTGAAGCAAGCGGCAGCGAAATGGAATGTGGTGGTGATGAGTGGACTTGAACCACCGACCCCCGGATTATGAATCCGATGCTCTAACCGACTGAGCTACATCACCGCGTACAACGATTTTCCCGGGACAGCCTGTCGCCGAAAAGTCGGGCATTTTAGCTGATTGCGGCGCCCCGTGTCAAAGCAGCGTACGCCCACAGCGCGGCGAGACCTGTCTGGCGAGACTACTGCGGCCGCAGCTTGGCCAGCTCGTCGAGCAGGCTGACCAGCAGCTCGCGACCCAGCGGTCCCATTCCGGCGACCAGCTGGTCGGTGTCGCGCTCGCCGTTGACCAGCCGGCGCATGCGCCCGCCCAGCAGCGCCATGTCGCCGCCCGCCTTCATCATCTGCTCGGCCATGTTGGCGAGTACCAACATCGCCTGCGCGTCGCCGCGTGCCGAGGCATCGATCAGTGCGGCCAGGCCGGGGGCGGCGGAGCTGCCGTCGGGCTGTGCGTCGAGCGGCGGCAGGGTGGCGGGGTTGTCGAGGCCGCGCAGGATGGCGTCGAGCAGGATGCTGTCTTCCTCGTCCAGCCCGAGCTTGATCGAGGGGTCGCGGCGGCCGTTGATAACGTGACGCAGCGCGCCGGCCAGTCGCGCCCAGCCGGCCTGCTCGGCGGCGTCGAGCTGCTTCATCAGGTCGGGCAGCTGGCTGCGGTCACGTAGCGCGTTGACGACCGTGTGGATGAAGGACGCATGGACGCGCAGGACTTGGTCGACAGCAGAGGGGAGTTGGGCCATGGCAGGGGTCAGGGGTCAGGGGTCAGGGGTCAGGGGTCAGTCAAATTGTCGGGCGCTTGGGCCGGCTTGGCAACCGCTGGCCGGGTCGGCACATTTCCGATTTTCCAGTGGACGACAGCCCAGGCCAGCTGTTCGGCCGGTTCGGCACCCGACAATTCGACGGGCGGGGCATGACCGAGGACGGCAAGCGCATGCGCCATCACGATGCCGCGGCCCGTTTCCGGCAGGGCGGGCGCGCGGGTCTGCTTGGATAGCTTTTGCCCGGCGGCATTGGTGATGAGCGGGACATGGGCATAGCCCGGCGCCGGCAGGCCCAACAAGGTTTGCAGATACATCTGGCGGGGGGTGTTCCACAGCAGGTCGGCGCCGCGCACGATGTGGGTGACGCCCTGGAACGCGTCGTCGACCACGACCGCCAGCTGGTAGGCGAACAGGCCGTCGGCGCGCTTGACAATGAAGTCGCCGACCTCATGGGCCAGGTTCTGCTGCAGCTCGCCCTGGATGCGGTCGACGAAGCGGGTGTTCACATCCGGCACCCGCACCCGCCATGCCCGGGCAATGGCGCCGGCCGCCAGGCCGCTACGGCAGGTGCCGGGGTAAATGATCTCGCCCTCGTGGTTGCGCGGCGCGGCGGCGAGCTGGCTGCGGGTGCAGGCGCAGGGATAGACCGCGCCGCGTTTTTGCAGCGCGGCGAGGGCGGCAGCGTAGGCATCGTCGCGATGCGACTGCACCAGCACGTCGCCATCCCAGACGAGGCCATAGGCGTCCAGCTGGCGCAGGATGGTGTCTGCCGCCCCGGGTTCGCAGCGGGGGAAATCGAGATCCTCCATGCGCAGCAGCCAGCGCCCGCCTGCCGCCCGCGCGTCGAGCCAGCCCGCCACGGCGGCGACGAGCGAACCCGCGTGCAGGGGGCCGGTGGGGGACGGCGCAAAGCGCCCAACATAGGGTGCGGAATTCACCCGGCCATTATGCCGGGGCAGGCGAGGCGCGTCTTCGTGTCTGACTGGAGACGCGGACTAAAGGTCGATTCCAGGCTGCGCCTTGACCCCGGCACGATAGGCATGTTTCTCGTCGGCGATGACCGACACCGTGTCGGCCAGCTCGATCAGCGCGTCGGATGCGGCGCGCCCGGTGACGATCACGTGCTGCATCGGCGGCCGCTGCGCCAGCGCGTCGAGCACCGTGTCGGCGTCGAGGTAGCCGTAGCTCAAGAGATAGGTCAGCTCGTCCAGCACCACCAGCTGATACGCCGGGTCGGCCAGCATGCGCGCTGCAATCGCCCAGCCGCGCTCGGCGGTGGCGATGTCCTGCTCGCGGTTCTGCGTGTCCCAGGTGAAGCCGTCGCCGGTGACGTGCCATTCGACGCCGGGCTGGCGGCCGAGGAAGGCCTCCTCGCCGGTGTCGGTGCGGCTCTTGATGAACTGCACTACGCCGACCTTCATGCCATGGCCAAGCGCACGCGCCATGGTGCCGAAGGCCGAGGTGCTCTTGCCTTTGCCGTTGCCGGTGATGACGAGAAGCAGCCCGCGTTCGTCGCTGGCGGCGGCGATGGCGGCGTCGATCAGTGCCTTCTTGCGGGCCATGCGGGCGGCATGGCGGGCATTTTTTACATCAGTCTGGCTGCCCTTATGTTCCGGATCGATCATGTACGTCCCTCCACCTCTCGCTATGGCGTCGCGAGAAAATCCATTTTAATAATCCACCTTCATGCCCAAACGCCAGTTGCGGGTGAAATCCACCGGATAAATCACGTCGTCGCGCAGCCAGATGCCATTGGATTGCTCGAACACATTATCCACCGCGGCAAACCACGCCAAATTCTTGTGGCGATACTGGTAAGCGAGGCCGGTTGACTGGTATGCCTGCTGTTTTTGCAGATTATTGTTGTCGAAATCCTCCGCCGCCCACGTGCTGGCACGCCAAACGTGTGTCAGATTCAGGGTCGACGTTGGCGCGATGCGCCAGCCCAACCCGAAGTTGACGCCATGGCGAGGCACGCCGGGCAATTCTTTGCCATCAAACGCGCCGCCGCTGTCCTCGCGGTCGATCAGGGCGCGCGCGTACGCGTAGTTGACCGAGGCTGAAAGCCTCGACGCAATCCGCCAGGTGTCCTGAAGTTCAAGCCCGTACTTGTGGGTTTTGTCGAGGTTGGTGTTCACACCAAACGGACCCGTCTGAAAATAATAAATCTCATTTTTCAGATCGGCGCGGTAGACCGCCAGCTTCAGCCGGTTGGCCGGTGTGACATGACTCAGACCCGCAGTGAGCGTGCGGCTCTTTGCCGGGCTGATGAAGGCATTGAAGCTTCCACCGAAGTCGAAGAAGCGGTCGATATCCGGCGCCTGGAAAGCCTGGTTGTAGTTGGCGAACAGCGATAGCTCACGGCTCACGCTATGGTTGGTGCCGACATCCCATGCGTAGAGCGTGTCGTCGCTATTGATCGAGGTTCCAGCGGTGGGCGCATAGTTGTAACTGACTTTTTCTGCACGTGCGCCAGCCGACAGCAGCGTCGCGCCGAGCCGGTACTGGGTTTGCACATACGCCCCGCGATTATCCTTGCGGGTGCGATCGAAGCTGCCGATCCGCACACCATCGAAAGCCTGCATGCCCGCAGTCAGGCTTAAGGCTTCGCCTCGGTATTCCAGCGCCAGGTCTCCGCTACGGCTGTCGTAGTTCGCCTTGAACGCGTAACTGATGTAATCCGAAAGCTTGTCCTCACTGTGATACCGCGCCGTAAGCTTCCACTGCGGGCTGACCGCATAGCCGATACCCGCACCCCAGACATCCGTCTCGAACCGCTGGTGCGTGTAGGCGTTGCCGCCGTTCTGGGCGGGGTCGGCATTGAATTCGGCGAGCGTAAGGTAGCCAACGTAGCGCGTGTCGATGCGGCTGCGGCTGCCGTCCAGACTCAGCGTCAGCCCCTCCAACGGACGCACCTCCAGCCTCCCCTGGGAACTGCGGTTGAGCGAGGTGTCGCGATCATCATTGATATCAGGGTCGCTGGTGCCCCCGAAGCGACCGTAATCCGTACTGGCGGACAGGCTGAAGGCGTCCCGTTTCAACCCGGCGGCCAAACGGGCGTTGCGCGCACCATGATTGCCCGCCGAGACTTGGCCTGATACGCCGTCGTGATCGCGCGTAATAATCTGGATCGTCCCGGCAGTTGCGCCATCACCGAACAGCACCGAGCCGCTGCCCTTGGTAATTTCGATGCGATCGATATCGGCCAGCGGGATCGCACCGATGAGTTGCGGCACCCCGTCGATATTATTGAGTCGGCGACCATCCAGTGAAACGACGATGTTCTGGAAGCCATCGCCAATGCCGTAGCCACGCATATCGATGCGCGGGGTGAACCTGTTGCCGTAGCTCGACAGAACTTGTACGGACGTATGTTGCGCAAGATAGTCATACAGTGACGCCGCGCCCGACCCGGCAATCATGCTGCGGGTGTGTACTTCAGAGGCAAAGGGGGCGTCCACGTCGGCCAGCGGCACCCGCGTTGGCGTCACGACGATGGTTTCGCCGACGAACTCCGGCAAAATTTCCGCATGGGCGGGCGAAATGAAAGCTGCGCCCAGGGCGAGCGCGAGAGTGGTTTGACGCATGATGTAGTCCGGTTTGGGCGCCCGGTTCCCCGCAGGCGCGTTGCACGATCCGCCGCATGACTGTCGCCATGCGGGGCTCAGGCCGGTATCCGGGCTCGCGCTTCTAAGTGCATCGCCTTCCCGGGCGAACCCAGTGGCGGTGTGATGGACCGTTTAGCGCTTACCGTTGCGGGGGCAGCACAGGCATGACGGCTTGCAGCCATGCACCTGTTTCCCGTTTATCCTCGGCGGCGGAAAGCCGCGTCGGCACCTGAAGCCAGGCATTATATCGCCAGGACAGGCCGGGGGTTGCAAGCCAGCAACACGTCACCCGCTGCGCACGATGGAGGCGATTGACCGCCCGCGCATCGCCCCCTATAGTCCCGCCATGCAAGCCGAACTCGATACGCTCGAAACCAAAATCCGTCAGGTGGCCGAACTATGCCACGCGCTGCGACAGGACAATATCGCCCTGCGCCAGCAGTTGCTGGCCACGCAGCAGGACAACAAGCAGCTGACGACCCGGCTGAATGCGGCTAAAGCACGGCTGCAAACGCTGCTCGACACCCTGCCGGAGGAGGACATCTGATGACCGGCCCGCGTTCCATCGAAATCCATATCCTGGGCCGCCCCTATAAAGTGGCATGTTCGCGCGAGGAAGAATCGGCGCTGGTTGCCGCGGCCGGCTATCTCGACGAAAAAATGCGCACGATCCGCGAAAGCAGCAAGGTGATCGGCGCCGAGCGCATCGCCATCATGGCGGGGCTCAACCTGGCGCACGAATTGCTGACCCAGGATGGCGGTAGCCGGACCGAGGAAACACGTGCCCGATTGACGCACTGCAATGCCCTGCTCGATACAGTACTGGAAGATCAGGACAAACTCTTCTAAACTGAAAGTGTTCCCTGCGGTGTTCGAGGCTGGCTGCAATTTCTCTGAACCAATGCATACGTGCAAGGCTGCGATCTATTCCGATGCGGGTGTGCGCGTGACACGTTTCATGTGCCCAAAGCGTCTTTGAGCGCGGCCGTCTTGAACCCAGGTTCAAGAGTCTGCGGCCAGCACGGCACAGGCGGGGAACCCCTCTTTTGATGGACAAATACACCCTCAGACGTCAGCTCAAGGCGGCGCGCAATGCGTACACGCCGACCGAGCGCCGCACGACTGCGCGCGCCGCCCTGCGGCTGGCGCTGCGCCACGGGCTGCTGCTGCGATCGCAGCGCATCGGCTTTTATCTGCCGCAAGGCGGCGAATTCGATGCCCACCCCCTGATCAATCAAGCGCTCCGCATGCAGCGCGAGTGCTATCTGCCGATACTTCCGCGCCGCGGGCGGGTGATGCGCTTCGGGAAGATGGGCCGCAACACGCGGATGAAGCCCAACCGCTTTGGCATCCCCGAACCCATCGATGCAAAACCCCTGCGCGCACGCCAGCTGGACCTACTGCTGATGCCGCTGCTGGGGTTCGATCTCGAGGGCAATCGGCTGGGAATGGGCGGCGGCTTTTACGACGCGACGCTGGCCTTCATGCGGCACCGGCGCCTGTGGCGCAAGCCGCGCCTGATTGGGATTGCCTACGAATGCCAGCGGGTGGACGCGCTGCCGCACGAGCCCTGGGACATGCCGCTCGACGCGGTGCTGACCGAACGCCAGTTGTACCGCTTCAACTCGAACCACACCAGGTAATCGCCACAGCGGCGATCGCCCGCACCGCGCAGCCGTTCGCAATCGGCCCGGGGCGGGCCTCCAGCACGCTCAGCCCGGCTGCTTTTCGCGATCGAGCTCACCGCTCTTCAGCTTGCCCTGATAGTCCGTCAGCATGTTGCGCACCTTGCCGCTCAAGAGATAGAGCCCGATCAGGTTGGGGAAGGCCATCGCCAGCACCAGCAGGTCGGTGAAGTCGAGCATGTTGGCCGCGCTCGCCACCGAGGCGACGATGATGAAAAGCAGGAACAGCACGCGGTAGACCATCGAGGTGCGCTCGCCGAACAGGTAGGTCCAGCAGCGTTCGCCGTAGTAGGACCACGAGATCATGGTGCTGTAGGCGAACAGCACCACCGACACGGTGAGGATGATCGGGAACCAGTCGGATACGGTGGCAAATGCCACCGAGGTCAGCGCCGCGCCCTTGCTGGCTTCGCGGATTGCCAGGGTGGCCGGATCGTTGTAGACGCCGGTGATGACGATGACCAGCGCGGTCATGGTGCAGATGACGATGGTGTCGATGAAGGGTTCGTAGAGCGCGACCATGCCCTGGCGGATCGGATATTTGACCGAGGCAGTGGAGTGCACGATGGCTGCCGATCCCAGCCCGGCCTCGCTGGAAAATGCCGCGCGCTTGAAGCCTTGCACCAGCGCCCCCACCATGCCGCCCACCACCGCGATCGGCGCGAAGGCTTCGGTGACGATCTGGGCCAGCGCCCGCGGCACCTGATCGACATTGCCGAGGATGATCCACAGGCAGGCCGCCAGATATACCAGGATCATGGTCGGTACCACCGCCTCGGCGGTGCGCGCGATGCGGCGCAGGCCGCCAATGATGACCAAGCCTACCGCCAGCCCCATGATGACGCCATAGGCGATCGGCACCTCACGGAAGAAAGGCAGCACTTCCTGCACCGCGCCGAGCGACTGGCTGACCTGGAACGCGCTGCCCGCGCCGAACGAGCCCAGCACGGTAAAGATCGCAAACATCCCGGCCAACGCCTTGCCGGTGCGCGGCAGCTTGAATTCGGCGAAGCCCTTGGACAGGTATTCCATCGGCCCGCCCATGATGCGGCCGTCCGGACGGACTTCGCGGTAGCGCTGCGCCAGCGTGGCTTCGGTGAACTTGGTGGTCATGCCGAGAAAGCCCGCGACGATCATCCAGAATGTCGCGCCCGGCCCGCCGATGGAGATCGCGATCGCCACCCCGGCGATGTTGCCCAGCCCCACCGTGGCCGACAGCGCCGTGGTGAGCGCCTGGAACGAGCTGACTTCGCCCTTGTCGTCGGCGGTGCGGTATTTGCCGCGCAGCACCGCAAAGGCGTGGCCCATCATGCGCAGGTTGACGAAGCTGAAGCGGAAAGTGAGATAGACCGCGCCGACGATGAGCCAGGCAACGATGAAGGGCATCACCGGCTCGCCGGGAAAGACGTCATAGAAGATGACGCTGGCGAGATACGCGTTGAGGGTGCCGAAGAAGGCGTCGATCCTGCCGGGTTCGGCGGCCTGTGCAATCTGCGGAAACAGCCCGACGGCTGCGATAAAGAAATAAGGATGAAGTGCCACCTGCGCCCCCTGCAATTGTTATTGCCCGCAACAATAACAAACTTGCGGCAAAAACATGCCCGCACCATGACAAAGGCCGACGCAAACGTCGGCCTTTGTCATGTGGCTTCAGATTCAGATCACTTCAGGCTCAGCACCCAGTCGATGATCTTGCTGGCATCTTCCGGCTTGACCTGCGGGCTCGGCGGCATGGGAATGGGACCCCACACGCCCTTGCCGCCGGTTTTCACCTTGGCAACCAGGCGGGCATGCGCAGACTCGTCGCCGGCATACTTCTTGGCCACTTCCTTGAAGGCCGGACCAACGATTTTCTTGTCGATGCCGTGACAGGACATGCACGCGTTCTTCTGGGCCAGCGCCTGGTTGGCGGAAGCCGCGCCGGACATCAGCAGCAACGCAGCACTCGCTGCAATCATCATCAGTTTCGTCATCAAAAATTCTCCGTGGAAGGGTCGGGTTGAACAAGGCACTTCAGCATGCCTGCAATATTAAGGGGAAACGCCCCGCGCGCAATATCAAGTACTTGGGTTTTTGCTACCAATCTCCCTGACACTTTGTTGTTTTGAACCTATTCGCGCTCGACCAGTCCGCGACAGGCATGCCGGCTGGCGTGCCCCAGCCAGGGGAAGATCGCCGCCATGGCAATGAAATCGGTCGCCACCCCCACCGCGACCAGGGCGACGCTCAGCACGCCCCACACAGCATCACCAATTGAACCGCGTCGCCATGAAACGGGTGACCAGCGCGGCGACGAAATTGACCTTGCGGTGCAGCATCATCGGCAGCGACACCATCGACAGGCTGAACACCATCAGCGCCAGCATGCTGCCGAAACAGACTGCTTTTCAGATAGCAGGTGCCGCCGCGGGTTCCAAATAGCAAATGTTACGGCCGCTTACTCCAGCACGGCGGCCAGTTCGGTAACGGGCGGGCGGCACGCGGTGCCGCTGCAGATCCAGGCAGCCGGCTGGTCCGATTCCGGTTTTGCCAGCGCGGCCGGCAGGCTCAGTCCGTTGGGCAACACCAGCAAGATGTCGCGCGCGCCGAGCGTCGGGTTCAGCGCCGCCCCCCACTCGCGCAGCGCCACCGCCGGACCGCGCAGCAGGATCAGCCGCGGCGGCGCCAGCGTCTCGTCGAGCACCGCCAGCAGCGTGGGATAGGCGATCGGCTGCTGGGTCAGCTGGCCCTGGAACAGGCGCAGGCAGCGTGCGCTGGCATCGAGGTAGCGCGTTTCGCCGAGCAGATGGCCCAGCCGCTGCAGGGCGAGTGCCGCCACGCCGTTGCCGGACGGGGTGGCGTTGTCGTAGCCGGGTTTGGGGCGGGTGATGAGCGCCTCGTGGTCGTGGCTGGTGAAGAAGAAGCCGCCCGCATCCCGGTCCTCGAAATGCGCCAGCAGCGCGTCGGCAAGCTCGATCGCCCACGCCAGATCGGCCTCGCGGTAGCCGGCCTGCATCGACTCCAGCAGGGCATCGAGCAGGTAGGCGTAGTCGTCGAGGTAGGCGTTGAGGCGCGCTTCGCCGTGCTTGAAGCTGGCCAGCAGACGGCCGTCGCGCCACAGGTTTTGATGCAGGAAATCGATCGCGGCATGCGCCTCGGCGACCCAGTCGGGGCGCGCCATCACCCGTCCGGCGTGCGCGAGTCCGCCGATCATCAGCGCGTTCCAGCTGGTGAGCTGCTTGTCGTCGCGCCCGGGACGCACGCGGGTTTCGCGGGCGGCGAACAGCGTCTGGCGCGCACTCGCCAGCTGCGCTGCCGCCTCGTCTTCGGACAGTTCCAGTTCGGCCGCGACCGCTTTCAATGAGCGTGCCAGGATCGGGTTCCAGCTCGCGTTCTCGAAATTCGGCGGCGCGTCGAAGCCGTACACCAGCGTTGCCACCGCGTATTCCTCGGCGGAGAGCAGCGCGCGCACCTGGTCCGGCGTCCACACGTAGAACTTGCCCTCGTGGCCCTCGCTGTCGGCGTCGAGCGCCGAATAGAAGCCGCCCCCGGGCGCGCGCATCTCGCGCAGCAGCCAGGCGACGATGCCGTCGGCGGTGTCCGCGAACAGCGGCTCGCCGGTCAGCGCCCAGGCGTCGGCGTACAGGTGCAGCAGCGGGCCGTTGTCGTAGAGCATTTTCTCGAAGTGCGGAATCGCCCACTGCTCGTCGACCGAGTAGCGGCAGAAACCGCCGCCGAGCTGGTCGACCACCCCGCCCGACGCCATCTTGCGCAGCGAAAACAGTGCCATCTCGCGCGCCTGCGCATTGCCCTGCTGGGCCTGGCGCAGCAGGAAGAACAGCTCGCCCGGACGCGGGAACTTGGGCGCGGGCGAAAAGCCGCCCCACACCGGGTCGAAGGCCTCGCCCAGATCGCGCACCGCCTGCGCCAGCGGCGCATCGCTCAAGGCCTGCTGCACGCCCGGCGCGGGCTGCTGCTGCGCCAGCGCGGCGCGCACCGCATCGTTCTGTGCCAGCACCTCGCCGCGCCGCTCGTGCCAGGCGCGGCCGATGTTTTCCATCAGGTCGATGAAGCCCGGCAGCTGATGGCGCGGCGTTTTCGGGAAATAGGTGCCGGCGAAAAACGGCGTCTGGTCCGGCGTCAAAAACATCGTGAGCGGCCAGCCGCCGCCGCGCTGGGTCAACAGCTGGTGCGCGGACTGGTAGATCTGGTCGAGGTCGGGGCGCTCCTCGCGGTCGACCTTTATATTCACGAACAAGCGGTTCATTACCGCCGCCACCTCGGCGTCCTCGAAGCAGTCGTGCGCCATCACG
Organism: Hydrogenophilales bacterium; assembly: GCA_024636675.1. Taxonomy (GTDB): domain Bacteria; phylum Pseudomonadota; class Gammaproteobacteria; order Burkholderiales; family Thiobacillaceae; genus Thiobacillus. Next base: position 846 of record JAGXGM010000075.1, on the reverse strand, counting down.
TGGCACCAGTGGCAGGCCGAATAACCGATCGACAGCAGGATCGGCTTGGCCTCGCGGCGCGCTTTCTCCAGGGCTTCTTCGCCCCAGGGATACCAGTCGACGGGGTTGTCGGCGTGCTGCAGCAGATAGGGACTGGGTTCGGCGGATAGACGATTGGGCATGATGGATGACGCCTGGCGGCTAATAGTTGATTAAATCAGTCAACAATTGTACGCTTACCACACTCTCATACAACAGCAGGAGCGCACCATGTCCCAGGAATTATTCGCTGCCGCCCAGTCGGGCGATGCCGCTCAAGTCAAAAGCCTGCTTGAGGCCGGCGCCGATCATGCCGCTGCCGACGAAGCCGGCGAAACCGCGCTGATGCATGCCGCCCGCAGCGGCCATGTCGCGGCGGTGCAGGTGCTGATTGCAGCCGGCGCCGACGTCAACGCCAAATCGCCGCACGGCTGGACCGCGCTCGCCAAGGCCGCCTACAACGGCGACACCGATCGCGGCTACGTCGAAGTCATCGAGGTGCTGCACGAGGCGGGCGCCACGCTCGACGATCGCATCTTCTTCGGCATCACGCCGCTGATGCTGGCGGCCGGCGGCGGCGACGCGCCGGTGGTGGAATGGCTGATCAACAACGGCGCCGACGTGCTCGCCACCAACGAGGGCGGCCGCACCGCGCGCATGATGGCGAACGACAAGTTCTACGTCGATGTGATCAACCTGCTGAACGAAGCCGAGCGCCAGCTCGGCGTGCAGGAAGACGGCTCGTGCTCGTCGACCAAGAGCGTGGTCAAGCCGCAGGTGGTCAATCTGCTGAAGCCGAACACGCACTAGGCAACGCCAAATACCGCC
>JAGXGM010000074.1 GCA_024636675.1 Hydrogenophilales bacterium | reverse complement strand
GCTCGGCAACGAACTGATGGAGCTGTTCGGCGCGCGCTCGGTGCATCCGGTCGGCGTACGCATCGGCGGCTTCCATGGCGCGCCGCCGCTCGCCCGGGTCCGCGCGATCCGCGAAAAGCTGCGCGCCGCCTTGCCCGAGGCGGAAGCGCTGATCCGCTGGGCCGCGGGCATTGCGGTGCCGCAGGACGACCAGGCCTTCGTCTCGGTCGCGACGCGGCACCCGGACGAATACGCCATTGAAGCCGGTGCGATTGCCAGCAGCGACGGCCTGCTCATTGAACCAGACGCCTACGACGAACACTTCGCCGAGCAGCATCAGGCGCATTCCACTGCATTGTTCGCCAGCCATCACGGCCAGCCCTACCTGGTCGGGCCGCTGGCGCGGCTCAATCTCAACCATGCCCGCCTGCCCGAACCGGTCAAGGCGCTGCTGGCCGAGACCGGTCTCGTGCTGCCGAGCCGCAACCTGTTCCACAGCCTGGTCGCGCGCGCGGTGGAAATCCTGCTCGCCCTGCACGAAGCGCTGCGCCTGCTCGACGCCTACCACGTGCCGGATTCGCCCTGGGTGCCGGTCAGCCCGCGCGCCGGCGTCGCCATCGGCTGCACCGAGGCGCCGCGCGGCCTGTTGTGGCATCGCTACGAAATGGACGACGACGGCCGCGTGGTCAACGCCCGCATCGTGCCGCCGACCAGCCAGAACCAGGCGCGCATCGAGGAAGACCTATGGCTGTCGCTGACCAGCTTCGGGCTCGACCATGCGGACGACGCGCTGCGGCTGCATTGCGAGAAAGTCATTCGCAACTACGATCCCTGCATTTCCTGCGCCACCCATTTTCTGCGGATGAGTGTCGAACGCGGATGAGTCGGGTGCGCATCCTTGGCATCGGTTCGCCGTCGGGCGACGACCAGGCTGGCTGGCTGGTCGTCGATGCCTTGCCGGCAGCCGGCTTGCAGTGCGATGAAGGCATGGTCATTGAGAAGCTGGATCGTCCTGGCGCCAACCTGATTCCCCTGCTGGAAGGCGCGGCATGGGTCATCCTGATCGATGCCATGCAAAGCGGCAGCCCGATCGGCCACATTCGGCATTTTGGTGCGGGGGACTGGCCCGCCTACAGCCAGGGGCTCTCCAGTCATGGATTCGGCGTGCTCGCTGCCTTGTCGCTGGCGCGCGAACTCGGCGGCCTGCCGTCCCGACTCGACTTGTACGGAATCGAAATCGGCCTGGTGAGCCCGGGGAAGCAAGCACGAAGCGAAATCCAGGCCGTAGCGCAGCACCTCGCCCGACGCATTGCCGGCGATGTGATCGCCCCGATTGGGCAAGCGTGATCGTGCGTGTTCGCAACCGCAAATAAAATCAATTCCTTGTGTAGGTTATCCGGCCGGGTGCCGTACGTTTATAACGGTGACAGGTGCCGGTTTTAGCTCCTATACTGGTGGTCTATCCAGTCCGCCGTTGCTGCACGGCTCAAAAACAAGGACAAGAAATCGCGTGGCGTTCCGACATCTTTTACAGGCCAGCCTGTTCTGGCTGCTGTCGTATTCTCCGGCGTGGGCCGCACCGGACCGCATACCGGTTCGGGTAGGGGTATTCGAGAATCCGCCGATTGTCAGTGCAGCCTCCGATGCCCCCCCGGAAGGCATCGCAATCGATGTGATCCGCTGGGTAGCCGAACGGGAAGGCTGGCAGGTTACCTACGTCCCCGATTCCTTTGACAACCTGCTTGCACGCCTGGACAAGGGCGATATCGATCTGCTCGCGATCATTGCCTATAGCGACGAACGTGCAAAGCGTTTCCAGTTCACGCAACAAAGCTTGATCGGCAACTGGGGGATGGTGTTTCGCCATGCCGAGGCCGACATTCATTCGCTGCCCGATCTCAAGGGTAAACGCGTCGCACTGATGCGCAGCGGCACGCATAGCCAGGCGCTGATCGAGCTGTTGAGGCAGTTCGACGCGCCTTTTACCCCTGTCTATGTGGACAACTTCCCCCAGGTGATGGAGGCGATTGCCGAACGCCGCGCCGACGCCGGCGCGGTGAACCGGGTGTTTGCCGCGCTGCATCCGCATCAGCCGGACCTGGTGGTGACCAGCATCGTTTTCAATCCCGTTTTCGTTCACTACGCGGCACCCAAGGGCGCCAGCCCGGCCCTGCTGGCGGCGCTCGACCGGCATCTGGAAGCTCTCAAGGCGGACCCGCAATCGGCCTATTATGAGTCCTTGCGGCACTGGCTCGAAGCGACGTCTGCCAACGGGGTTCCACGCTGGTTGCCGTGGACCGCAGCGGGTGCCGGAAGCCTGCTGGTCCTGGCGCTGGCCATCGCCGGATTTTTGCGTCATCAGGTGCAGCGCCAGACTGGTGAACTGCAGCGGCGTGCCGATCAGCTGCAGTCCGAGATCGAACAACGTATACAGGCCCAGGCTCATCTGAATCAGCTGGCCTATTTCGACGAGCTGACCGGCCTGCCGAATCGCGAGGGCTTTCGCATTGCGCTGAACCAGACACTGACCGGCTTGCAGGGCACCAATGAACGCCTGGCCTTGCTATTTCTCGATGTCGACCGGCTGAAAAACATTAACGACGGGCTTGGGCACGGTGCCGGCGATCTGCTGCTGAAGCAGATCGCCATCCGCCTGCAATCGGTGCTGCGCGCGCATGATCAATTGAGCCGCTTCGGCGGCGATGAATTCGTGGTCATCGTGTCCGAAATAGGCGACGCGGCGGATGCCGAACTGGTGGCAACCCGCCTCCTGCAAAGCCTGGCCATGCCGATCCATATCGGCTCCACCCAGGTTTACAGCAGTGCCAGCATCGGCATCGCGCTGTATCCGGACGATGCGACGTCGATGGAGTCGTTGCTCAAGCATGCCGATACGGCCATGTATCAGGCGAAGGAAATGGGTGGCAATCGCTTTTTGTTCTATCACGCGCAGCAGACCGCTCGAGTGGTCGAACGCTTGACGCTCGACACTCGCTTGCGCCAGGCGCTGGAACGCGACGAACTGCTGCTGCATTACCAGCCGATTGTGGCGCTGGGGAGCGGTAATATCGTCGGGGTCGAGGCGCTGCTGCGCTGGGACGATCCGGATCGCGGCCTGGTCATGCCGGGCGCGTTCATCCCCGCTGCCGAAGACACCGGCCTGATCGTTCAGCTTGGCGAGTGGGTGCTCGAAGCAGGATGTATCCAGCTGCGCGCGTGGCAGGAGCAGGGCAAGGCAAGCGGGATGACGCTGGCGGTGAACGTGTCGACCCGCCAGTTCGAAGGGGCGCGCCTGGTGAAAGCGGTCCAGCAGGCACTGTCACGCGCCGGCCTGGCGCCGGAATGCCTCGAACTCGAGATCACCGAGAACGTGATGCTGATCATGAACGACGAGGTGCGCAGCAGCCTCGAAACCCTGCGCGGCATGGGGGTGCGGCTGTCACTCGACGACTTCGGCACCGGCTATTCCAGCCTGAGCTATCTCAAGGAGCTGCCGTTTCATTCGCTCAAGATCGACCGGTCGTTTGTCAGCAAACTCCCGGAGCGGGGCGACATCCAGATCGTCACTACGATTCTGGCGCTGGCCCGGGGACTTGAATTGCAGACCATCGCCGAAGGCATCGAAACCCAGGAACAATATGATTTTCTGCGTGACCACGGCTGCGAATTTGGCCAGGGCTATTTGATGAGCCGGCCGCAGCCGGCGGGCGCGCTGGCACCCATGCTCGGCCGGCCCTTGCTTGCCGGCAACGCCTAGTGTCGTGAATCAGAAATATCGAAACATAAAACGGCGTCTTTTTCCGCATGGCGGCGTTGCTCGTCGTTGCCATAGAGCCAGCTATGTCGCCTCCTCGCGCCTTGCCCTGCGAAAAAATCCATCCGTTTCATTTTGTTCCCCTCTTTCTGATTCGCGACACTAGTTACAACAGGTCTTCGCGCCGTAGCATGAACACGAACTGGTCGCCGCCTTCGGTGTCGAGCCAGGTGAAGGGCAGGGCAGGGTAGGCGGCTTCGAGGGCGTCGCGGTTGTGGCCGATTTCCACTACCAGCAGGCCGCCAGGGTTGAGGTGTGATTTGGCCTTGGCCAGAATCTGCCGGGTGGCGTCCAGACCGTCCTCGCCCGAGCCCAGCGCCAGTGCCGGTTCAGCCTGATATTCCGGCGGCAGGGCTGCGACCGATTCGGCATTCACGTAGGGCGGGTTGCTGAGAATGACGTCATAGCTACGGCCCGCCAGCGCCGCGAACAGATCCGACTCGACCAGTTCGATGCGGTCCGTGAGGCCATAGTCGGCAACGTTCCGTGCGGCGACTGCCAGCGCATCGGCCGACAAATCCGCCGCATCAATCCCGGCATTCGGGAACGCCAGCGCCGCCAGGATGGCGAGGCAGCCCGATCCGGTGCAGAGGTCGAGCGCGCGCCTCACGTCGCCCGGCGCTTCAATCCATGGCGCCAACTGCTCGTGCAGCAGTTCGGCGATGAAGGAGCGCGGCACGATAACCCGCTCGTCGACATAGAAGCGGTGCTCGCCCAGCCAGGCCTCGTTCGTCAGATAAGCCGCCGGAATACGCTCGCGCACCCGCCGCTCGATCACCGCCTGCACCGCTTCCGATTCGCCATGCGTCAGGCTGGCGTCGAGAAAGGGCTCCAGCCGGTCGGGCGGCAGATGCAGGGTGTGCAGGATCAGGTAGGCGGCCTCGTCGAAGGCGTTGTCGGAGCCGTGGCCGAAAAATAGCTTGGCCTCGTTGAAGCGCGACACGGCAAAGCGCAGCCAGTCGCGCACGGTGATGAGAGAGTCGGTGTCGTCGAAGTGTTTCATGTCATAAAGTCCATGGTTCACGAAGGAACGTTGTAGGAGGCCCGCCCCGGACCGATGCCGAGGAGATCGCGGCGGTGCGAAATCGCGGCGAGGGCGCCACTCCTGCAACGCGCCTCGCTGACAACAATCAGGTCAGCAGTTTTTCCAGCGTCCGCTGATAAATCGTTGCCAGCTGTTCGATGTTCTCCACCGCGACGTGCTCGTTGAGCTTGTGGATGCTCATGTTGAGCGGGCCGAACTCGACCACCTCGCGGCAGACGTCGGCGATGAAGCGGCCGTCCGACGTGCCGCCGGAGGTCGACAGTTCGGGAGTGAGGCCGGTGACTTCGCGGATCGCTTCGGAAAGCCGGTCGCACAGGGGGCCGCGCGGGGTGAGGAAGGGCCTGCCCGAGAGGTGCCAGTCGATTTCGTAATCGAGGCCATGGCTGTCGAGAATTTCGTTCACCGCGTCCATCAGGCCTTCGGCGGTGCTGGCGGTGGAAAAACGGAAGTTGAACTGGATCTCGACCACGCCGGGGATGACGTTGCTGGCGCCGGTGCCGCCGTGGATGCTGGAAACCTGCCAGGTGGTCGGCGGGAAGTAAGAATTGCCCTCGTCCCACATGGTGTCGGCGAGTTCGGCGATCGCAGGCGCGGCCAGATGGATCGGGTTCTTGGCCAGATGCGGGTAGGCGATGTGGCCTTGCACGCCCTTGACGCGCAGCGTGCCGGACAGCGAACCGCGGCGGCCGTTCTTGATGGTGTCGCCGAATTCGGCGGCGCTGGTGGGCTCGCCGACGATGCAATAGTCGAGTATTTCGTTGCGCGCCTTCAGCGTTTCGACCACTTTCACGGTGCCGTCGGTGGCGGGGCCTTCCTCGTCCGAAGTGAGCAGGAAGGCGATCGAGCCGGCGTGATCGGGATGCGCGGCGACGAAGTGTTCGGTGGCGGTGACGAAGGCAGCGTCCGAGGTTTTCATGTCGGCGGCGCCACGTGCATAGAGCTGGCCGTCGCGCACCGTCGGCTCGAACGGATCGGACAGCCACTGGTCGAGCGGGCCGGCCGGTACCACGTCGGTGTGGCCGGCAAAGCAGACCACCGGCGCGGTTGTGCCCCGGCGCGCCCACAGGTTGTCGACGCCATTGTGGCGATGGCGCTCGATGTGGAAGCCGAGCGGTTGCAGGCGTGCGGCGATCAGGTCGTGGCAGCCGGCGTCGTCGGGCGTCAGCGAGCGGCGTTTGAGCAGATCGACTGCAAGTGCCAGGGTCTCATTGGTGAGGACAAGGTCCTCGAGCGTTTCATTGGCCATGCTGCGTCATGCTCCAAATAAGGTTTGGTATTGGTCTTCGGTAAAACCCGGATGATAGGTCCCGTCGCGCTCCAGCAGCGGCCGCTTGATCACGCTGGGCTGCGCCACCATCAATGCAATCGCGCTGGCCTCGTCGGTGACGGCGGCTTTGTTTGCATCGGTGAGCTTGCGCCAGGTGGTGCCACGCGTGTTGAGCAGTGCCTGCCAGCCTGTTTGCGCGACGACCTCGCGCAGCCATGCGGCATCGACACCCTGTTTCTTGTGGTCGTGGAAGGTGACCTCGAGCGCGTGATCGGCCAGCCAGGCGCGCGCTTTTTTCACCGTGGTGCAGTTGGGGATACCGTAGAGCTTCATGCCATTTCTGTCGTCCGCGGCGGAAAGCTCCGCGCATGGACGTAAAATCGGGAAAGAAAACAAGCCGCGATTCTACCCGACCTGATGTTCCATCCCGATCATTCCCATTCTCCACCCCCGTCAACCGACGAACCGAGCCTGCGCTCGATCGGCCGCCTGTTTCCCTATCTGTGGGAATTCCGTGGCCGCGTGCTGCTGGCGCTGGCGCTGCTGATCGGCGCCAAGCTGGCCTCGGTGGCGGTGCCGCTGGTGCTGAAGGAAATCATCGACGCGCTCGACAAGCCGCGCCCGGAAGTGGTGTTGCCGCTGGCCTTCATCTTGGGCTACGGCATCCTGCGCTTTGCCAGCACTTCGTTTTCCGACCTGCGCGACGTGGTCTTCGCCAAGGTCACGCAGCGCGCGATGCGTCGCATCAGCATGGCGGTGTTCAAGCATCTGCATGCGCTGTCGCTGCGCTTTCATCTCGAGCGGCAGACCGGCGGCATCACCCGCGACATCGAGCGCGGTTCCAAGGCGATGTCGAGCCTGGTCGGCTATCTGCTGTTCCGCATCACGCCGACGCTGCTGGAAATCCTGATGGTGGCGGGCATCCTGTTCGTCAAGCTCGATTGGGTGTTCGGGCTGATCACCCTGGTGACGCTGGCAGCCTACATCGGCTTCACCATCACCATCACCGAGTGGCGCACCCAGTTCGTGCGGCGCGCCAATGCGCTGGATTCCGAGGCGTATGGCCGCGCCATCGACAGCCTGCTGAACTACGAGACGGTCAAGTACTTCGGCAACGATAAATACGAGGCGCGCCGCTACGACAACAGCCTGGTCGAGTGGGAGAACATGGCGCTCAAATCGCAGCGCTCGCTGGGCATGCTCAATATCGCGCAGGCGGGGGTGATCGCCATCGGCGTCACCCTGATGGTGCTGCTCGCCGCCGACGGCGTGGTCAAGGGCACGCTGACGCTGGGCGACCTGGTGATGGTCAACGCCTTCCTGCTGCAGATGTTCCAGCCGCTGAGCTTTCTGGGCGTGATGTACCGCCAGATCAAGGAGTCGATCGCCGACGTCGAGCGCATGTTCGCGCTGCTGCATCGCCCGCAGGAGGTGGAGGACGCAGCGGATGCGCGCGCGCTGGCGGTCGTTGCCGGCGAGGTGAAATTCGAGCATGTCGATTTTGCCTACAACCCGGACCGCCCGATCCTGCACGACGTCAGTTTCACCGTGCCCGCCGGCAAGACCGTGGCGGCGGTGGGCGCCAGCGGCGCCGGCAAGTCGACCCTGGCCCGCCTGCTGTTCCGTTTTTACGATGTCGATTCCGGCCGCATCAGCATCGACGGCCAGGACATCCGCCAGGTGACGCAGGACAGCCTGCGCGCCGCCATCGGCGTGGTGCCGCAGGACACCGTGCTGTTCAACGACAGCATTTACTACAACATCGCCTACGGCCGGCCCGACGCTACGCGGGAAGAAGTCATCGAAGCTGCGCGTGCGGCGCACATCCTGAACTTCATCGAGATTTTGCCGCAGGGCTGGGACACGGTGGTGGGCGAGCGCGGGCTGAAGCTTTCGGGCGGTGAAAAGCAGCGGGTGGCCATCGCCCGCACGCTGCTGAAAAACCCCGTGATCCTGATTCTCGACGAGGCGACCTCGGCGCTCGACACCAAGACCGAAAAGGCCATCCAGGGCGAGCTGCTGGAAATCGCCAGGAGCCGCACCAGCCTCATCATCGCGCACCGCCTGTCCACCGTGGTCGAGGCCGACGAGATCCTGGTGATGGAGGCGGGGCGCATCGTCGAGCGCGGGCGCCATCCCGAGCTGCTGGCGCAGAACGGCGTGTATGCCCACATGTGGGCGCTGCAGCAGCAGGCCGAGGCCGAGGACGGCGCGGACTGATGGACAGGCTGCTGCAGCCCGGCGTGCCGCGCCGCGAAGTGTGGGCGTGGGCGATGTACGACTTCGCCAACTCGGGCTACACCACGGTCGTCATCACCGCCGTGTTCGGCGCCTATTTCGTCGCCGTCGTCGCCGGCAACGCGCCGTGGGCGACCTTCGCCTGGACCCTGGCGCTGGCGGTGTCCTACGCGCTCGTCATGCTGACCGCACCGCTGATCGGCGCCTGGGCCGACGCCCACGCCAGCAAGAAAAAGGGGCTGTGGCTGACCACGCTGGGCTGCGTCGGCTTCACCGCGGCGCTGTATTTCGCCGCGCCCGGCGCGCTGGTGCTGGCGATCGCCGCGCTGGTGCTGTCCAACTATTTCTTCGGCACCGGCGAAAACCTGATTGCCGCGTTCCTGCCCGAACTCGCGCGGCCGCGCGCGCTCGGCCGGATATCGGGCTGGGGCTGGTCGCTCGGCTACGTCGGCGGGCTGGTGTCGCTCGGCGCCAGTCTCGCGTACATCGGCTGGGCACAGGGGCAAGGGCAGGGCGCGGCCGATTTTGTTCCGGTGGCGATGCTGATCACCGCTGCAATCTTCGCGCTGGCGAGCCTGCCCACCTTGCTGATGCTGCGCGAACGCGCCGTCCCGCTGCCCGGGCACACCCCGCGCAACGCCTGGCGGCAGGTGCGCTACACCCTAGGCCACCTGAGCCAGTTGCCCGATCTCAAACGCTTTCTGATCTGCACCGTGTTGTATCAGGCCGGGATCCAGGCGGTCATCACGCTGGCGGCAATCTATGCCAGCCAGGTGTTTCGCTTCGACACGCAGCAGACCATTCTGCTGGTGCTGGTGGTCAACATCACCGCCGCCATCGGCGCGTTCGCATTTGGCTATGTGCAGGACCGCATCGGCCATGTGAGGGCGATCGCCCTGACGCTCGCCGGCTGGATCGCGATGGTGCTGATCGCCTGGGCCGCGCCGGATGAACGCATGTTCTGGCTGGCGGCGAACCTCGCCGGACTGTGCATGGGCGCGTCGCAATCGGCGGGGCGGGCGATGGTCGGCTTGCTGGCGCCGCCCGCGCACCAGGCCGAGTTCTTCGGCCTGTGGGGGCTGGCGGTCAAGCTGGCATCGATCATCGGACCGCTCACCTATGGCATTGCCAGCTGGCTGACCGCGGGCGACCATCGTCAGGCGCTGCTGATCACCGGTGCCTGGTTCGTTGCTGGCCTGTGGGTGCTGCGCGGGATCCGCGCCGACCGCGGCCGTCGCGCGGCGCACCGCTTTACCCTGCAAGCCGAACATGGCTGATTTCCGCATCCTGCTCACCGACTGGGCGCACGAGTGGGCACGGCTGTCGCACGTCCGGCGTGCGGTGTTCATCGACGAGCAGGGCGTGCCCGAGGCGCTGGAATGGGATGCCGACGATGCCGGTGCGGTGCACCTGCTCGCCGTCGACGATCAGGGTGAAGCCATCGGCTGCGCCCGCCTGCTGCCCGACGGCCACATCGGCCGCATGGCGGTGCTGCCGCCCTGGCGTGGGCGCGGCGTCGGGCGTGCCCTGCTGGCGGCGGCGCTGGACGCGGCGCAGGCGCGTGGACATGCCTGTGTCCAGCTCAGCGCGCAGACGCATGCGGCCGATTTTTACGTGGGGGCAGGCTTCGTCCGGATGGGGGACGAATACGAAGAGGCCGGCATCCCGCACGTGGTCATGGAGAAACGGCTGAGCTGAGTGTGAACACGTCAAGGAAGCAGGGTTATTGCATTGGCACGTAAGCATTTGCTGATAGAGTTCGCCATGAATAGCATTGGGCCTGCAGCGTTGCGCGTTCAGGCCATGTTTCCGGCCATGTCTCGTTTCAGCGACCGGGCATCCGCGCTCACGGATTCATGCACATCCCGCAGGTCACAACGGAGGTAAGCAAGAAAATGGCAAGACTCAGGGCAGGCATCGTCGGGGCGGGTATCGCTGGCGCCAGTTGCGCAGGCACGCTCGCGACTGCAGGCTGGGACGTGGAGGTGTTCGACAAGGCACAGGGTGCAGGCGGGCGGATGTCTACCCGGCGGACCGAACAGGGCTGGGCCGCGCTGGGGACGCCCTTTATTTCGGCCAAGCGCGAGCCCTTCCGCAGCCAGCTGCGCGACTGGGTGCGCCAGGGCTGGCTGGCCCCGCTGCGGAGCGAGGTCCTGCATGGGCGCGCCAACCAGTCGTGGTCGCTGGTCCAGCTGCAAAACCATTACCGGCTCACCAGCGAACCCTCGCAGCTGGTGCACCAGCTGCTGGGAGACGCGAAGCTGCATACGCAGGCACGCGTTGCCACCCTGCAGCCGCGCACCCTCATCATGGAAGACGGCCAGGTATTCGGCGATTACGACTGCGTAATCTGCAGCGTGCCCACCCCGCAGGCCATTCCCCTGCTCGACGCGCTGCCGCTGCTGCGCGAACGCCTGGACGAGGTGCGTTACCGCCCGATCTGGTCGTTCCTGATGCGCTGGGAAGGCGGCCCCGCGGCGGACGTCATCCAGTTCGACGACCACCTGCTCAATCTGGCGGTGCGCCAGACCTCTGACGGCCCCGGCCTGTGGGTCGTGCACAGCAGCCATGAATTTGCGGAAACCTACCTCGACGTCTCGATCGAAGAAGCCAGCACCCGCGCAGCCTCGGCCCTGATGGGCCTGCTGGGCCTGCCATGGCCGGTCGAGGTCGAGGTGTCCCACCTGTGGCGCTACGCCAAGCCGGAGACCTCGATAGGCGGCTTCTGGCTGGGTGATCGCGAAAACCGCGTCGCCCTGATTGGCGACGGCATCGCCGGTGCGGGGGTCGAGCGTGCGTGGGAAAGCGGTGTGAGACTGGCGCAGGCGCTGATTCAGGCCCGGGAAGAGCTGGTGATCTGAGCGCTGGGTTATTGGGCTTCAGGCGAGGGGCACAAATCCGCGGTCATCTCCAGTTGTCTTCACGTCCAATTTCTACGTTACCGGGCACGGCAACCCGCCGGGCCGCAGACGAACTGCAGCCGGCCTAAAAAGCCAGGTTGGGACCGGCAATCACGTAGCGATCGCGTCCGCTGTTTTTTCCTTCGTAAAGCGCCTGATCGGCCCGCTTGACGACGCTGGCCAGATCTTCCATTTCGCCGGCCAGCGCCAGCCCCATCGTAATGGTCAGTCTGAGGACGTCATCGTCAGCGATCGGCACCGGGGTCGTGCCAACGGTCGACAGGACACGGCGTGCGGACTGGATGGCCTCTTCGGTGGATTTGCATTTCAGCAGCCAGAGAAACTCTTCTCCGCCATACCGGTAAAGCGGTTCGTCGATGCGCAGGCTCTGCTTGAGGGTGTTGGCGAGATGGCACAACACCATGTCGCCGACCTGATGCCCGAAGGTGTCGTTGATCGGCTTGAAATGGTCCACGTCGATCAACACGACATACAACAGGCTGCGGTTGCGCCGGGCTTCCTTCTGGTACAGCGTGTAGTCGTTCTCGATGCCGTAGCGCAGGGGCAGCCCGGTCAGCGGATCGCTTCGCACGGCGCTGGACAGGATGAGGGTCTTGAAGCTGGCGAGCAGGCCGGTCAGTTCAGTTTGAGACCGTTCAAAAGCCTCCAGATCATCGAGCCGCCCCGGTGCGCCGGCCAGGATCCGCGCGCACAGCGATCGGATGGCGTCATGCATGGTCTGGTGCACCGTTTCGACACGCTGGGCGGCTGGCGCATCCAGCGTTTCGAACTGGTCCCGGTTTTTCACGAACCAGGCGCCGAAATGACACAGGGTGTGCGCCATGGGATCGAGCACATCCTCGCCGGGCGTCGAGCGCAGCGTGGCGCAGCGCAGAATGCGGCGGGTCCAGTTCATATGCGCTTCGACAGCCGCATCGAGCTCGGTGATGAAGGCATCGGTTTCGGTGGGCAGGTCAACCATGCTTGATTCCTGAATCTGTTATTCGAATCAGTCGGGCAGTTATCCCGAAGTGCTGATCTTGCACCCGATCGATAGGGGGCTGTATGACGCCGTCGTCCAGGGTTTTGCGCAGCGCGGGCAATTTTTAAACCTCGCGTGCGATGCGAAAGCCCAGATTGATGTCCAGCTCGTTTGCCAGGCGGCGGCGGCGGGCGGCCGCGCGACAGTCTTCGGGGCCGTCGAACCAGGAACCGCCCTTGGTGACGACGGCTTGTGGCCTGCCGGGCTGCGGAAGATCGGGCTGGCTGGCGTGGTCGCGTGTCCACGGACTGGCGGTGAATTCCCACACATTGCCCGGCATGTCGAACAGGCCCCAGCAATTGGGGCGCAACTTGCCTGTCTCCACCACGCCGCAGCGGGCCATGCGGCTCGTCATCGACTGCGAACTTGGAGGGCGTGTTGCATCGAGTTCTTTTCTGACGTTGTAGGCTGCTTCGTCGGGGCTGATTCTGGCGCCGTGCGGGTAGGCCGTGGCGGCGCCTGCGCGGCAGGCATATTCCCATTCTTGCTCGGTGGGCAAGCGGTAGTGCTGGCCGGTCTGCGCACTTAACCAGGCGCAGTAATCGAGTGCGTCGCTCTGCCGCACGTTGATCACCGGCATGCCGCCCGACAGCCATAACAGTTCCTCGCGCGGCTGCCATCCGGTGGCGCGGGCATAGGCTTCGAATTCTTCGGTGGTGACCGGATACGCGCCGATGGCATAGCTGCGCTCGATCAGAGCGGCTTTGCGCGGGCGCTCCTGGTCGGGTGCGGACTCCTCCGGCGCCGCGCCGTATTCGAAGGTGCCCGCTGGAATGATCGCGATTTTTGGCGCGGCACGGCCGTCCGGGAGCGTGTCATGAAACTGAACGTCCGCCACCCCCAGCGCCTGCGCGGCCTGAACCTGCAGTGCGATCAGCTCGCCCTCGGACAGGGTAAATGTGTTGGAGGGTGCAATCTGGATGCGGTCGGGATTCATCGGCGTCGGGAGCGAACAGGGGTTTTTATTATGCCACTACCCGGATGCTATTAATTCGGCGGATGGCCGCCAGCAATGCTGCCTATAGGGGCGCGGCCGCCTGCCGGGCGAGGCCGCGCATCAGCCACTTCAGCACCGGCAGACGGGAATAGAGCTCCTCGGCGGCGTCCCAATAGTCACGGTGACGCACCACCCTGCCATCGGCGTCGAAGGTCAGATGGGTGGCGCCGGAAATGGTGGTGGGCTTTCGCGTCACCGGCATGACGAAGTCCATCTCCCACAGGATGACCGCGTGCGGATCGGTGCCGGGAAAACGCCGGGTGACGCGAAAGCGCGCGCCCGGCAGCTTGTCGAAGGTGTGGCGCAGGATGGCGCGGATGGCCCCGACGCCGGTCACTTCGTGGAAGGGGTCCTTGAACCAGGCGTCAGCTGCGTAATAGACATCAAGTTCGTCCAGGTTGTCGGCCGACAACCTTTCGAAATAGTCGCAGAGGGCGTCGAGCGCGTTCATAGGTTGGTGATCCGGTGGACAAGTGGAAAGTAGGCGCGGTAGGGCAGCAGGTTCAATATTTTCAGTAAACGGGTGAAGCGTTTGGGGAAGTGAATCTCGAAATCGCCGCGCGCGATGCCGGCGAGGATTTCGCGCGCCGCCTCGTCCACTCCGATCAGCGCCGGCATGGTGAAGTCGTTCAGATCGGTGAGCGGGGTCTTGACGAAGCCGGGGTTGATCAGATGCACCGCCACGCCTTTGGGTGCGAGGTCGAGGTAGAGCGTTTCGGCGAAATTGATCAGCGCCGCCTTGGTGGCGCCGTACACCAGCCCGGTGGGCAGCCCGCCGTAGCCGGCGACGCTGGCGGTGATCGCGATGCGTCCGCTGCCGCGCTGAGCGAGGTAGGGCGCGAGCAGCGCCGTGGCATTGATCGCGCCGACCAGATTCACCTGCACCAGTTTTTCCGCTACCGCGGCGTCGAGTTCCCAGGCGCGCACCGGTTGATGGGTGCCGGCGTTGATGATCGCCACGTCGATGTCGCCAAATTCAGCGCGGACCGCGTCGAACGCGGCCTGCAGGCTGGCGCGGTCGGTGACGTCGGCGGCTGCGACATACGCGTGGCCGTCGGCCAGCGCCGTCAGTGCCTCGTGGTTGCGGCTGGTCAGCGCCACCCGCGCGCCGCGCTGCATCAGCCGCCGCGCGGTCGCCTCGCCGATGCCGGAACTGGCGCCGATCAGCCAGACGCGCTGACCGTTCCAGTCGGCAAGCTTGGGGTTGAGGCTCATGGCCCCTTCCTGAAGGCGATGACGACTTCGCCCAGCTTGAAGCCGAACTTGCGCATTTCCGACTTGTTCAGCATGACGCCGTCGCCCATCAAATACATCCAGTCGTCGAACTGCACCTCCCAGGTCTTGCCGTCGACCGGCAGCAGCAGGGTGTATTTCCATTGCAGCGCGTTGCCGTAGGCCACGCCGTCCGCATCGCCCTTCACATCGTCGGCGCGGCCGACGTAGCGGTGCGCGTCGAGCCGGGTGATGCGCCAGATGCGCTGCGTGGTGGTGCCGTCCGACCAGAAAAAGTCCTCGGTCAGGGTGCCCTGGTTGCCATGCCATTCGCCGGTCATCTTCACGGTGAAGCGGCGCTTCACCTCGCCCGAGCGGTCGGCGAAATAGCCCCAGGCGGTGAGCGGGCCGTTGAAATAGGTGGCGAGGTCGAGCGTGGGCGTCTGGTCACGGTAGACCTCGGGCGACACGCCGGAGCAGCCGGACAGGCCGAGCACGGTGCAGAGGATGGCGAGCGGTTTTTTCAGCATGGGATGACTCCAGTTTGCAGACGGGGACGCCAGGCCCAGAACCAGCCGAAGGCGGCGAGCTTGAGCAGGCAGGGAAGCAGGGCATAGGTGGCCGACAGCGCCCACACCTGGCTGCCGCCGGGCTGGTAGCCCAGGAAGGCAAGCAGCGGCAGCGCGAGGCCCGCGGCCAGCGCAAGGGTGAACTTGGCGAAAAAACCCAGCAGGCCGTAATACGCGCCGGGCACCGGTCGCTCATCGGCATCGATGAAGTCCGCCACCAGCGCGGGCGGAAGCGCCAGGTCGGCACCGAGCGCCAGTCCCGATGCGACGCACACCAGCGCGAAGCCGACCAGATCGCCGCTGCCGAGCCAGAACGCGCCGGCGAAGGTGACCACCGACAGCAGCATCGAGGCGAGCCAGGCTTCGAGCTTGCCGATGCGCCGTGCCAGCGCCACCCACAGCGGCAGGCCGAGCGCGCCGCTGACGAAATAGAGGCCAAGGAAGAGTCCGCCCCAGGCTTTCAGTTGCAGCACGTCGTCGATGAAGAAGATCACCAGCGTGGCCGGCAGGGCTGCCGCCACCCCGTTCAGCAGATAGCCGGGAACGAAGCGGGCGAACGCGCGGTTGGCGAAGGGATGGAGGAAGCGCCGCAGCGGAACGCTGTGGCCGACGCCCCGCATCGCCGGCGCAAACATCAGGGTCCAGGCAGCGAACGCGACCAGCAGCGCAAGAAAAATCCAGCCCATGGCTTCGAGCCCGCTGGCGAGATCGTCGCTCAGCAGCAGCGGCAGGGTGGTGGCCAGCACCACGCCGACCAGGCCGAAGCCTTCGCGCGCGGCGAACAGGCGGGTGCGCTCGTGCGGCGCGGGATGGATGCGCGCGCCCCAGGTGTTGTGCACCACGCTGGCGAGACTGTAGCCGACGGTGGTGAGCGTGAGGGTGGCGATCAGCCAGGGCAGCACGCCTTGCGCCGGCGGATTGAACAGGCCCACCCAGCCCAGTCCGAGAAGGGGAAGGGCGACCAGGATGAGCCTGCGCGGATGGGGAAAGCGGTCGAACAGGGCGCCAAGCAGCGGGTCGATTACGGCGTCGAAGGCGCGCAGCCCGAGCAGGAGCAGGCCGAGCAGGGTGAGGCTGAGATGGACGCTGTAGAACGGCGCCAGGTGCACGTAGAGCGGCAGCGCGGCAAATGCCAGCGGCAGGCCGAGTCCGCCGTAGGCGAAGAGCTGGGCGCGCGGCAGCGGGCTCATGATGCGCCGAGCAGGCGCGCGCGCAGCGCCGGCTCCCGGGTGGCTGGATGGAGCCAGATGCCGAAGAAGGCGTCGGCGAAGGCTTCATCTTCGATCTGACCGAGCTTGCGGGCGTCACGGTAAAACACAGCGCCCGCGCCGGGGATGCGCACCCCGATCAGGCGGTCGCCTTCGCGGACATCCGGAAAGATCGCCCGCATCTGCGCCTCCCAGCGCGCCAGTGTGGCGTCGGGAATGCTGCGCTGGGCGCGGATCTCCTCGATCGAGCGGCGCGCGATGGCGGCGCCGTCGAAGCTGCGCGCATAGCGCAGCTCCAGCGCGAACGGCTGGCTGGCAAACCACACGCCGCCGGGCGACCACAGGGTGGCGTCGTAGATGCGCAGGCCGAAAAAGCGCAGGGTGCCGCTGCCGACGGTCTGGTAATCGGACAGGTGCGGCAGCGGGCCGGCATGGGCTGCCGCTGCGGCCCACAGGCAGACTGCTGCGACGCCCGCGCTCAAGGCGCGCGGCAAAAGGCTGGCATTACTCCGCATGTTCAAGACGGAACTGCGCCACATCGACCGAACCGGCGCGGAAGCCGGCCTCGCAATACGCCAGATAGAAATGCCAGATGCGCATGAAGCGCTCGTCGAAGCCGAGCTGGCGCACCGCTCCGGCCTGGGCGTGGAAGGCCAGCCGCCAGCGCCGCAGGGTTTCGGCGTAGTCGAGGCCGAAGTGTTCCTGCGCCGTGACCTTGAGCCCGGCGCGCGCGGCCTCCTCGGTGAAGCGGCGGGGGGACGGCAGCATGCCGCCGGGAAAGACGTACTGCTGGATGAAGTCGGAACCGCTGCGGTAGCGATCGAACAAGGCGTCGTCGATGAGGATGGTTTGCACCACCGCGCGGCCGCCGGCCTTGAGGCTGCGCTTCACGGTGTCGAAATACGCCGGCCAGTAGGCTTCGCCCACCGCCTCGAACATCTCGATCGAGACGATGCCGTCGTACTGTTGTGCTTCCTCGCGGTAATCCTGCAGGTCGAAGCTGCAGGTGTCCTGCAGCCGGGCCTGCCCGATGCGGGCGCGGGCATAGTCGAGCTGTTCGCGCGACAGCGTGATGCCGCGCACCCGGTGCTGCGACGTGTACGCTGCATGCTCGGCGAAGCCGCCCCAGCCGCAGCCGATTTCCAGCAGCGTCTGTCCGGCAGGCAGGTCCAGCAAGTCGAGCATGCGCTGGTACTTGCGGGTCTGTGCAGCCTCGAGCGACAGGCTCAGGTCGCCGTCGAAGCGCGCGCTTGAATACGTCATCGAGGGGTCGAGCCACAGCGCGTAGAAATCGTTGCCGAGGTCGTAATGGCGGGCGATATTGCGGCGCGAGCCTTCGCGGGTGTTGGCATTCATCAGGTGGCGCAGGCGGTTGTAGAGCCGTCCCCACCAGCGGCCGTAGACCGCCTGGTCGAGCGCGCTGCGGTTATTGGCCAGCAGGGTCAGCACGCCGGTCAGGTCGGCGGTGTGCCAGGCGCCGGAAATATAGCCTTCGGCAAAGCCGATGTCGCCCTTGCTCAGCACGTCGCGAAACGCGCGCCACTGTTCGAATTTCAGATGGGCGTCCGGGGTGCCGTGGCCGACCGTAAGCTCCATGCCGTTGGGCAGTTCAAGGTGCAGGCAGCCACGCTCGATTTCCTGCAGCAGGTGAATCACCTGACGGGCATACCAGGGCGTGTTGCTGCGCTGCAGGGAGGTTTTCAGGCTGATCGTGTTCATTCGGTGACCTTGTCGAGTGGCGTTGGGGGCTTGCGAAAAAAGGGCACGCGCTTGGCGAACAGGCGCAGCGCCTGCAGGTGGATGCGCGCGATCACCCCCCAGGTCATCAGGGGGTAGGCGAAAAACGCACGCAGGCAGGCCCGCGCCGTAAGCGGCTCGAGCCGTCCGAACCAGGCGGTGCGCAGCGCGTCGCCGCTGCCGTCGTCGTAATCGATGCGGGCGCGGAAGAAATCGGCGCCGGACTGGAAGCGGAAGGTGTAGTGCCCGCGCACCGGAAAAAACGGCGAGACGTGGAACACCTTGTCGGCATGCAGGACGGCGTCCGGGTCGGATGTCCGCAGCAGGTAGACGTGATGCTCGCCGAAGGTGTTGTTGACCTCGGCCAGCACCGCGACCAGGCTGCCGTCGGCCGCGTGGCAATGCCAGAAGCTGACCGGCTTGAAGGCGTAGCCGAGCACGCGCGGAAAGGTGGTGAGCCAGATTTCGCCGTTTGCGACCAGGCCGTGTTGAATCAGCAGGTCGTGCACCCAGTCGAGGCAGTTGCCGCCGTCGCCGTGGTCGACCTCGTGGAAGCTCAGCAGGTTGAAGCGGTTGAGCGACAGCCAGCGGGTTTCGGCGCGCGCCAGATCGTGGATCGGCAGGCGCAGGAAATACACCGGGTAATCGAAGCGGTGCAGCGCCGGGTGCAGCCGCGCGTGCAACACGCGGCCGAAGCCGATCTGCGCGGCGGGGGTGGGTTCAGGCCGCATCGGCAAGCACCTTGGCCGGGCTCAGGGCATTCAACTGGCGCACCACGCGCAGCGCCGAGGCGAGGCCGTCCTCATGGAAGCCGTAGCCGAGCCAGGCGCCGGCGAGCCAGATGCCGTCGCGGCCGTTGGTGGCGCAAAGCTTGCGCTGGAGCGCCGTGGCCTGGCGGGTGAATACCGGATGACTGTAATGGAATTCACCGTGGACGGTTGCCGGATCGGGGGCGTGCAGCGGGTTGAGCGAAACGATCACCGGCGTCTCGGTCGGCAAGGGCTGCAGGCGATTGATCAGGTAGTGCACGGCCACGGGTTGTTCGCCCAGCCTGCTTTCACCTGACTGGTAGTTCCACGCCGACCACAGGCTCTTGCGCCGCGGCAGCACGCTGGCGTCGCTGTGCAGCACGGCGCGGTTCGGCTGGTAGGGCATGTCACGCAGCAGCCAGGCCTTGGCCGGGTAATGCCCGGCGAGCACGGCGTGCGACTGGTCGCTGTGGCCGGCCAGCACAACGTGGTCGTAAAGGCCCGACAGGCCGTGGCTCACGACTTCGATTTTGCTGCCGCGCGGGCGCACCGACTCGACCGGCTGACCGAGATGAATCGCGCCGATGCCCGCTGCCAGCCTGTTCACGTATTCGCGGCCGCCGCCCTTGACGGTGCGCCATTGCGGCCGGTCGACCACCTGCAGCAAACCGTGGTTGCGGCAAAAGCTGACGAAGGAGGCCAGCGGAAATTCCAGCATTTGCGCGGCCGGGCAGGACCAGATCGCGGCGGCCATCGGCAGCAGATACCACTCGACGAAGGGTGCGCTGTAGCCGCGAGCCTTGAGGTAATCGCCGAGCGACATGCTGCCGGCCAGATCGATCTCGCGCACCGCTTCGCGGTTGAAGCGCAGGAGGTCGCGCAGCATGCGCCAGAATGCCGGCCGCCCCAGGTTGGCACGCTGGCCGAACACGGTATTGAGATTGGTGCCCGCCCATTCCAGCCCGATCGCGTCGAGGCGCACGCTGAACGACATTTCGCTGGCGACGGTTTCCACCCCCAGCGTGTCGAACAGGCGGGTCAGTTCAGGGTAGGTGCGGTGGTTGAACACCAGAAACCCGGTGTCGACCGGGAAGGTCTGGCCATCCAGCGTGACATCCACCGTATGCGTATGGCCGCCCAGGCGGTTTTCCGCCTCGAACAGCGTGACCTGATGCTGGCGGCTCAGCAACCATGCGGCCGACAGCCCCGAAATGCCCGATCCGACAACGGCGATATTCATCTTATTGGCCTCCCTGCGTGATCCGGGGCGGGGCCTTGAGCATCGTCTCGATGGCCTGCACCATGTTTTTCGACTGCGGATCGATCCGGCTGGCAAACGACAGCACCCGCGTGCCGCTGCGGTCGATCAGATACTTGTGGAAATTCCAGCCGGGGCGTTCGCCGGTCGCCTTTGCCAGGCCCTGGTGCAAGGGATTGGCGTTGGCCGCGGTGACGCCGACCTTGGAAAACAGCGGGAAATCGACCTGGTAGTTGGTCTCGCAGAAGTCCTTGATCTTGGTGTTGCTGCCCGGCTCCTGGCCGCCGAAATCGTTGGCCGGGAAGCCCAGCACCACCAGGCCCTGCTTGCCGTATTTCTCGTGCAACGCCTGCAGGCCTTTGTACTGGCCGGTGTAGCCGCACTGGCTGGCGGTGTTGACCACCAGCACCACCTTGCCGGCGTGGGCGCACAGGTTCTGCATGGTGCCGTCGATGTCCTTCAGCGTGTGATTGAGCAGGGGCGGGCAGGCGGGCGCAGCGTGGACACTGGCGCTCAGCAGCAACGTGGCCAAAAAGAGGACGGGTTTCATGAGATCACCTTGTTCAATGGATCGGCGTGACGGGGCGGGGCGGGACCGGGTGCGCCGTGACCAGCGCGTGGTAGATCAGGTATTCGGCCGGCACGGTCCGTGCGGTTGCAGGCACGCACGCAGGCGCGTTTCCGGCAGCTACATTCCCGCTGGGCAGGCCGGCCAGCAGCGCGACGGCCATTCCGGCGGTGACTATCATGGTTTGGGCGGTGTTTGTCATTTGTCTAGGTCAAACGCTGAACATGTGCTTAAATTAGGCGAACATTCTTCACTTGTCAACAACTTGTCTAGGACAAATATGCCGACCCGCACTATTCAAGCCATCCCGGGGCTACCCATCGCATCGGTCGAGCGCGAAACCGGTCTTTCCAAGGACACGCTGCGCGTTTGGGAGCGTCGTTACGGATTTCCGACGCCCGAGCGTGACGCCAACGGTGAGCGCCTGTACGCACCGCTGCAGGTGCGCCGGCTCGCGCAAATCAAACGCCTGATGGACCGTGGACACCGGCCGGGCAAGCTGCTGGCGCTGGACGAGGCGGCGCTGCTGGCGCTCGATGAACTGCCCAGCGCAGCGCAGGCCACGCCCGGCGACGAGCAGCTCGATGCCTGGCTGAATCTGGTCAAGACGCACGACAGCGAGGCGCTGCAACAGGCGTTCCACCGCGAGATGGCGAAGCGCGGCATGGCACGATTTGTCCAGGACATTGTTGCGCCACTGATCGCCCGCGTCGGCGCGGCCTGGTCGCGTAACGAACTCGGCATTTTCGAGGAGCACCTGTTTTCGCAGCATCTGGAAAAGCTGTTCCGCACCACGCTCGCCAACATGGCGCCGCAAACCGGCCATCCGCGCGTGCTGCTCACCACGCTCTCGGGCGAGGAGCACACGCTGGGATTGCTGATGGTGGAAGCGCTGCTGGTGGTTGAGGACGCCTACCCGGTGCTGCTCGGTCCGCAAACGCCGATCGACGAGATCGTGCGCGCCGCGAGCCTCAAGCAGGTCGACGCGGTCTGCCTGTCGTTCAGCAGTGCCTATTCACCGGCACTCGCCGCGCAGGGCCTGCGCGATCTTCGGCAGCGGCTGCCTGGCGACACGCAGCTGTGGGCAGGCGGCTACGGTGTCAAGCCGATCCGCAAGCCGATCGACGGCGTCTGCCTGGTGCCGGAATTCCAGGATCTGTTCGACTGCCTGGCCGGCTGGCGGAGCGCAAAGGACAGCAAGCCCGCCGTTTGAAACTAAAATGGAATCTGTTCCGTCAACAATGGCGTACCGGGTAGGGTCTTGGCCCTCCCGCGCCGCACAACCGACATGCTCTACATCGATCTCTTCAAATCCCTCGAACGCGCCCGCTGGAACATGGAAACCGACATTCCGTGGGACACGTTCGACGCCGGCAAGCTCACCGACGAGCAGGCGCTGACGGTCAAGATGAACGCCATCACCGAGTGGGCGGCGCTGCCGGCCACCGAGATGTTCCTGCGCGACTTCGTGCACGACAGCGACTTTTCCGCTTTCATGTCGATCTGGTTCTACGAGGAGCAGAAGCACGCCCTGGTGCTGATGGAATATCTGCGCCGCTTCAAGCCCGAATTCGCGCCCACCGAGGAAGAACTGCACGCGATCCGCTTTCCGTTCGATTCGGCGCCGCCAATGGAAACCCTGATGCTGCATTTCTGCGGCGAAGTGCGCCTCACCCAGTGGTACAAGCGCGCCTCCGAATGGCACACCGAGCCAGTGATCAAATTCATCTACGAAACCATCTCGCGCGACGAAGGGCGCCACGGCGGCGCCTACCTGCAATACATGAAGCGCGCGCTGAAGCAGGGCGGGCCGGGCGTGGCCGCCGCGTTCGCCAAGATCGGCTTCCTGATGGCGTCGAGCCAG
>JAGXGM010000073.1 GCA_024636675.1 Hydrogenophilales bacterium | reverse complement strand
GCCGCTGTGGCGAGGCTGGTTCGGTCTTTTCCTGATCGCTTTCTTCAGCCATCCCTGATTTCACCTGTTGGTGGGGGGCCTGCCATCTGCATCAAGCAGAGACGGGCTTTCTTCAGGCTGAATTATTGGTCATGCCCGGCGTGGGCAATCAAGGGAATAAGGGTGGATTTGGCCTGCTATTTCGCGCCTGGCGGCGCGCGGATCAGCGCGGTGGCGCGCCGTCCTGCCCGACTTCGCTGCTTATTTCGTCCTCGTCGCTGGCGGTGTCGCCGGAGGCCTGCTTGGTGACGGCATCTTCGGTGCGCTTGTTCATCACGATGATGCTGATGCGGCGATTGACCGGGTCGCTGGATTTGGCATCCTTGAACGGCACCGATGCGGCCAGCCCGACTACCCGCAGCATTTTCGCTTCGTCCATGCCGCCGACAATCAGTTCGCGGCGCGACGCATTGGCGCGGTCGGCCGACAATTCCCAGTTGCTGTAGCCGCGCCCCGCATTGCCATACTGAACCGCATCCGTATGGCCAGACAGGCTGACGCGGTTCTGCACATCGTTCAGCACCTTGCCGATCTCGCGCAGGATGATCTTGGTGTAGGGCTGCAGCTCGGCGCTGGCCAGATTGAACATGGGGCGGTTCTGTTCATCGACGATCTGGATGCGCAGGCCTTCGTTGGTGATGTCGATCAGCAACTGCCGCTTGAATTGCTTCAGGGTCGGATTAGCCTCGATCGCCTGTTCCAGGCTTTTTTTCAGCTGCTTGAGCTTTTCCGCCTCACGCCGTTCCAGTTCGGCCTGGGCCGCCTTCAGGTTGTAGGATTTTTTCTCGGCTGCGGTCTCGCCTTTCTTGACCTGCCCGGCCTTGCGCGTGAGGTCCGTGCCGCCGCCCTTGATGACGCTGGAGCTGTCGCCGCTGCCGGAGCCTCCCTGCATGGCCACCTTGAGCGGCGTTTTGAAATAATCCGCAATGCCTTCCAGGTCGCCTTTGGCGGTCGAGCCCAGCAGCCACATCAGCAGAAAGAACGCCATCATCGCGGTGACGAAGTCGGCATAGGCGATTTTCCACGCGCCGCCATGGTGGCCGCCTCCCCCCTTCTTGATGCGCTTGACGATGATGGGCGCTTTTTGCTCGCTCATGAGATGGCTTTATTCAGAGGGGCGACGTGACATCAGCGCGATTTCGCGCCCTTGACGTGCTCTTCCAGTTCACTGAAGGAAGGCCGCTCGGTCGAGAACAGCACTTTGCGCCCGAACTCGACCGCAATCGCCGGCGCATAGCCGTTGATGCTGGCCAGTAGCGTGACCTTGACGCACTGGTACATCTTGGTCGATTCGTGAAGTTTTTGTTCAAGCAGCGTGGCAAGTGGACTGACAAAGCCATAGGCCAGCAAAATGCCAATGAAGGTGCCGGTCAACGCCGCCCCGATCAAAATCCCCAGTTCCGCGGGCGGCAGGTGGACCGACCCCATGGTTTTCACCACGCCCATCACCGCCGCGACAATGCCGAAGGCCGGCAGACCATCGCCAAGCTTGCTGACAGCGTGCACCGGCACTTCGCCTTCGTGGTGATGGGTTTCGATTTCATTGTCCATCAGGTTTTCGATTTCGAAGGCATTCATGCTGCCGCTGACCATCAACCGCAGGTAGTCGGTGAGGAATTCGACGATGTGGTGATCGGCCATGATCGATGGGTATTTAGTGAACAGCGGGCTGTTTTCGGGTGAATCAACGTCGGCCTCCACCGACATCAGGCCTTCCTTGCGTATCTTGGTCAGCAGTTCGTACAGCAGCGCCATCATGTCCAGGTAAAGCGCCCGCGTGTATTTCGATCCTTTGAACAAGGTGGGCAGCGCCTTGGATGTCGCCTTGATGGCCTTGCTGCTATTGCCAACCAGGAATGCACCGAACGCCCCGCCTCCGATGATGAGCAGTTCTATCGGATGCCACAACGCTGCCAGATAGCCGCCTGCCAGCGCATAACCGCCAAAAACACAGAGCAACACGACAATATAACCACCGATGACTAACACGCCGTTTGATTCCTTTTTGTTGGTCCAAGCACGGCCTGGTCACCGCTGATCTTCGCGAATTCATTGCCAGAAAATCCCTGGCACTCAAGATAAGGATTCGACAAAACCAGACGAAACTTAATGGCAAAGCGTGAGTATTTGCGCGTGACATCCCCCCTACATTCGCCACGCATACAAGGTGTGGCGGGCACCTTCGGCCAGCGTCAGCACATGCTCCGGTTGCCGTGCCTCGACCGCAAATGACAGACTGATGAACAGGCTGCCGCTACGCATTTGGGCTTGCGCCTGCTGCCACAGGGCGGGCATGACAGCGGGCGAAAGAAAGGCAAACACCACATCGAAGTCGGCCAGGTCGAGAGTCGCGTAATCGCGCCGCATGAATTGCACCCGGCTACGCTTGAACCCTGCACGCAGCCGGCTGATGAGCCATGGCGCCGGGGCCGTTTCGGTGCCGTAGAAACGGCCCTGCAAAAATCGCGGCGCCAGGTACAAAGGCACCCCCCCCAGGCCGCTGCCGAGGTCGATGAAACGGAAAGCCTGCGTCTCGGGCAACAAGGATGCCACGGCGTGCCAGGCCTTACGGTCGGACAGATACAAGGGCACCCGGGTGCGGAAGCTGCTCCAGTAGAACAACACCAGCAGCAGGAAGGCAGTCAGATAGATCCAGGCGGGTAGACTTGCCTGCTGTGCCAACAGGATGGCCGGCAAGAAGCCGACATGCAGGGGTGGCCACCAGGCAGGCTGCCGCCAGAGGAAACTCAGCCCGGCGGCGATCGCCCCCTGAACGAGGGCGAACTGCCACAGGGCGGGCAGATACGAAAAAGGGATTTGCAGCAGAGGGGTCAGCCATGCAGCCAACAGCAAGGCCAAGCACTGGATGACGAGCGACTGGAGGCTGACCGGCAGGCGCATCATCACCGGATGACCATAAACTCGGTCAGGCGGCGGTCAGTTCGAGTTGGGCTGCAGCCTTGGCCTTGCGGGTTTTTCCGGCGCGCGCAGGCACGTTGCACAGGCCGCACACATACTGGTCATGCAGATCGTCCGGGTGCACCACGAAGTGGCCACCGCAGCCGCTGCAGATGGCGGTTTCGAGCATGTGGCTTTCAAAAAAGCGGTTCAGGGTCCAGGCGCGGGTGAAGCTCAACACGCCTTCGATCTGGTTGGTGTGCAGGTATTCCTGATACAGGCGATAGCTTTTGAGCACCGCTTCGATGCCGCTGCAATCACTGTTTTTGGTGAGGTAGCGATGAATGTTGATGAACAGCGAGGAATGAACATTGGGCAGCCAGGTCAGGAACCAGTCGGTCGAAAACGGCAGCATGCCCTTGGGCGGCGAGACGCCTTTGACTTCCTTGTAGAGCTTGAGCAAGCGCTCGCGCGACAACGTTGTCTCGGATTCCAGCACCTGCGGGCGGGCGCCGAGTTCGATCAGTTCGATCGCCAATTGGGTGTCGCGCATTTCGGTCAACAGACTTTTCTTGCTCATTGAGACACGCCCTCTTTTATTTATTGTTCGACGGAATCAGGCAAAGGCTGCTACAGCCTGGCCCGCCATCAGGATGGCGGCGTGGGACTGCGCCATGGTGCGATCCTTGGTGTAGTTGGTCAGCATGTTGAGCACCATGCCGTCGTCGAAGCGGAAGCGCGACACCATCATGCCGGATGCGGCAAGCTTGAGCACTTGTGCGGGAGTCAGTGCCTCGATCAACTCGGCGACATCCTGGCTGATGCCCAGACGAAAGACGGCGGTCGCCTTGTCGTGCCGGATCATGCCCTGCGCCAGCATCAGGTAGTTGAGATTGACATCGCGCATTTCGTCCAGCATTTCGTCGAGTTTCATTTGCCTGTCCTTCTTCGTTGAACTTTTTTTTCGATTTCACGCTTAAGTCAGCGTGGTGAATTCGTTATCGGATGCCTCCCGAGAAAGTTAACGTGGACTAGCGCTGTATTGGCAGACAGGAACTGCAGAATTTACGTGTAGGCTTTCGTCCTACAAATCGCCCAATTGCCTTGAAACCGATGCCGCTTTGCCCTGCCACACACCCGCGGGTCTGACGAATTAAATCGAGCAATAACAGGCGCTTGTGACAAAAGATAATGAAGCAGCGCATCAATTGCGCAGATAAACATCCTCAAAGCGCACGATGTCGTCCTCGCCCAGATAGGTTCCAGACTGCACCTCGATCATGTGCAGGTCGATCTTGCCGGGATTTTCCAGCCGGTGCGTCGTCCCCAGCGGAATATAAGTGGACTGATTTTCGGTCAGCAGCATGATCTCTTCGCCGCAGGTGACGCTGGCGGTGCCTGACACCACAATCCAATGCTCGGCGCGGTGGTGATGCATCTGCAGACTGAGCTTCTCGCCCGGTTTGACCATGATGCGCTTGACCTGGAAACGCTCGCCTTCGTCGATGCCCTCGTACCAGCCCCACGGGCGGTAGACCTGCTTGTGGACCAGGTGCTCACAGCGCTGTTCGGCCTTGAGGCGGTCGACCAGTTTCTTTACGTCCTGCACCTGGTCCTTGTGCGCAACCAGCACGACGTCGGCGGTTTCCACCACCACCAGATCCGACACGCCAAGCATCGCCACCATGCGGGTTTCGGCGCGGACAAAGTTGTTGGTGGCGTTTTCCAGCATGACGTCGCCGCGCATGGCATTGCCCTGCCCGTCCTTCACCGCCACGTCCCACAATGCAGTCCAGGCACCAATATCGTTCCAGCCGATATCGGCCGGCACCACGACGGCGCGACGGGTGTGCTCCATCACCGCATAGTCGACCGACTCGGACGGGCAGGCGCCGAATGCCACCGGGTCCAGCCGCACGAAATCGAGATCCGGCGTGGCGACGTCGAGCGCGGCACGGGTGGCGTCCAGAATGTCCGGGCGCAAGGTCTGCAGCTCGTCCAGAAAATCCGTTGCGCGGAACAGGAACATGCCGCTGTTCCAGAAATACTCGCCGGACTCGACATACTGCTGCGCGGTGGCCAGATCGGGTTTCTCGACGAACGCCGCCACCTGATGCGCACCGGCGGTATCCGCCAGCGGTTCGCCCCTGCGAATGTATCCGTAGCCGGTTTCCGGCGTGGCGGCGACGATGCCGAAGGTTGCGAGGTGGCCATTTTGCGCCGCCTGCGCCGCAGTGAGGATGGCCGCATGAAACGCCGCCACATCGCCGATCAGATGGTCGGCGGGCAGAACCAGCATCAGCGCGTCGGGGTCGTCGCGCGACAGCATCAGCGCGGCCACGGCTATCGCTGGCGCGGTGTTGCGGCCGACCGGCTCCAGCACGATGGCGCGCGACTGCGTGTCGATCTGGCGCATCTGCTCGGCAATCATGAAGCGGTGCTCGACGTTGCACACCATCAGCGGCGCGGCCATTTCCGGCATCTCAGCCAGCCTGCTGACAGTGTCCTGCAGCAGGCTGTGGTCGCTGGCGAGCGGCAGCAGCTGTTTGGGCAGGGCCGCGCGCGACAAGGGCCAGAGGCGGGTGCCCGAGCCTCCGGAAAGAATGACGGGATGGATGATGTTCATGTCGTGTGCCTTACAAAAAAATCATTTTATGGCTTGCGGAAAATCCTGCCCCAGACACAGGGCCAGTGCGGCGTCCCAGTCAGGCAGGCGCACCCCGAAGGTCGTCGCCAGTTTGTTGCCATCCAGCTGCGAGTTGGCTGGACGCGCCGCTGGTGTAGGGTAGCCGGTGCTCGGAATCGCGGTCAGGCGAGCCAGTTTTGCGTCGGCCTCGGCCAGCTGCGCCTGAATCGCTGCAGTGAAGCCATGCCAGCTGGTACGACCGGCGCAGCTCAAATGATATATCCCGGACGTTGCAATCTGATCCGGGCGGTCCAGCCAGCGCGCAACCACCAGTGCCGTCGCCTCGGCGATCAGGCGCGACCAGGTCGGTGCCCCGAACTGGTCGTCGACCACCGCCAGGGCGTCGCGCTCACGCAGCAGCCGCTGCATGGTCAGCAGGAAATTGCGCCCACGCAGTCCGTATACCCAACTGGTGCGCAGGATCAGGTGCGGCGCGCCGGCGCGCGTGACCGCCTGCTCCCCTGCCAGTTTGGTCGCGCCGTACACGCCCAGCGGATTCGGCGCGTCGGCTTCCGTATAGGCAGCGGGCTTCTTTCCGTCGAACACATAGTCAGTGGAAAAGTGCACCAGCGGAATCCCGCGCGCTGCTGCGGCCTGGGCCAGCTCGCCCGGCGCGGCCGCGTTGATGGCGTATGCCAGATCGGGCTCGGATTCGGCTTGGTCGACCGCGGTGTAGGCGGCAGGATTGACGATGAGGTCCGGCGCAATGGCATCCACCGCGCGACGGATGCCTGCGGTGTCGGCCAGATCGAGGCGGCTGCGGTCTACCGCGACCAC
This sequence comes from Hydrogenophilales bacterium, assembly GCA_024636675.1. Classification (GTDB taxonomy): domain Bacteria; phylum Pseudomonadota; class Gammaproteobacteria; order Burkholderiales; family Thiobacillaceae; genus Thiobacillus. The sequence goes on along the minus strand of JAGXGM010000073.1, from coordinate 13,724 downwards.
CTCGCCCAGCGGCGCCAGCGTGCGCTGCAACTCCCAGCCCACCTGGCCGTTGACGCCGGTCAGCAGGATCCTCACGCGAACACCTCGCACTCGGCGAGCGGCAGGCCAGCCTGGTCCTTGGCGGACAAGCGCGGCGCGCCGTCTAGCGGCCACGCAATGGCCAGCGCCGGGTCGTTCCAGCGCAGGCAGCGCTCGAATTCGGGCGCGTAGTAGTCGGTGGCCTTGTAAAGGAACTCGGCTTGGTCTGACAACACCTGAAAGCCGTGGGCAAACCCTGGCGGAATCCATGCCATGTCGTGGGATTCCGCAGACAGGCGAAAAGAGGCAACCTGGCCGAAATGCGGCGAGCTGCGGCGCAGGTCCACCGCCACATCGAACACCTCGCCCGCCACCACGCGCACCAGCTTGCCCTGCGGCTGGCTGATCTGATAATGCAGGCCACGCAGCACCCCTTTGGCCGAGCGCGAATGATTGTCCTGCACGAACTCGGCAGTAATGCCGATGCCGGCAAATGCCTTGCGGTTGTAGCTCTCGAAGAAGAAGCCGCGCGCATCGCCGAATACCTTGGGGCGCAGCAGCAGCACCTCGGGATGCTGGGTCGCGATCACCTGCATCAGAACACCCGGTCGCTCAGGACGTCCATCAGGTACTGCCCGTAGCCGTTTTTCAGCAGCGGCTGCGCCAGCGCCTCCAGTTTCGCTGCATCGATGAAGCCATGGCGGTAGGCGATCTCTTCCGGGCAGGCGATCTTCAGGCCCTGGCGCTTCTCGATGGTCTGGATATAGAGCGCCGCCTCGATCAGCGAGTCGTGGGTGCCGGTGTCGAGCCAGGCCTGGCCGCGACCCATCACCTGCACGTCGAGTTCGCCCCAGTCGAGATACTGGCGGTTGATGTCGGTGATTTCCAGCTCGCCGCGCGGCGACGGCTTCAGCGCCCGCGCGATGTCGATCACCCGGTTGTCATAGAAATACAGGCCGGTGACGGCGTAGCGCGATTTCGGTTTGGCGGGTTTTTCCTCCAGGCTGATCGCATGGCCAGCGGCGTCGAACTCGACCACGCCATAACGCTCGGGGTCGGTCACCGGATAGGCGAACACGGTGGCGCCGCACGTGCGCTGTCCGGCCGCCTGCATGTCCTGGCTCAGTTCGTGTCCGTAGAAAATGTTGTCACCGAGCACCAGCGCGCAGGGATCGGTGCCGATGAAATCGCTGCCGATGAGGAAGGCCTGCGCCAGCCCCTTGGGCGCATCCTGCACCGCATATCGGATGTTGAGCCCCCACTGCGCGCCGTCGCCCAGCAGCTGCTCGAAGCGCGGCGTATCCTGCGGCGTCGAGATCAGCAGGATGTCGCGAATCCCCGCCAGCATCAGCGTGGTTAACGGGTAATACACCATGGGCTTGTCGTACACCGGCAACAGCTGCTTGGAGACCACTTGGGTGATGGGATACAGCCGGGTGCCGGAGCCGCCGGCGAGGATGATGCCTTTACGTGTACGCACGCTCATCGGGCTGCGTAATTTTCCGAAACCCAGTTGCGGTATTCGCCACTGGTCACATGGGCCACCCACTCCTGGTTGGCCAGATACCACGCAACCGTCTTCCTGATTCCGCTCTCGAAGGTCTCGGCGGGCGTCCAGCCGAGCTCACGCTCGATCTTGCGGGCGTCGATCGCATAGCGCTGGTCGTGGCCGGGGCGATCCTTGACGAAGCTCATCAGGCTGGCGTGCGGCGTCACCGGCGAGCCGGGATGCAGCTCGTCGAGGATGGCGCACAGCGTCTTCACCACTTCTAGATTGGTCTTTTCGTTGCAGCCGCCGATGTTGTAGGTCTCACCCACCCGCCCGGCTTCCAGCACCCGGCGGATCGCGCTGCAATGGTCGCTGACGTAGAGCCAGTCGCGGACATTGTTGCCGTCGCCGTAGATCGGTAGCGGCCTGCCCGCCAGCGCATTGTGTATCACCAGCGGGACAAGCTTTTCAGGGAACTGCAATGGCCCGTAATTGTTCGAGCAATTGGTGGTCAGCACCGGCAGGCCATACGTGTGGTGGTAGGCGCGCACCAGATGGTCGGAAGCCGCTTTGGATGCCGAATACGGGCTGTTCGGCGCATACGGCGTGGTTTCGGAAAACGCCGGATCGGTCGGGCCGAGCGAGCCGTACACCTCGTCGGTCGACACGTGCAGGAAACGGAACGCCGCCTGCTCGCCTGCCGGTAACTGCGACCAATGCGCGCGTACCGATTCCAGAAGATTGAAGGTGCCGACCACGTTGGTCTCGATGAACTCGCCGGGGCCCTGGATCGAGCGATCGACATGGCTTTCGGCGGCGAAATTTATTATTGCGCGGGGTCGGTATTGCTGCAGCAGCGCATCGACAGCCGCGCGGTTGCCAATGTCGCCCTGAACGAACACATGCCGCGGGTCGCCGTGCAAGCGCTTTAAATTCTCGAGATTGCCTGCGTAGGTCAGCTTGTCGAGGGTGATGACGGCTTCATCACTCGTTGCCAGCCAGTCCAGAACGAAATTGGCGCCAATAAAGCCGGCGCCGCCTGTCACTAGAATCATGGGAGGGATCAATTGGCAGGTTTTTCTTCGGCTTTGCCGCGCTCGACGGTGTCGTCTGCAGACTTGTCGTCTTCGGCTTTTGCTTTGGCTGCGGGTGCATAGCCGGCTGCATACTCGACCTTGGCAGCTTCGCGCAGCTTTGCCAGATCCGTCGCCATCAATTCTTTGCGTTTATCGGCCATCAGGGCCTGCTCGATGGCGCTATGTGCCTGTTCCAGCGAAGCAGGCTGCGATTGGCTTTCCAGTAATTGCTGAACCAGTATATGCCCGGGCCGACCCGGAAAAATGGTCACTTGGCCGTCCTTCATCTGGGTGAGGCGGCTCAGCAAAGGTGCCGTGATCTGCTCGGCCGGCTTGACGACCAGGGCGGTCTTGCCCTCGATGCCCTGTTCCTTGACCCAGTTGACGAAGTCGCCCATGGAATGGCTGTCCTTGAGTTTGGCCTCGACCTCGGGCAAACGCGACGGATCGAGCTTCAGCTCAAGTTCCTGGATGCGGTAAATCCGTCGCTCGGAAAAAAGCTCGGGATGCTGCTTGTAATACTCGGCGATCTCGGATTCGGAGGGCTTGGCAACGTCTTTGAAGTTGCGCTCCCCATACGCTTCTGCCAACACCTGGCGGTTGGCTTGCGCCATCGCAAATCCCACCTCGGGTTCCTTGTCCAGCTCGGCATTTTTGGCGGCCTGAGCCAGCAGGCGCTGATCGATCAACGCCTGCAGTACGCGGGGCTTGGCCTCGACGGTTTGCGTCTCATCCAGTTCTCCCAGACGGGAAATCGCCATGTCCAACTCGGCTTCGCTGATTTTGTCGCCCGCCACTGTCGCCACGGTTTCGCTCTTGACCGCTGCAGTGGTCTTGGCAGGGTCGGGGTTTTCGCAACCGGACAACAATACGGCGAGCGCAGTCAGGGCAATGAATGACGGGTGGCAGAATTTCATGGGCACTCCAGTTCGCAGGATGGGTGCCGTATGGTGCGGGATTCAGCCCTATTCAGCAAGTCAGCGTATCGCCCAACATGAAGGGTGGGCCCAGACATAACACCCTGCCGCCCCCGCTAAAACGCTTCGCATAACTGAGGGACTGCGGACAAAGCAGGCACTTCATTTCACTGGTCCACTACACTTGCCCGGCCCGGAAAAATTTCCGCCGTCCGGTCGGTATGTGTGCGTGTTATTTTCTTCCGCACCCGGCACCACCAGGTGCAACCGGCCAGTTCAAGACTTACAGGCCATCTTCTGCCATGGCTCGCGGACCACCCGATTGACGGGCTTCCCTCAGCGCCCTGGCCGCCCTCTCTTTTGGGGTTTCCCTCGCGGGGGCATCAGCCATCGCTCGCGGGCCGACTGACTGACGGGCTTGCTTCAAGGCCAAAGCGGCTCTTTCCTTCGCCGCCTGTTCGTCCTTCACGCGTTGCATCGCCAGGGCCACCTGACGATCACGCGCAGCCTTCTCCGCCTGTTTCGCGGCCAGCTCCGCCCGTTTCGCGGCCGCCTGACGGGCCTGCGCCTGGGCGACTTCCCGTGCCTGCCTCTGTCTGTCTTCCTCGGCTTGCCGCTGCTCGTCTGCTTCCTTGATCGCCTGTAGACGCGCGCGCGCTTCCTCTCGCTTGAGCTCCGCTGCCTGCTCCGCCTTTTGCGTTTCCATACGGGCGCGCGCCTTCTTGAGATCTTCCTGGATCTGGGCGCCGGTCTGGCGAATGCGCTCGCCAGCTTTCGCCAAATCCTCGCCGGAAACAACAGCGTCTTCAGCGGAATAGCCGCAAACCGGCAGTAGGCTAATCAATGCGGCAAGGGCAAAACGTGAGGCGCGGCTGAGTTTCATGGTGGTGGTTCCTTCCGTCTGACGAACATGCCACAGGCGCAGTATTCCTCTCTTTTCCCCGGCCTGGATGATCAAACCAGAAAAAATCAGACACTGAAACACACACAACCTGCTGCTTGTACGCTTAACGACCACGCACGCAAAATCTTTACATTATTTACGCGGGAACTGCCTCTTCAAACTCCAGATTCACTTTTTCGTTGGCGTCGATATCAATCGTCACCCGGCCGCCACGCGCCAGCTTGCCGAACAGCAGTTCATCGGCCAGGGCCTTGCGGATGGTGTCCTGAATCAGGCGTGCCATCGGCCGTGCGCCCATCAGCGGGTCAAAGCCGTGCTTGGCCAGATAAGCTTTCAGTGCATCGGTAAATACCGCCTCGACCTTTTTCTCGTGCAACTGTTCTTCCAATTGCATCAGGAACTTGTCCACCACCTGCAGGATAATAGGCTCGCTCAGCGACGCAAACGGGATGATTGCGTCGAGACGATTCCTGAACTCAGGCGTGAACATCCGCTTGATTTCGCCCATCTCGTCGCCGCTTTCGCGCGAATTGGAAAAGCCAATCGATGACTTGTTAAGCATTTCTGCCCCCGCATTGGTCGTCATGACCAGCACCACATTGCGGAAATCCGCCTTGCGCCCGGTGGTGTCGGTCAGCGTGCCATGATCCATTACCTGCAGCAGCACATTGAATATGTCCGGATGAGCCTTTTCGACTTCATCGAGCAAAACAACAGCATAGGGATGCTTGTTAACAGCCTCTGTCAACAGCCCACCCTGGTCGAATCCGACATAACCGGGAGGTGCGCCGATCAGGCGCGATACTGCATGCCGCTCCATGTATTCCGACATGTCGAAACGGATCAGCTCGACCCCCAGCACATAGGCCAGCTGGCGCGCGACTTCGGTCTTTCCGACTCCGGTGGGGCCTGAGAACAGGAAGTTGCCGATCGGTTTCTGCGGATTGCCAAGGCCGCTCCGCGACATCTTGATCGCGGTGGCCAGTGCATCGATAGCAGTATCCTGCCCATAAACCACCGCTTTCAGGTCGCGATCCAGCGTCTTCAGCGAACTCTTGTCGTCCGACGAAACGGTCTTGGGCGGGATGCGTGCGATCTTGGCGATGATGTCCTCGATCTCGCGCGGCGTGATAGTCCGCTTCTGCTTGGATTTCGGCAGGATGCGTTGCGCTGCGCCTGCCTCGTCGATGACGTCGATCGCCTTGTCCGGCAAATGACGGTCGTTGATGTAGCGCGCCGACAACTGTGCCGCCGTGGTCAGCGCAGCTGCCGTGTATTTGACGCCATGATGGTCCTCGAAACGCGACTTCAAGCCGCGCAGGATCTCTACGGTTTCGTCAACCGACGGCTCCGGAACATCGATCTTCTGAAAACGCCGGGACAAGGCATGATCTTTCTCGAAAATTCCGCGATATTCAGTGTAGGTCGTGGCGCCGATGCAACGCAGATTGCCCGACGACAGCGCCGGCTTCAGCAGGTTGGATGCATCAAGCGTGCCGCCAGACGCCGCCCCGGCACCGACCAGAGTGTGGATCTCGTCGATGAACAGGATTGCCTTGGGGTTGTCGGCTAACTGCTTCAATACGCCCTTCAGGCGCTGCTCGAAATCACCGCGGTATTTGGTGCCGGCAAGCAAGGCGCCCATGTCCAGGGCATACACCGTGCTTTGCGCCAGAATATCGGGCACCGAGCCTTCGATGATGCGACGCGCCAGGCCTTCGGCAATGGCTGTCTTGCCCACGCCGGCTTCACCCACCAGCAGAGGATTGTTCTTGCGCCGCCGGCACAGGGTCTGGATCACGCGCACCAGTTCCTGGTCACGCCCGATCAAGGGGTCGATTCTACCGGCCAGTGCCAGCGTATTCAGATTCTGCGCAAAGCTGTCAAGCGGCGAAGCGGCGGGCGCGTCGGCACTAGGCTCGCTAGCCTCATCCGCACGCGGCAACGGTTCGCCCTGCGGAGTCTTGGTGATGCCGTGGGAGATGAAATTGACGATGTCGAGCCGGGTCACCCCCTGCTGGGAGAGGAAATACACCGCATGCGAATCCTTTTCGCCGAATACCGCAACCAGCACATTGGCGCCAGTCACTTCCTTTTTTCCGGACGACTGCACATGCAGGATCGCACGCTGGATCACGCGCTGGAAACCAAGCGTGGGCTGGGTATCGACCTCGCCCTCGCCCACTACCCTGGGTGTGTGCTCCTCGATAAATGCGTCAAGCTGTTCGCGCATGAGCTCGATATTGGCACCGCACGCGCGCAGCACTTCCATCGCGGACGGATTGTCCAGCATGGCCATCAACAGGTGTTCCACCGAAATGAATTCGTGACGCTTCTGCCGTGCATCCATGAATGCCATATGCAGCGTGACTTCGAGTTCCTGGGCAATCATCTAACTTTCCTCCATCGTACATTGCAGCGGATGCTGATGCTGCCGCGCGAAATCCATAACCTGCTCGACCTTGGTGTTGGCGATATCCCTTGGGTACACACCGCACACACCTACACCCTCAGTATGGACTTTGAGCATGATTTGTGTCGCACGTTCAGCGTCTATGCCAAAAAACTTCTTGAGAACATGCACCACGAATTCCATCGGGGTGTAGTCGTCGTTCAGCAGCAGCACCTTGTACAAGGGCGGCGGCTTCACTTTGGCCACTGATGGTTCCAGTAGGGTACTGCCTTCTCGCTTGGTTGCCATAGCCTAATTAAGCCTGAATTACTGGCTTTATTTTGATGTGATGTGAGGAATTTTCAAGCCCGCAGCAAGTAGGGCTTAAGGGTTAGTGGGTTGCAATTCCCCGCCAAGCTCGGCAAACAACACCTGCAAAAGAGAAAAATAGCGGACGCTCAAGCGGTCATTGTATGCGACCAACGACCTTGGCGCGCCCGGGTGTCCTGCCGCGTCAACCTCATCTTGGTGAGGCCCTGTTTAATTGCCATCAACCACGCTGTCCGCGACTGGTCTCGGCAGAATCCAGCATTTCGTGAGGGCTGTTTTTTATTTTTGGTAAAGAGTGAGCAACGGAACTCCGTAAGACTAGAAAGAGCCGGACGCAGTCGTGCTGGGATGGCGATGCGAAGACTCCACCACGGGAGAACAGATATGACGGGGTATACACCTCCAATGCTCCAAAGCCCTGGAATACTGCCTTGTGATATCCGTCTAGCAACCAGACTGAAATTATTCTTGTTATTCAGCAAGTTAAGAATGAATGGCGGAGAGGGTGGGATTCGAACCCACGGTAGGCTTGCACCTACGCCTGATTTCGAGTCAGGTACATTCGACCACTCTGCCACCTCTCCGGCGGCGCGTATTGTAACCGAGCCGTGTGGTTTGCTGGACGAAAATTTCACACTCGGGCAGACTGCGGCCATGCCAATCACAAGAACAATGACCTGGTTCGTGAAGGGGGCAGCGCTTGCATTGAGCCTGACACTGGGTGCCTGCAGCCCGCCGGCGGCGCCGCCGGAGATCAGCAGCGAGTTGCGGGTCGGCGTACGCAACAGCCCTGCCACCTACTATGTTGCACCCAACGGTGAACCCGCCGGCTTCGAACACGATTTGATCCAGGCCTTCAGCGAGTCGCAGAACTGGTCGCTCGACTGGACGGAAAAATCCCGCCCCGAAGCATTGTTCGAACTGCTCGACCGCCATCACATCCATCTGGCTGCTGCGGCCTTGCCGCGCGCGGTCGTCAAGGATCGCCACCTGATTTCCGGGCCAGTGCTGTTCGAGACCCCGGTCCATATCGTGTATCGCACCCGCGACAAGCGGCCACGCAGCATGGCGGACCTGTCCGACAGAAAACTTGCGCTGATCATCGGCTCCGGGCACTCCCCCATCCTGATGCGCCAGAAGCGCAAGCATCCCGGCCTCAGTTGGGCGGCGCTGGAGAATGTCTGGCCGGAGGAATTGCTGGCGCAGTTACAGGCAGGCAAGTACGACGCGGTGCTCATCAACGGCATGGACTTCGACCCGATGCGCAATGTCTATCCCGGGCTGGCCGTGGCGTTCGACATCGGCGATACGCAAGAGATCGTGTGGGCGCTGCCGCCCCGCAGTTCGCAGGCAATGCGCAATGCGCTGGCGCGCTTTGTCGAGCAGGCGCGCAAGGATGGCACCATCAAGCGTATTTACGAGCGCTATTTCGGCCACGTCAGGCGACTGGACAGCAGCGATATCCTCGGCATTCTGCAGCGCCGCCCGCAGCGGCTACCAGGTCTGCGCCAGCATTTTCACGAGGCGCAGACGCTCACCGGGATCGACTGGCGTCTGCTGGCGGCAATCGGCTATCAGGAATCGCAGTGGAATGCGTTTGCCACCTCACCGACCGGAGTGCGCGGCCTGATGATGCTGACCGGACAGACCGCCGACCGCATGGGCGTTTCCAACCGCCTTGACCCCCGTCAGAGCATCCTGGGCGGCGCGCGCTATCTGGCGCTGATGAAAGACAGCCTGCCCGCCCGCATTCCCGAACCCGATCGCACCTGGCTGGCGCTGGCCGCCTACAACCAGGGACAGGGACACATGGAAGATGCACGCCGCATCGCGCAGGCGCGCGGCGGCAATCCGGACAACTGGGTCGATGTGAAGGAAGCGCTGCCGTATCTGAGCCGCGGCACCTATTCAAAAGCGATGCGATACGGCTACGCGCGCGGCGGCGAAGCCCTGCACTTTGCGGAGAACATCCGCAACTATTACGACATCCTGCTGCGGCTGGAGCCGGAGTTCAACCCGATGATCAATCTGGGGCGCAGCGAGGATGGGCTAGCCTTACCTGGCTGACCCGACTCAGGCGGGTATCAGCCTGTCCATTCCGCCCATCCAGGGGTGCAGCGCTTCCGGCACGGTCACACTGCCGTCGGCGTTCTGGAAGTTTTCCAGGATCGCCACCAGCGTGCGGCCCACCGCCAGGCCAGACCCGTTGAGCGTGTGCAGCAGTTCCGGCTTACCCTGCCCCACCTTGAAACGCGCCTGCATGCGGCGCGCCTGGAAGGCCTCGAAATTGGAACAGGAGGAAATTTCGCGGTAGGTGTTCTGCGCCGGCAGCCACACTTCGAGGTCGTAGGTCTTGGCCGCCGAAAATCCCATGTCCCCGCTGCACAGTGCCATCTTGCGGTACGGCAGGCCGAGTTTCTGCAGGATCGTCTCGGCGTGTCCGGTCAGCGCCTCCAGCGCGGCGTAGGAGTCTTCCGGGCGCACCATCTGCACCAGTTCCACCTTGTCGAACTGGTGCTGGCGGATCATGCCGCGGGTGTCGCGCCCGTAGGAGCCTGCCTCGGAGCGGAAGCATGGCGTGTGGGCGACAAACTTCAGCGGCAGCGCCTCGACAGCGACAATCTCGTCGCGCAGCAGATTGGTTACCGGCACTTCGGCGGTGGGGATGAGGTAGAGCTTGTCGACGTCCGTGCATTCCTGGCTGGCGTAGCGCGGAACATGGAACAGGTCTTCCTCGAACTTCGGCAACTGGCCGGTGCCGCGCATCGAGTCGGCGTTCACCAGGTACGGCACATAAACTTCCGTGTAACCGTGCTCACCGGTGTGCATATCGAGCATGAACTGGGCAAGCGCCCGGTGCAACCGCGCAAGCCCCCCTTTCATCACGGAAAAGCGGCTGCCGGTAATTTTCACCGCGGCGGCGAAGTCGAGTTGCCCCAAGCGCTCGCCAATGTCAACGTGGTCGCGCACCGCAAAATCAAAGCTGCGCGGCGTGCCCCAACGGTTCACCTCAACGTTGGCGGTCTCGTCCAGGCCGTGTGCCACCGACTCGTGCGGCAGGTTCGGCACCTCCATCAGAAAATCGCTGATTTCCGCCTGCAGGGCGGACAACCGTGCTTCCATCTGTTTCAGTTCGTCGCCCAGCCCCGCCACCTCGGCCATCACCACCGCGGTATCCTCGCCCTTGCCCTTCAGCATGCCGATTTGCTTGGAGAGCGTATTGCGGCGACTTTGCGCGTCCTGGGTGCGGGTCTGGATCGTCTTGCGCTCGGCTTCCAGCGCGTCAAAACGCGCCGCATCGAAGGCAAAACCGCGCGCCGCCAGGCGCTCGGCGACAAGGGCTGCGTCTTTGCGCAGCAACTGGATATCAAGCATGGGAGTGAGGGAATAACGGCAAAGGCGCTATTTTCCACGATAGCCGCCGCTCGCGGCTAGGGCAGCGTGAATTTAGGCCGCTACGACCATGCCCACCGCCTCTTCCACATCCACCGCGACGATGCGCGACACGCCCGGCTCCTGCATGGTGACACCGGCCAAGTGCTGGGCCATTTCCATGGTGACGCGGTTGTGGGTGATGAAGAGGAACTGGGTGTGGTCGGACATCGCCTTGACCAGGTTGCAGTAGCGCTCGGTGTTGGCGTCGTCGAGCGGCGCATCGACCTCGTCGAGCAGACAGAACGGCGCCGGGTTGAGCTTGAACATGGCGAACACCAGCGACAGCGCGGTGAGCGTTTTTTCGCCGCCGGACAGCAGGTGGATCGAGGCGTTCTTCTTGCCGGGCGGCTGGGCGAATACCTGCACCCCGGCGTCGAGCAATTCGTCGCCTGTGAGGATCAGCCGCGCCTGACCGCCGCCGAACAGCTTCGGGAACAGTTCACCCATGTGATGGTTGACAGTGTCGAAGGTCTCCTTCAACCGCGCGCGCGATTCCTGGTCGATGCGGCGGATTGCATCTTCCAGGGTGGTGACGGCTTCCAGCAGGTCGGCGCACTGCGCGGCGAGATATTCCGAACGCTCCTGCGCCTGGGTGAGTTCGTCCAGCGCGGCGAGGTTGACCGCGCCGAGCGCGGCGATCTCGGTTTGCAGGCGACCGATCTGCGCCTGCAGCTGGGCCGGCTTGGGGCTGTCGGCCAGGCCTGATTCAAGGCTGGCCTCGTCGGCCGCCGCCTCGCGCAGATGCAGTTCGAACTGCGACTGCATCAGCATGGCTTCCTGGTCCTTGAGCTTCAATTGCTCGATGGTGCGGCGCAGCGGATCGAGACCCTGCTCGCAGGCCATGCGCGCCTCGTCCTGGCTTCTTAATTGCGCAGTCAGGCCCTCCAGCGCGTCACGTGCGGCAGCCAGCGCGGTTTCGGCTTCGGTGCGTGCGGTCAGGGCGAGCTGCAGTTCGGCGTCCAGCGCATCGGCAGGCAGGCGGGCCAGTTCATCGCGCGCCTGGGCCAAGCGCGTTTCGTCGTCGGCGATTTCCTGCTCGATGCGGGCCAGGGTTTCACTGAGTTCCCTGATCTTGTTGGTGCAGGTGGTCAGCGCGAAGCCTGCTTCCTGATGCCGCCGTTCGGCGGCACGCTGCAGTTCGCGCGCCTCGAACACCGCGCGGTCGGCCTGGTCGCGCGTCTGGCGCGCGGCACACAGCGTCTCGCGGGCAGCGTCGCCCTGCGCACGGTACGCCTTCAGGCGTGATTCAAGCGTGTCGAGCGTAGCGCGCTCGCTGGTCTGCTGACGGGTGACCTCGTCGAGTTCCTGGGCGATCTGCGTGATGCGGCCCTGCACCCGTTCCACCGCCTGCTGCAGACGCAGCAGTTCCATCTGTGCGGTGTGGTGGCGGCTCTGCGTCTGGCCGGTCTGCGCACGCAGCGCCTGGACCTCGCGCTGGCGCTCCAGGTAGCGCTGCTGCGTCTCGGCGTAGGCAGCTTCGAGCTGCGCCACCTCGTCGTGGAGACGCACGGCATCCGTCGTCAGCCGTTCGAGTTCGCGGCCGCGCGCGAGAATGCCTTCGACCGCGGTGTGCGGGCCGTGGAAGGTGACGCTGTGGCGGGTGAACAGATGGCCCTGCGGGGTAACGGCATATTCGCCGGGCGCGAGGCTCGCTGCGCGCGCGCGCGCGGCGTCCGCATCGCCGGCCCAGTAGACGCCGGCCAGCCAGTCGGCAAGCGCAACCTGAGCGGCGGTATCGTCGCTGTCGATCTTGCTTGCCAGCAGCTCGGGCGCGGCCATTGCTGCGGCGCCCTGCCCGGCCCACACCGTGAGGCGCGCCGGCGGCGCATCGGCGAACCAGTCGGGGGCTGCGTCGGCAGCCACCGCCTGCAGGCGTTCGCGCAGCACAGCCTCGACCGCGGCTTCCCAGCCGGGGGCGACGCGCAGCTTTTCCCATAGGCGCGGCGCCGCATCAAGATTGCGGCCACGCAGCCAGGCACCCAGCTTTTCGTCGGCCTTGAGGCTTTCCTGCAGTTTTTCCAGCGCGGCAAGCTCGGCTTCGGTCTGGTGCAGCGCGCGCCGCGCGACTTCGAGCTCGCGCGTGTGCTGCGCACGGGCGGCGTCGAGTTCGGGCAGCGCGGTCTCGGCTTCCTTCAGCCCGGCCTGCGCAGCGCTCAGAGTCTGCGCCAGTTCTTCCAGCTCGACGTGTTTCTTTGCCAGCCCGGCCGCATCCGGGCGCGGCAGCTGCGACTGTTCCTGGGCCAGCCTCTGCTTACGCGCGTCCAGTTGTTCCAGCTGGCGTTTGGTGTGACCGAGGCTGTTTTCGTCGACCTGGCGCGACTGATCCAGTTGCGACACCACGCGCTGCGCTTCGCCCACCCCCTGCTGCGCCGCGCGCAGCGCCGCCTCCTTCTGCGGCAGGGTGCTGTCGGTGGCCTGGCGTGCGGCAGCTTCGGCTTCCATCAGTCCGGCCTCAAGGTCGGGCTGCCGCGCGGTCACCTCGTTCAGCGCTTCCTGCGTAGTGCTGCGGCGCGCCTGCTGGGATTCCATGCGCACGCCCAGATCCTGCACCTGGCGATAGAGCCGGTCGCGGGTGGCGTTCTGGTGCGTCATGGTCTGCTCGATGCGCGCGACTTCCGACTGCGCCTGGTAATACGTGGCCTGCGTGGTGTTGAGCGTATCCTGCCCGGCGAACTGGGTCTGGCGCGCGGTTTCGAGCCCGGATTCGATATGGCGCAGGCGTGCGGTTTCGGCTTCCAGCTTGTTCTGCGCCTCGACCAGATCGCGGTCGATGCGCGCGCGCTGCTGGGCGGCATCGTGCTTCCGGGCAAACCACAGGCGATGCTGGGCAAAGGTCAGGTCGGCCTGCAGCTGTTTGTAGTGCTGGGCGACCTCGGCCTGCGCGGTGAGTTTCTCGACCTGGGTCCTGAGTTCGCGCTGGATGTCCTCGACGCGGTTCATGTTGTCGCGCGCGTCCTTCAGCCGGGATTCTGTCTCCTTGCGGCGTTCCTTGTATTTGGACACGCCGGCGGCTTCTTCCAGGTAGCCGCGCAGTTCCTCCGGCTTGGCCTCGATCAGGCGCGAAATCATGCCCTGCTCGATGATGGCGTAGGCGCGCGCGCCGACCCCGGTGCCCAGGAAGAGGTCGGCAACGTCGCGCCGCCGCACCCGCATGTTGTTGATG
>JAGXGM010000072.1 GCA_024636675.1 Hydrogenophilales bacterium | reverse complement strand
TCTGGGCCGACTCCATCAGCTTGCTGCATCCCGGACACCTGATATGGGAGCGGATTCTGAGTTCTCGGCATGTAACCGATGCCTATCTGTTGGCACTCGCCGTCCAGCAAGGCGGGCGTTTTGTCACACTGGATCGGGGTATTCCTCTTGATGCCGTCGGCGGGGCATTGCCTGAGCATCTCGCGGTCATCTCGTAAGGACCCATACCAGTGAATACGCTTGAAACGCTACGCACCCACAAGGCTGAGATCGAGCATCTGGCAAGTCTCCATGGCGCCCCGAATATTCGCGTATTCGGCTCAGTCGCCAGAGCCGAGGGCGCATCCGATAGCGATATCGACTTCCTGATCGATGTGGAAGAGTCCCGTAGCCTTCTGGACCTGGTCAGCTTCCAGCAAGACCTGGAAGCCATGCTCAATCGGCCGACAGATGTCCTGACAGAAAGGGGCATCAACCCCTACCTGCGTGAACGCATACTCGCCGAGGCTGTCACGCTGTGAAAAAAGACCGACTTGAAGGCGGGCCATACACGAAACGGCTGCCCACCTGGCCATCCGGCTCCCAGGACACAACGGCCAACAATGAATCCACCCATGGTTTTTCGGGAAGTCCGCTCATAAAAACACCCTTGACAGCACGCGCAGGTTGGGCCAAATGAAGTAAAGCCCAACAGGCCTCCGCATGACACCCATTCGCGGCGAGTATGCCCAATACAGAGGACTTAACCGCCGCCAATCTGCGGATGTCTCCCCGTGTGGGAGGCCCGCCCCCGGGCCGATGCACCCATGCGGCTTGACCTCTACCATGCAGAAACCGCGCGCATTGCCACAGAGCAATCGGCGTTGCTGGACGTGGCCAGGCAACGTTTGACGGAAGGTCTCATGCTGAACCCGCTTGAGAAAAATGGAGTGTTGCATGCCTTGCAGGTGCTTATCGAAAACGCTATCGGCAAGGCCAAGCAGCTACTGAAAGCCAGCGGCGAAACCGTCCTCATCTCGGCTCACGATGCCTTCGCAGCCCTGGTGTGGCATGGCGAGATTGAGCAAGCGCAACTTCCCGCCTGGAACGCGGTAACCGGTCTGCGTAACCGCATCGTGCACGACTACATGAACATCGACATGACCAAAGTGCTTGAGCTGGTCAGCCAGGGATGCCACGCGTTCGCAACCGAATTTCTACTGGCCCCGCCCATACCGAAGTCACCGCAATAATCGCGGCGGGCGCGCGTGTTGGCCTGAATGAAATGAAGCCCAACACACCAGGTGCATAGCCCATTCCTGGCAAACGCAGTCCAATGCGTTGGGCTTGGCACCCCAACCTACGGCCGCCTCGCCCGCTTTTGTGGGAGGGCCGCCCCCGGCCCGATGTCGTGGAGATTGTGACGGCGCGAAAATCGGCACCCCAGCCACTCAAGAGTAATGAGCCACTTTTTGGCACACCCCTGCCGACTCGCCGGCTTTACAACCGCGCACTCAAGCCGCTGAAGCGGCAACAACCACGCTCCTCCGGAGTGGCGGTTGTGGACCTGTTCGGGGCCTCCCTAATGGCACATGCCTTGCTATTCAACCTGGGCCATTAGAATAGCGAGCCATGAACGCTACCCCCTCAACCCATCCCGCCGGCACACACCGCACAACCCACGCGTTGTGCAGCCGGCCACCCGCGACTGAACCCGTGCCCATTTGGTGTCGTCACGCCGCCGGTTCTGGCGATTTATCGATGCCAGATCGCAATGTCGGGCAGGCCGGAGAATCCCGACCCGTATGAGCCTCGGGCAAACCATGCGCCATGGCATTGCCTGGATGTTTGTCGGTAGCAGCGGCAAACAGATGCTGGCGTTCCTGTTCGGCATTGTGCTCGCGCGTCTGCTGGCGCCCGAGGATTTCGGCGTCCTGCTCACCATCCAGGTGTTCACTGGCCTGGCCGGCTTCGTCGCGGGCGGCGGCATGGGCCAGGCCCTGGTGCGCGCCAAGTCAGCCAGCCAGCAGGATTACGACATCGTCTTCACCCTGCAGCTTGGCATCGGTTGCTTGATCTACGCCATCTTTTTCTTTGCCGCGCCCTGGTTCGCCGAGTGGTACGACACCCCCTTGTATGCCGATCTGCTGCGCGTATCAGCCCTATCCTTCGTATTCCGTCCGCTGGTCAACCTGCCTGCCAGCATGTTGTTCCGCCAGATGCGCTACAAGGCGCAGACCCTCGTCGGACTCACCTCGCTGCTGGTCTCCAGCGGCATCAGCATTCTCCTAGCCTGGCTGGGCTACGGCGTCTGGAGCCTGATCTGGGGCGGCATCGCCGGATCGGTCTACAACGCCGCCGCGCTAATTCCACTGGCCCGGTGGCGCCCCGGGTTTTCGCTTGAGTTCGGGCGGGGGCGCGATATCGCGCGCTACGGCCTGCTGGTATCCGCCAATGACATCGTCAATTACCTGCGCACGCAGACCCCCATTTTCATCCTGTCGCACAGTCTGGGACCCGCCAGCATCGGCCTCTACAACAAGGGCGAAAGCCTCGCCCGGATGCCACATAGTTTCATCACGGGATCGGTCTACCAAGTCCTGTTTCGAGCCATGGCTGCCGAGCAGGACGATCTCGACAAATGCCGCTACCTCTACTTTCGCAGCATTGCGCTGGTGGCCGTCTACGCTACACCATTCTATGTCGGCCTGCTGTGGCTGGCCGAACCACTGATCCGTGGCGTATATGGTGAAAAATGGGTGGCGGCCGCAGGCCCGCTGGCAATCCTCGCGCTCGCCTGGCCGTTCTGGCTGTTTAACCAACTGTCCGGCGCGGTGCTGGCCGCACACAGCTGGTTGGGCCATGAACTGAAAATCCAGACCGCTGCCCTCTTCATCACGGCCCTGTTCGTGTTTCTTGCCCTGCCTTACGGTATCGATGGCGTCGCTTGGGCCATTGTCGGGGCAGCCATAATTAGCAGTTGTGCCATGCAATATCTGGCACTGAAATGCCTCAAGGCAAAATGGAGGGCCAGCTTGCGTGCATTAGTACCGGCCGTTCTTTTGAATACTATTCTTGCTGTCGCGCTATATGTTATCGAACAGGCGTTGCCGCCCGACTGGAGCGCACACGATTTTGCGCAGATCGCTATCATGGGCGCAGCGGGTGGATTGGTCTATGCGGGCTGTTTATTGCTTCTACCCATACCAGCACTGGCGACCGAGCGACTCCGCTGGAAGGCGAAGCTGAGACTAAAAAATCAAACTGGACAATGATGCCTTCACATCCGCCCATCTTCCTTTTTTCTGCCTCGTGGCGCTCCGGAAGCACTCTCCTGCAACGCTACATCACGGCAACTGGTGAAGTGCTTGTATGGGGCGAGACAGGCGGCGCGCTCAACGCCATTGCCGAAGCGGTCGGGGGGTGGGAACAGATCACCGCAGACAGCGCACGGCGTTTTCAGGACAGCATCGGCGGCAAAGGCGAGGCCGCCTATCAGAAATTTATCGCGGTTCCCAAAAACGAGCACGCCGGTTTGTGGATTGCCAACCTGACACCACCGTATTCGGACATTCTGGCCAGCCTGCGCACCTTGTTCGATACGCTCTACTGCCAGCGTGCGCAGGACTTTGGCTACCCGCGCTACGGCTTCAAGGAAACCCGCTGCGACCTCACGACGGCACGCCACCTGCAAACCCTGTTTCCGGATGCCCGTTTCGTGTTTCTGGTGCGCAATCCGTTCGATGTCATCCTGTCCATCAAGCGCCGCGGCTGGATGGGACGGACCACGAGCCATGCCACGCTCAAATACTATGCTGACCACTGGCGCACGCGTGCGATGCAGTTCCGCCAAGCCGATTTCGGCCTGGCGCTGCGCTATGAGGATTTCATCGCTGACCCCGTCCTGCAGGACCGGGTGCTGGATTACCTGGACATCCAGAACAGGCCGCCGGCCGATTTCATCCGCACCAGCCAGGTTGATTGGAAAGCCAGCAGCCAGGCGCCGCTCAGTGCGTGGGAACGCGTCCGCCTGCGCTACTGGCTGGGCGACGAAATGAAGCACTGGGGCTATTGAAGTGATCGATCCCCTCTCGCGTCACCTGCATCGAAGCGCCGGCCAGCATGGTCCGGTCCTGCTGATGTATCACGCCGTCACGCCCGGCACGACCCGGCCGGCCTGGCCGTGGGCCGTGTCCATGCTGCAGTTTCGCGACCAGCTCGATTTTCTGGCTGCCGAGGGCTATACCACACCGACACTGGGCGAACTCATCGCCACACCGGAAAAATGGCCAGGCCGCACTGCCGTCATCACCTTCGACGATGGCTACCTCGACAATCTCGCGGCCTGTGAAGAACTGCACCAACGCGGCATGCGCGCCTCCTGGTTCGTCGTCACCGGATCGATCGGCCAGCCACCGCAATGGGCGGAAGATGGTCGCCCGCAGGGCCGCCTGTTGAATGCAGGCGAACTGCGCGAGATGCGGGACCATGGCATGGAGATCGGCTCCCACAGCGTCAGCCATGTGCGTCTGACCGAAGCCGACGACGCGCGGCTGGCGCGGGAACTGCGCGATTCGAAAGCCGCGCTGGAAGATCTGCTCGGCAGTTCCGTCGACAGTTTTGCCTACCCCTACGGCGCCGGCGATACCCGCTGTACCACCGCGGTCAAACAGGCCGGCTATCGCGCGGCCTGCACCACCCGGACCGGCTGGGCGCTGCGCGACCAGGATCCCTATCGACTGCGCCGGCTGACCGTGTTCAACCACGACACCGTCAGCACGCTAGCGCGCAAGCTCTATTTCGGCAGCCACGACGTCGGCTGGCGCGATGTCGCGCGCCATCTGCTTCGGCTTCGACGCGCCTGACTGACCTGCCTATGCCGCCGATTGTTTCCATCGTCATGCCCTGCCACAACGCCGCTGCGCATTTGCCGGACAGCGTGGGCAGCGTGCTGGCGCAAAGCGTGGGCGACTGGGAGCTGATCGCCGTCGACGACGGCTCCGCCGATGACACGCTGGCCTGGCTGCAGGCGCATCCGGATGCGCGAATCCGGCACCTCACCCAGACCAACCAGGGTGTGAGCGCGGCACGCAACGCCGGACTGGCAGCCGCGCGCGGCCGCTATGTGGCCTTCCTCGATGCGGATGACACCTGGGCGCCCACCTTTGTCGAACGCATGCTGGCCGGGTTGCAGGCCCGTCCCGATGCGGTGCTGGCATACTGCGGCTGGCAGAACATGGGGCTGCCCGGCGATCGCGGTGCGCCCTTCGTGCCGCCGGATTATGAAAACGTCGCCAAGGCCGAAACCCTGTTTGCCGGCTGCCGCTGGCCGATCCACGCTGCGCTGGTCAGGCGCGATGCGGTACTTGCCGCACACGGCTTCGACCCCACGCTCCAAAACGCCGAGGACTACGCGCTGTGGCTGCGGGTGGCGACGCGCGCAACCATCGTGCGCGTACCCGAGGTGCTTGCCTTCTATCATTTCCACGACGGCGCCCAGGCCTCATCGAACAAAGCCCGTGCCGCCCTCCACCATCTGGCGGCCCAGCAGCGTCATCTGACACAGCACCCCGAGTTCCGGGCGGCGCTGGGCCGCGACCGGGCACGCCGGCTGATGCTGGGCGAACTGCTCAAGCGCGGCTATGCGTGCTACTGGAAACGCGAGCTCGCTCCGGCCAGGCAGATTTTTCGTGCCGTCATGCGGCACGGCTACGGCACTCTAGCCGACTGGAAATACATGGTGCCGGCCTGGCTGCCGGAGACGTGGCATCGGAAACTGATCGGGATGCAGCGCGCGAAAACACGTCCGGGCGAGTGAGCTGCGGGCTCGATGCGCCTTGAAGTATGATGCACCAACGCCTGTCGCCCGAGAAACGAAGCAGGCTGGCAAGGTGGGCGGATTCGCAAGACCAGGTTTAGGGAGAACTACAAGATGCTGACGCGTTTCATCCAGACGAACCGGCTACCCCGGCAACTCAAGATCAAGCTGCTGGCCGCTGCCTACCCGATGTTCCCTGACGACAAGCGCAAGGGCATTTTCATGTGGCATCACGGACGCTGCGGCAGCACCGTGCTGGGCGGCATGCTCAAGCAACACCCCAACATTCGCTGGCGCGGCGAAGTCTATGAACCCTACGCAGAAGCAGGCATCCCACGGCCGAACTTTCGCGATGACATCAGGTATGCGCAGCTCGAGTGCGGCCCCAAGATCCCCGGGATCGAGCTCAAGGGGCTGCCGAGCCAGCATTTGCCCACCCTCGGCGTTTCGCTTGGGCAATTCATGGATGTGATCCGCGATTACGGTTTTTCCCACTGCATTTTTCTGGATCGCCGCAACACCCTGCGCAAGCTGATCTCGGTGCAGATTGTCGATCAGGGCCTGCGCACGACCTACCATACGAAAGACAAGGATGCCGACTTGAAAGGGCGCCTGCATATCGATCTGCAGCGGGTCCGTATCCAGGGCAAGTATGCACCGCTGCTGGAGATGATCCGGCATATCGACGAGGAGACCGAAAAAGCCCGCCAACTGGTTCGCGGCTATTTCGATTTTCTGCCGCTCTACTACGAAGACCATATCGAATCGGACCCGCGGGTGGCCTATCGGGAAATCCTTACGCATCTGCAGGTGCCGCACCATGACGCGGAAGTCACCCTGAAGCGGATCAACGTCAAGACGCTGCAGGAGCTGGTCGAGAATTACCGCGAAGTGGAAGACCTGATCGCCGGAACGAAGTACGAATGGATGCTGACAGCCTGAGCGTAACGAGCGGCGCTTGCGACTGATGCAGATCAACCTCTATCTCGATGCGATGGCCCAGGATCGCGCCCCTCATTGACCCAACCGACCCCGCCACCATGTCCCGACTTGTTTTCGCTTTCTGCACCTACAACCGCGCCAACCGACTCGAAAAGCTGGTGGCCGCCATGCGTGCGCAAAGCTGTCCGATCCCATTCGAGATCCTGGCGATCAATAACAACAGCACTGACAATACTGCTGAGGTGCTGGCGCAGCTGGCCCAGCTACCCGGCCCCAGCCTGCGCTGGGTAACCGAACCGGTCCAGGGCATTGTCGCCGCGCGCAACCGCGGCATTGCCGAAGCGCTGGACAGCGACATCCTGGTCTATATCGACGATGACGAAATCCCCCTGCCCGGATTGATCGAGGCCGCAGCCGATGCGATCCTGAACGAGGGTGCCGAATGCGCGGGCGGTCGCGTGGAAATGGACTTCACCACGATCCCGCGTCCGGCCTGGCTCGAAGACGACCTGCTGGGCTTTCTGGCAGCCGTCGATCATGGCCCGGATGCCTTCTGGATTCGGGACACCAGCACGCCGATCTGGACGGCCAACGTCGCCTACGACATGCGGCTGTTCCGCAATGATCCGGAACTGCGTTTCGACAAGCGCTTCGACCGGATCGGCAATGTGGTGGGCGGTGGATCGGATGCGGTCATGTTCCGCACGCTGCTGGAGCGCAAGGCGCGCATCCGCTACCGCCCGGAAATGGCAGTGCTGCATGCGGTGGAGACATGGCGGCTGGCACGCAGCTATTTTCTCAAACTGCATTACCGCGCCGGCCTTCGTCATGGCCGACACAAGCTGCCTGCGTATCCCAAAGCGGTTCTTGGCGTGCCGCCTTTCCTTGCCACCCAGTTTGTTCGACAAACCGCCAAAGCCATCTACATGCAACTCTCCCGTCAGCCTGGCGCCCTGCGCCAGGGGATGAATGCAACCCACGCGCTGGGTACCCTGATCGGTTACCGCTCTCGGCCGTGACCGCGCTCACCATACTGATCTGCACCCATAACCGGGCCGATCTGCTGGAGCGGGTGCTTACTTCGCTGAATGCGGCAAAGCGCCCTGTCATGCCAGTACAAATTCTGGTGGCGGCCAATGCATGCGCCGACGATACCGTCGCGCGCATGCAAGCGTATCAGTCCCAGCAAGAGGCTCAAGCCTGCCTACCATTACGGCTGATCGAAGTGCCCACTCCTGGCAAGTCGCATGCGCTCAATCGAGTCATACCGGAAATCGACACCGAACTCACCGCGTTCGTCGATGACGACCACCGGGTCGATGAAAACTATCTGGTCGCCATCGAACAGGCGACGCAAACCTGGCCGGATGCCGGACTGTATTGTGGGCGCATCCTGCCCGACTGGGACGGCAGCGAACCCGAATGGGTGCATGACAATGGGCCCTATCGGATTTATCCGCTTCCCATTCCGCGCTACGACCAGGAAGACCAACCCAAGACAATCACCGCCGAGGAAGGGCCCATCCCCGGTGGCGGCAATCTTGTGGTCCGCCGTCAAGTATTTGAACTGGCCGGGGAGTTCTCCACCGAACTGGGGCCACACGGGCATGACCTGGGCGGCGGCGAGGACAGCGAATATGTACTGCGCGCCATGAATCGCGGCGTGCGATGCCAATACACGCCGGACATGGTGCAGCACCATTACGTCGACAACGAGCGACTCCAGCTTGGTTATCTGCTGAAAAAAAGCTATCAGCGCACCCGCTCCACTTCACGTATCCACGGCAACGGCCGGGTGCCGCTTTTCATGTTACGCAAGCTCGCTGAATATGGTTTTCACAGTCTGTTCAGCCTGTCATGGACCAAGCGCCGCTTTTACTGGATGCGGACAGCCGCTGCACTGGGCGAGGTTCAGGGTCGCCACGAGTCGGGCTTCCGTGGGCGAGGGCTCGTCCTCCCCCCGGACCTCACCATGCTGGGCGTTGAAGCCTTGGCACTGCTCACCGGCGCCAGCGGCCTCATCGCCTGGTTTGCCGCCGGCGATGCGCGCTGGGCCGGCATCCTGCCCGCAATGGGCGTCGCCGGCATCGGGGCAGCAGCCTTGCTCGCCAAATCGCTGATCGATTTTTCCCAGACCGGGCCGCGCATGCGCGAGGAAGTGCTCACCTATTACCGGCGCTACACCCTGTTTGCACTGGCACGCCTGACTGCCTGGGCGTTTGCGCTGATGCTGTTCACCGGCGGCGCGGGGGTGTTGCTGTACTTCATGCTCAACACCGTGTTCGACGCGCCGTGGTCGGCTGGCCTGGCCTTCATTGCCGCCATCCTGGGCGTGCTGGCTGCGTTCTCGCTGCAATTCATCCGCAAGCTGCGCTTCAACCCAGGGTTGATGGTGGCCTCGATGCACTACCGCATGAGCCGGCTGTACAAACTTTGGCAGTGGACGACCCCGGCCTTCATCACGGTACTGCAATGGGGCGCCATGGGCCTGGTCGGACTGCTGCTCATGGCCGCAAGCTGGCAATTGTCGAAGGAGGGGCGTATTGGCGACCTGATGGCGCTGTGGGCGGCCACGCTGTTTTTTACTGGAACGATCACCTGGGCAGGCTGGCAGCCGCAGGCACGCGCGCCGCGCAAACAGCCGATGCGCGCAGCCGATGCGCCGCCCAATATCCTGATGATCGGCTCCGATACGCTGCGTGCCGACCGCTTGGGCGCACTGGGCTACCATCGCGCGCTGACGCCGAACATCGATGCGCTGGCCGCAAATGGTGCCCTGTTTGCCAACTGCTACGTGCCATGCGCGCGTACCGCGCCCAGCCTGATCTCGATGATGACCGGCACCTGGCCGCACACCCATGGCATCCGCGACAACTTCGTCAATGACGAGAGCACGCGGCTGAAGGTCGATGCCCTGCCCACGCTGCTGAAACAGGAGGGCTATCGCACCGCTGCACTGTCGGACTGGTGCGGTGGCGACATGGGCAAGTTTTCCTTCGGTTTTGATTACACCGACCTGCCTGAAGACCAGTGGAACCTGAAGTATCTGATTCGCCAGGGGCCCAAGGATCTGCGCCTGTACCTGTCCCTGTTCATTCACAACCGGCTGGGGCGGCTGATGCTGCCTGAACTGTATTACCTGGGGGGGGTACCGCTGACGCAGCCTATGGGCCGCCGCGCGCGGCGTCTGGTATCGCGCCTGGCCGAAAGCCCGCAGCCGTTTTTCCTGAACGTGTTTTATTCCACCACCCACCCGCCGTTTGCGTCGGAATGGCCGTGGTACACGCGTTTTGCCGATCAGGGCTATGCGGGCGAATCCAAGTTCGCCATGGCGAGGCTCACCGACCCGTTCGATATCATCCGCCGCCAGGGCGCGCCCCGGGCGGAATTCGACCTCGACCAGATTATTGATCTGTACGATGGCTGCGTGGCGGAGTTCGACGATGAAGTGGGCAAGATGGTGGCGCATCTTGAAACCTGCGGCCTGGCAAGCAATACCATCGTTGTCGTCTATTCCGATCACGGCATGGAGTTCTTCGAGCACGACACCTGGGGCCAGGGTAATTCGGCTGTTGGCGAAGCCAGTCCGCGCATTCCGCTGGTGATCCGCGATCCACGTCTGGCGCCCAAGGGGAAAATCGACGATGTCGTCCGCACAATCGATCTGGCCCCCACGCTACTGGAGTTATGCGGCCACCCGACAACCAGCAATATGGACGGTGTGTCGCTTGTCGGCTGCATGGAGCCCGACCGTGCCTGCCCGGAACTCGATGCGTTCAACGAAACCGGCATCTGGGTAGCCGACATCCCCGGTCTGCCGGAAGCGCATCTTCGCTATCCCAATCTGCTGGAACTGATTGAAGTGCCGAATCGAGGCAGCGGAACGCTCGCCATCAAACCCGAATACTGCGAAACCATCTTCGCTGCCAAGGACCGCATGATCAGGCGCGGCCGCTGGAAACTCGTTTATCAGCCGCTCAATGATGGCCACCTGCTCCAACTTTTCGATGTCGTGGAAGACCCCATGTGTAAACTCAACCGGATCGACCAGCATGCTGATATAGCGGCCCTGTTGTGGCAAAAACTGTCCGTGTGGATTGGCCGCGCGTCTGAG
>JAGXGM010000071.1 GCA_024636675.1 Hydrogenophilales bacterium | reverse complement strand
GGCAAGGACGCCCGAATGGTCGGTAATGAACAAAATCGAGAGCAACACCAGCCAGGAAATCGTCGTAAATCTGTCCGCTCTCGCATTGGGTGTTCTACTTTCATTCAACTCGCGCGGTGGCGCGGGTTATGCAGACCTTCCTTAGTTGCCATATTGCTGCCACACGAATCGCTTGTGGTCTATGGCCGGTTTGGCCGAACAAGAGACGGTTGGACACCTCAACCTGAACTTCCACTTCTGGCCGGGAGCGTGAATTCCGTCAGTCTCCCCATTGCGGTCATTCGCCAACCATTCCCGATGCCGGCACGGTCCTGTCATTGCGCCCGCCGATGAACCCCGGCAATGTCCCCGGCACTTTCATGACGGGCCATCGAGCCCGCGCATTGACGCGCGCGGCCAAACCAGTGCAGGCTTGGGGCCTCCCCGTTATTCGCCGACACCCATGTCCCTCCGCTCGCTTTGCACGCGCTGGCTCGCGCTCCTCGCTTTGTTTTCCCCCTCGGTGCTGGCCGCCTCGCCCGACGGCGTGGTGGCGGTATCGCACCCGGCGGCGGCGGCGGCCGGCGCGCGCATGCTGGCTGCGGGCGGCAACGCCGTGGATGCGGCGGCGGCGGTGCAGTTCGCGTTGAACGTGGTCGAGCCGCAGTCGTCCGGCATCGGCGGCGGCGGCTTCATGCTGATCCATCTGGCGAAAACCGGCGAGACCTTCATCGTCGATTCGCGCGAGCGCGCGCCGGCTGCGGCCAGCGCCGACATGTTTGCGCCGGACGGTCTGCCGATGCCGTTTCCGCTGGCGTCGACCAGCGGCCTTGCTGTGGGCGTGCCGGGCACGCTGCGCGGCGTCGATACTGCGCTCACCCGTTGGGGCACGAAGACGCTGGCGGACACGCTGGCGCCGGCGATCGAGCTCGCCGAGCACGGCTTTCGCGTCAACCGCTTCCTTGCCGACGACATCGCAAACGACGGCGGTCGCACCCGGATTCATCCCGAAACCGCGGCCATCTTCCACCCCGGCGGCGTGCCGCTCGCAGAAGGCGACTGGCTGGTGCAGCCCGCGCTCGCCCAAACCCTCAAGCGCATCGCCGCCCGCGGGCCGGATGCCTTCTATCGCGGCGCCCTCGCACGGGCCATTGTGCAGGCGCAGCAGCGCACGCGCAGCGAACTGGGCGCCGCCGGAACGGGCCGCATGACGCTGGCCGATCTCGCGCGTTACGAGGTCGCGATCCGCGAACCCCTGGTCGGGCAGTATCGCGGCTGGACGCTCGTCGGCATGCCGCCGCCCTCTTCCGGCGGCCTCACCGTGCTGCAGATGCTGGGACTGCTGGAGCGCTTTCCGCTCGGCGACGCCGTGCAGGGCTACGGCTTCGGCAGCCCGAAAACCCTGCACGCGATGATCGAGGCGATGCGCCTGGCGTTCGCCGACCGCGCGCTGTGGATCGGCGACGACGATGCCGCGCCGCTGCCGCGACAGGGTCTGCTGCATCCCGACTATCTGGCAACCCGCGCCGCCCTGATCCAGCCGGACCGCCGCATGGAGACGCCGCAGGCGGGCGACCCCCTGCCCTGGGATGCGTCCACCGCCGTGCGGCCGAAACAGTCGCGCACCCCGCAGGACAGCCCCCACACCACGCATTTTTCCATCGTCGATCGCTGGGGCAACGTGGTGAGCTACACCAGCACCATCGAATACACCTGGGGGTCGGGCATCACCGTGCCGGGCTACGGCTTTCTGCTCAACAACGAGCTGACCGATTTCAACTTCCTGCCCGCCGCCGACGCCGCCGCAGGCAACCCCGGCGCCAATGACGTCGCCCCGCACAAGCGCCCGCGCTCCAGCATGGCGCCGACACTGCTGTTCAAAAATGGCAAACCAGTCGTCGCCTACGGCTCGCCCGGCGGCGCCACCATCATCAATTCCGTGCTCAACGTCACCCTCAACCTGATCGACCACGGCATGAACCTGCAGCAGGCCATCGATGCCCCGCGCCTGTCGGTCACCCACGCAGCCGGCCCGGTGCGGTGCGAAGGCGGCGCGGCCTTCATGCAGCCGGCTTTCAGCGTCGCCGCGCAGGATGCCCTGCGCGAGAGAGGACATGCGGGACTGGGCGACGCGGGAACCGACGGCTGCCAGGCCACGATCGGGTCGGTGCAGGCGGTCGCCATCGACCTCGCGTCCGGCACCCATCACGGCGCCGCCGACCCGCGCCGCGAGGGAACCGTGGTCCGGGTCAGGCCCGCCAGCCGACAAAAACCCGGCCCGGAAGCCACGCTTGGGCCAGTGATCGCCGACGAAATTCCGTATTGAATACCGCTCGGTTCTGCCCCTGCAACACGCCCCTCCGGCCGCGCGTGCGCCCACTATAAAAACGCAGATCGTTTACTAGAGTGAATGGAATCCCCGGCTTTTTTTCAATCCGTCTGCCCGGGGTTCAAGGAGGTGGAATGATGGATATTTCCGTAGTGGACATGATCGTCCATGTGAATGAGACGGTTCCCGCCGAGAGAATGCATGAGCTGGAAGAGGTGTTGCGGACCGACGCCTGCGTCATCAGCGCCTGCAGCTCGAATGACAATCCCCATATGCTGATGGTGACCTACAACCCTGAGTGCACGACTTCAGGCAATGTCCTGAACATGATTCAGGCACAAGGCGTTCATGCGAATCTGGTCGGGCTCTAGCAAGCGCCTTCGCTTTGATACGGTGCAGCGCGACGCCCTTTCTCGCGGGCATTGATCGTGTTGAACCACGGGTGCTGCACGTCGCGGAGGCTTGCTTGCAACACGCGAGAGAAGGTCTAAAACGAACTTGTATCGTTAAAAGGCAAAGCCGCCGCAAGGCGGCGACGCAAAGCCAGCGGCCTCGAGTGGGACGTCCGGATCGGGCGCTGTAATTCGAGGTGGCGCGGTTGCCAATACAGGCTCCAGCCGACCGCACGCAACCAGGCGCACGTCCTTTACGCTGCGTGCGCTGCTGGATTACATACATCCCCGCAGTTAGTTTCAAGGAGGTCTCCCATGAAACAAATGACCATCGACATGCCGATCGTATCCGAATGCCTGGCGAGCGAATGCGCCTACAACGTGGGCATGAATTGCCACGCCAAGGCGATTACCGTGGGCAATAGCCTGCATGCAGGCTGCGACACTTTTTTTTCGGGTTCTGAACACACCAAGTCGAGCACCCGGACGGCGGGGATCGGCGCCTGCAAGTCCACCGACTGCACATTCAACGAGGACCTGGAATGCTCGACGGACAGCATTCGCGTGGCCCCATCAGGCCAGCAGGTCAACTGCATGACCTACTCGCCGCGCTAACCGGTAGCCGCTCCGGTCAGTGTGCCATCCGGCCTGTCCATCTACAAACCGTCGAGGAATGCCTATGTCGCGATCATCCGAATTACTCGAGTTGCCTGGCACGATTGCCGCGGGCCTCTATTCCCGCAAGGGGTTTCTGGAAGAGTACGAAGGCCCTTTTCCGACCGACGAGGCATCCTGGCTGGCGGGCATGTGTTCCTCCATTACGCTGACCATGGAAATGCAGGGACTGCTGCTGGAACGGTTGACCGGGGAGCCCGGCTGGGCAGGATTTTATGGCTGGGCAGCGTGGGGACCGGAAAGCGCCATCATCGCCGTGGAAGACAGCATGTGCATTGTGCAGACACCTCCAGCGTCCTTCGACGCGGTGTTTTCGGCCATGCGCGCGTCAGCGGACATCGAAGAAAACGAAACCGAATAAAAGGAGAAAGACATGCCGACCCTGGACCAACTCATGCAACTGCCGGGCGCTTATGGCGCGATTGAGTTCTCCTGTACGGGCGAGCTGGGCGACATGCGCGGCGAACTCGAGCAGGATTTCGCCGAGATCGTCGCGCAGATGTGCGCCGCCAACATGGCCATCTACCGCATGCAGGCCACGGGCTGGGCGAAGCATACCGGCCAGCAGGGCTTCCTGCCCGAGCGCGGCTTTGCCTTCATGAGCATCGACCATGTGATGCTGGGGATGGACGGAAAGGCCGTCATCGGACATGGCGCCGGTTTCAACTACGACCAGGCATATCAGCTCTTCAATGAAAATGCCTAGGAAGACGCTGGATCATTCGTTCTTTGTCATTGCAGGTGCAGTGAAGCAACCCAGCCTGCCCCGGCACGTGCCGGCGGAATCGATGAACGCCAGATCGCCCCACAAGGGGACTCCGATCCACTACGCACTGAAGTGCGTGTGGAATCGTATGCCGCGGGCCTGCGGGCTTTATGCCCGACGGGCGCTCGCGATAACGGAACAAATCTGCGCTTTCCCGGCAACGACGGCGAGGGTGTCACGAGAGAGGGATAGACCATGACGGATCTGCTGAGTCTGCTTGAGATCAGGGGTGTGGTCGCAGCGCTGCGCTTTTATGATGACGGCACCCTGATGGATGCGGCAGGGGAAATCGATCCGCTGCACACGGACCTGGCCGCGGAGCTGTGTTATGCCAATGGGCGCATCATGCATCAAGGCAGCGATATCCTTGCGGTCATGTCCGGCATGCCCGGCTGGCCGCCGCGGGGATGGATGATGATGGGCGACAGGCTGTCCATCTGCACGATCGCGAATGTGGTGTGCTTCGTGGAAAACAGCACGGTGTCGTTCAACGAGACCCTGAACGCCTTATCCGCGCTGGAAAGCTGATAAGCGCCGGACCGATGCAGCTGTAGGGCCGGCCTGACTTGCTCATGCCTGTGAATTGCCTGGTTGCGGTCTCTTGCGGATCGGGTCAGGGCGCGGTTCTGGCCGGAGTTGATCCGGCCGATATCCGGTTGAAGCTGTCAATGCAGTTCTTGAGGTGCTGGGAGACGCTTTCCTTGTCGGTCACCCGGCAATCTCCAGTGTCGATGCCAATACCGGTGTAGGCAGCAGCGCTGCCGATTGCAGCGGGCGTGTCTGCTGGCCCGGCGTTTTCCTTCACTGCTGCAGCCTTCACTGCCGCCGCTTTCGAAACGGCTGACTGCTTGAGTTTGTTTTGCGTCGCCAGCAACTCCGCCTGGAGGTGTTCTTTCTCCTGCGCGGACTGCAGCAGCATCAAAGCCATCGCGCCGATCAAAACCAGGAGCATGGCGCTGGCGGCCGGGATCCACACCCATTTGTTCGACAGCGCGGCAAGTGCCCGCCGGATGCGGCCGGGCTGCTCCGCGTCCTCAACGCTGTCGGCTTCGTCCTCGCTGAAGGCTGTCGCATCCCGGTTTCGTTTCGCGTCGGGAATCGACTCGTCCGCCTCGATCGCTTCCGGCCCGGGCTGCCGGCGCAAGGTGGTTTTCAGCCGCGCCAGCCAGGACGGCGGAGGCGCCGACGCCGCTTCCTCCATGATATTTCCATCGGCCCGCTTCCGGACGGGCGCTTCATCGCGCGCGGCTTGGTCCGCTTCCGCGGCCTGCCCGGCGGCAGGCTTGCGCACCCGACCCAAGAGCCGTTTCAGGCGTTCGAAACGCCCGGCCCGCGGCTCCGCGGTATCAGCGGCTGCGCGTTCGGCCTCGGCTTCGACCGGCCGCACCGCCGCCGCTTCCGGGGCGGGTGTTTCCGGCTGTTCCGCCAGCGGCGTGGCCGGCTTGCGCCAGAAGGCGAGCCGGGAAAACCCCTGCACGAGTTTTGCGATTAAACGGTTCAAAGAAAGTCCCTTGGCGGTGCGTGCTTTTTAATTTGCCCCGTCCCAGTAGCGGCTAAAACGCGGCCAAGTTGAGCGAGAAGCCCGCCCGGCAAGGCCTCTGACCGTCTGATCTACTTCAGGGCATTGCCGACGACTTCGGCGACGTCTTTCGCCAGCCCCTCGCAGCTTGCGATCCGCTCCAGCGCGGCGCGCGCGTGGCCCTGGTGCACGACATCGAACTGGCGCCAGCGGTCGAAGCTGCGCGCCAGGCGCGACGCCACCTGCGGGTTGATCGCCTGCAGCTCGATGATGACGTCGGCCGCCAGCGCGTAGCCGCTGCCGTCGGCCACGTGGAAATGGCGCGGGTTGCCGGCGCAGAAGCTGCGCACCAGGGCATAGACCTTGTTGGGATTCTTCAGGTCGAAGGCCGGGTGCCGCATCAGTTCGCGTACCCGCGCCGCGGTGCCGGGCAGGCGCGAGGTCGCCTGCACCTGCAACCATTTGTCGACCACCAGCGCTTCGTCCTGCCAGTGCGCATAAAACGCCGCCAGCGCGGTCTCGCGTTCGGGCAAATCGAGGTTGGCCAGCGTGCCAAGCGCCGCGATGACGTCGGTCATGTTGCCGCCGTCTTTGAACTGGCTCAGCAGGCGCGGCAGCACGGCGGCGCGCAGGGTGGCGTCGTCGCTTTCGGCGAGATAGCCGAGACAGAGATTGCGCAAGGCGCGGCGGCCGACCTGGGCGCCGTCCGGGGCATAGGGTTCGGCCGGTGCGAGCGCGCTCCACACGGCCTCGAAACGATCCCGCAGCCGGGTGGCGAGGTGGCGCCGCACATTGACGCGGGCGCGGTGGATCGCCTCGGGGTCGATGGCCGCGCCGCGGCCGGCCACCGCCTCGGCCAGCACCTGCTCGGCCGGCAGCACCAGCGCTTCGGCGGCGAGCGCAGGGTCGTCGGTAAGGCCGGCGTCGAGCACGCGGCCGCAGGCGGTGACGAAATCATCGGGAATCCAGAACTCGCCCTCGCCGCCGGCCGTGATGCCGGCGAGCAGGACGCGGGTGGCAAGGCGCTGGCCGGCCTCCCAGCGGTTGAACGCATCGGCGTCGTGCGCCATCAGATGGGCGAGTTCGGTATCGGTCTGTTCGAATTCAAGCTGCACCGGCGCGGAAAAGTCGCGCAGCAGCGAGACGACCGGCGCCGCCACTATGTCCTCGAAGACGAAGGTTTGTGTGGTTTCGGTGAGCGACAGCACGCGCGTGGTGCCGGCGTGCGCGGGCTCGCCGGCCAGGCGCAGCGGCGCGTCGCTGCCGTCGGGCAGCACCAGGCCCAGCGCCACCGGAATGTGCAGCGGGCCTTCGACGATCGGCATGCCCGCATCCTTGAGGCGCTGCTCGTAGGCGGTCGGCACAAGGCTTTGCGTAAGGGTCAGGGTGTAGCGCCGGGCCGCGGCGTCCCAGTTGCCCTCGGCTTTCAGGCACGGTGTGCCGGCGCGGGCGTACCAGCGGCGGAACTGGGCGAGGTCGACGCCCGAGGCATCCTGCATCGCGGAAACAAAGTCCTCGCAGGTGACGGCCTGGCCATCGTGGCGCTGGAAATACAGCTCCATGCCGGCGCGAAACCCTGCGCGTCCGACGAGGGTGTGGATCATGCGAACGACTTCGGCGCCCTTGTTGTAGACAGTGGCGGTGTAGAAGTTGTTGATCTCTGCGTAGGAGGCCGGGCGCACCGGATGCGCCATCGGGCCGGCATCCTCGGGGAACTGGCCGACGCGCAGGGCGCGCACGTCCTGGATGCGGGTGACGGCGCGCGAATGCGTGTCGGCGCCGAATTCCTGGTCGCGGAAGACGGTGAGGCCCTCCTTCAGCGACAGCTGGAACCAGTCGCGGCAGGTGACGCGGTTGCCGGTCCAGTTGTGGAAATACTCGTGGGCAACGACGCGGTCGATGGCCTGGTAGTCGCCGTCGGTCGCGGTGTCGGGTCGGGCCAGCACGTATTTGGTGTTGAAGATGTTGAGGCCCTTGTTCTCCATCGCCCCCATATTGAAGTCGCCCACCGCGACGATCATGTAGTGGTCGAGGTCCATCTCCAGGCCGAAGCGTTGCTCGTCCCAGCGCATCGATTTCTTCAGCGCCGCCATGGCGTGACCGCACTGATCGAGTCTGCCGGGCTCGACATACACCGCGAGGCGGACCGCGCGTCCGGAGCCGGTGACGAATTCATCCTCCAGCACGTCCAGCCTGGCGGCGACCAGCGCGAACAGGTAGGCCGGCTTGGGGAACGGATCTTCCCAGCGCGCCCAGTGGCGCGAGGCGTCGTGCTCGCAGGGGCCGGATGCAACCAGGTTGCCGTTCGACAGCAGCTGCGGGAAGCGCTCGCGCTCGGCCTCGACGATGCAGGTGAAGCGCGCCATCACGTCGGGGCGGTCGGGGAAGAAGGTGATGCGGCGAAAGCCCTGGGCCTCGCATTGGGTGAAGTAGCCGTCCCTGGAACGATAGAGGCCGGAAAGCTGGGTGTTCGCATCCGGCTCGATGCGCACCACGGTTTCCAGCACGAAGGCATCCGGCAGCGGGCCGGCGACGGTCAGCGTGTCGTCGGCAACGGTATAGCGCGCGGGGTCGAGCACGTCACCGTCGAGGCTGACCACCTGCAACGCGAGGTCCTCGCCGTTCAGCACCAGCGCGCCGCCGGCCCCCTGCGGATTGCGCCGGCAGGCAAGCCTGGCGCGGATTTCGGCATGGCCCTCATGGATCGCGACATGGAGATCGACCGTGTCGACCTGCCAGGCGGGGACCGTGTAGTCACTGAGGAAGATCGTGTTCGGAGTGTCGGTGCGCATGGGGCATTCCTGGAAAATATTCAAAACAGCGGGTGCCGCGACACGCGCCTGAATGACGGATCAAATGTAGGAGGCCCGCCCTCGGGCCGAATGGGGAGCTGGCGCGGCGCTGGCATTCAGGGCGAGGGCCCCTCCCACAGTGGGGGCAGTGCCCGGGCGAGTCAATCTTCGTCGCGCGTGCCGGCGTCAGGCTGCGGCCGCCAGCATCTGCTTGCGGTACTTGTTGAGTTCGCGCACGTTCTCGAACGGCTGGCCCAGCAGGCTCGACAGGTTGCGAAGAATGCCGCCCACCACCTTGTTTTCCCAGGTGGCGTCGAAGCAGATCTGCTCGTCGAGCCAGTGCTCCAGCCATTCCGGATTGGGCAGGCGCGACTGGATGGTGTCCTGCGGGAACAGCGCTTCGTTGACGTGCAGGTTGGTCGGGTGCAGCGCCTTGTCGGAGCGCTGGCTCGACGCCATCAGGAAGCCGATCTTGGCGAACGCGGCGGCCACGCCCGGCCCGCCCTGCTTCAGCGCGCGCTTCATGTATTGCAGGTAGGCGCCGCCGTGGCGCCCTTCGTCGCGCGAGATGGTTTCGTAGAT
>JAGXGM010000070.1 GCA_024636675.1 Hydrogenophilales bacterium | reverse complement strand
GTCGACATCCGCCGGCGTCAGCTTGGCATTGGCCGACATCATCAGGGCGACAGTGCCGGCCGTGATCGGCGCGGAAAAAGAGGTGCCCGACACGTTGGCATAGCCGCCGCCGCGGGTGGGCGCGTAAATGCTTACGCCGGGTGCGGCGAGATCGACGTAATTGCCGTAGCTCGACCAGCTGGGGCGCCCATCGGTGTTGCCGGTCGCCGAGACGCTCAGCATGGAATCGTGCGCTGCGATGTTTTCGTCGATGCCGCTGTTGCCGGCAGCAACCACCACCACGCCGCCCTTGCTGCGCATGTAGTTCGCCGCCGACTGCACGGATGCGCTGCCGGATACGCCGTAGCTCACGTTGGCCACGCGGGCGCCGTTGTCGGCGGCCCAGTTGATCCCCTGCGCAATCGTGCTGTAGTAGGCATAGCCGTCCAGGCCGGAAATGCGCACCGGCATGATCTTCGCGCCCCAGGCCACGCCGGCGCTACCCGTGCCATTGTTGCCCACCATCGCTGCCGCGCCCGACACCGAGGTGCCATGGCCGTTCACGTCGGCCGTATCGGTGTTGTTGTCGAAAATATTGCGACCCGGAACCATGTTGGCGGCGAGGTCGGGATGGTTGCCATTCACGCCGGTATCCAGGATAGCGATGGTCACACCGCTGCCGTTGGCCTTGTCCCACGCATTGGGCGCCTGGATTTTCGGCAAGGCCCAGCTGTTCGAATACGAGGGATCGTTCACGCTGAGAGACGGCGCCAGCGCCATGTCGAGCTCGACATATTTCAGGCGTCGATCCTTTTTCAGCACCTGCATGGCCTTCACCTCGTCCATCCCCGGTGGCAGCTCGACAACATGGGTATGGGTCCGGCTGAAGCGGCCTTTCGACCTGGCGTTCAGCGACTTCAATATTTTGTCGAATTCTTTATCGGGCAGGCCGGCGCGCGGCGCCATCAGCAGGCGTCCCTTGGCCCAGCCGATGGCAGCGCCTGAGGAAACGGGGATCTCCGTGACCGCCCCGGACGCTTTGGCGTTTGCCTGCGCTGCAGGTGCGGCGTCGCTGAGCCCGGCATAGCCCGCCAGGGCCGCCACCAGGGCAAGGCTCAGGGTAAAGCCCGGCACGCTGCCGGCACGGTAGCTGTAGCGGCTGTCGGTCGAACGGACGGGGAATGGGCATTGATGCGACATGGAGGCTCCTTGATCAATAAACCGCCTGAATCAGGACACTTTTACGCACCACAGCCATAAAAAATGGCTTCCACTGGCAGCCCCGCCGTCTTAGTTCAAAGACCGGTAGCTTTGCGTCCTCGCCTCACGACGAGTTTGCCCTTTACAGGATTATCAACAGTTACGTCGATATTTCGACGGACTTTAGGGGGTCGGACAATAATAGAAAATTATTTATTCTTTTATATTCAATGATTTATGTTTTTTCGGCAAAAACCCGGCTCACATCCGCAAATCCATCACCCGCTCCATGTTCCGGGACGGCCGTATTTACAGCCGGCGAAAGACCTCTTCGTTACGCAAAAAAAAGCGCCGGCCAAGCGGCGCTTTTCCCAGGGCGTCGACTGATCAGGCCAGATTGCGGCGTGCGGCGAAGCCCACCAGAGCGAGACCGGCCAGCAGCACGGCGTAGGTGTCGGCCTCGGGGACAGCGGTAACACCGGAAATCTCGGTCTGCTTGTATTGATCCAAACCACCAAACACCCCCAAGACCCCGAATTCAGAATTGATGGTGACGAACTGCATCAGATTTCCGGTCGTCGACAGCACCAGTATCCGGTTTTCTCCATTGACCCAGTCATCCAGCGCGGCCCAGTTGGCAAAGGAATCCGTTATGCCCGATTTATCCATGGCGGTGATGGTCAGGTCGTTGTTGGCATTGGGCGCCAGATTCACGCTGAAAATCAGATCCTATAATCGATTTATTTTAATCAAATTCAACAACCTGATTATTTATACTTATTTGTAAAAAATCCGACAAAAAAGCACCCCGCAGGGTGCTGGATGAAGAATACGCCCCCTTACATCCAGGGACGGTGTTCCACTGAACAAAGTTCAGGCGCAGCGTAAGCCGTCGCCTGGAGCACCCTGTTGGACACAGAATTGAAGATAACGATGGTTGAAATAACGAACGAAGAAGCCAACGACTACAGCATGATTTTGGCTTTACTCGGCCTGGACGAAGAAGACGACCCAGTTGTTGAGGTTGACCATCTGCTTGCCGATAGACTGCACCTTGAATGGTTAATGCGGGACGTGAATGAACCTGATTTTAGATGGTTTGGCATTGAATATGGTGGCAACTGTGAACGCGAGCGCATAGACGCGGCCATGAACAAGGTTCCCGACACTGCGACAGCATCCTGTCCTTGGTCACGAAATACTTGCGGGCATACGCGACCAGTTGGGCATCGCTCGGATGATCCACTGTTTCCACCCCGATCACCTTATCGGAGACGCCGTGATCGTGGGAATGGATATGCTTGATCAACTCAAGCTTGGCCTGGCCGGGGCCGACGATCAGAATTTCCGCGGCGCCGGCGAGGGCTTCCACGACCTCGTGATAATAGTGCTGGTCTTCGGGCTGGCGACTGCCGCTGACCGAGTCCCGCTTGCGGTGGAAATTGCGGTGCGGCGTGGCCGGACTCACCACTGATTTTTCAACGTCATCCGGATTGATGTGCATGACATTGGCTCCATTGTGGTCGAGCCAGACGACGGCATGGTAATGAGGCATGATTTTCTTCCGTGGTTGATGGCTGAACGGCTACTGGTTCCGGCTGACGGCACGCACGGGAAGACAAGGGATGGATTGAACCACCTTTCCCCCTGCCCCATGCCATTTATTTCACGGCTTCCTTCAGCTGCTCCAGAATCGCCGGGTTTTCCAGGGTGGAAATGTCCTGGGTGATTTCCTCGCCCTTGGCGATCGCCCGCAACAGGCGGCGCATGATCTTGCCGGAGCGGGTCTTGGGCAGGTTGTCGCCGAAGCGGATTTCGTCCGGCTTGGCGATCGGACCGATTTCCTTGCCGACCCAGTCGCGCAGCTCGGCGACGATCTTCTTCGCCTCATTGCCGGTGGGGCGCGAGCCTTTGAGCACCACATACGCCACCACCGACTCGCCCTTGATCTCGTGCGGGCGGCCCACCACGGCGGCCTCGGCGACACGCGGGTTGGACACCAGCGCGGATTCGATTTCCATCGTGCCCAAACGGTGCCCCGACACGTTCAGCACGTCGTCGATGCGCCCCATGATCCAGAAATAGCCGTCGCTGTCGCGGTGCGCCGAGTCGCCAGCGAGATAGGTCTTGCCGCCCAACTCCTCGGGGAAATAGGTTTTCCTGAAACGATCGGGGTCGCCCCACAGGGTGCGCAGCTGCGACGGGAACGGCCGCTGGATCACCAAATAGCCGCCGTGACCCTTTTCGACCGGGTGACCATGCTCGTCGGTGATCGCCGCCATGATGCCGGGCAGCGGCAAGGTGCAGGAACCGGGCTTGGTCGGCACCGCGCCGGGCAGCGGCGCAATCATGTTGGCGCCGGTTTCGGTCTGCCACCAGGTGTCGACGATCGGGCAACGCTCATTGCCGACCACCTGGTGGTACCACATCCAGGCCTCCGGGTTGATCGGCTCACCCACCGTGCCCAGCAGGCGCAGCGACGACAGGTCGTGCTGCGCGGGCAGGTCGGAACCCAGCTTGATCAGGCTGCGGATCGCAGTCGGCGCGGTGTAGAAGGTGGTGACGCGGTGTTTGGCGATGGTCTCCCAGAAACGTCCGGGATGTGGATAAGTGGGAATGCCCTCGAAGATGACTTCGGTCATCCCCAGCGCCAGCGGGCCATAGGCGACATAGGTATGGCCGGTGATCCAGCCGACGTCGGCAGTACACCAGAAGACGTCGGAATCGGGCTTGGCGTCGAATACCCACTCCATGGAAAGAATGGCGCCGA
Source organism: Hydrogenophilales bacterium (assembly GCA_024636675.1). GTDB lineage: Bacteria > Pseudomonadota > Gammaproteobacteria > Burkholderiales > Thiobacillaceae > Thiobacillus. The sequence goes on along the minus strand of JAGXGM010000070.1, from coordinate 50,146 downwards.
GCAGGTAGCCGCCGGTGGAATGCTGCACGCCCTTGGGCTTGCCGGTCGAGCCCGAGGTATACAGGATGAACAGCGGATGCTCGGCGGAGACCCACACCGGCTCGCAGGTGTCGGCCTGGGTCTGCGTGAGTTCGTGCCACCACAGGTCGCGCGACGACCAGTTCACCGCGCCGCCGGAGCGGCGATAGACGACCACTTTTTCCACGCAAGAGGTGTCGCCCATTGCCAGCGCCTCGTCGACCGCGTACTTCAGCGGCACCGCCTTGCCGCCGCGCAGCGATTCGTCGGCGGTGATGATGAGCTTTGCCTTGGCATCCTCGATGCGCTCGAACAGGCTCTTCGCCGAAAAACCGCCGAACACCACCGAGTGGATGGCGCCGATGCGCGCGCACGCCTGCATCGCCACCACCGCCTCGATGCTCATCGGCATGTAGACGATGACGCGGTCGCCCTTGACCACGCCGAGCGACTGCAGGCCGTTGGCGAACTGGCATACCCGCGCGTGCAGCTGCTTGTAGGTGACCTGCGTCGCCGTGCCGTCGTCGGCCTCGAAAATCAGCGCGGTCTTGTCGCCGCGGGTCGCCAGATGGCGGTCGAGGCAGTTGTAGGACACGTTGAGTTCGCCGTCGTCGTACCACGTGTAGAACGGCGCCTTCGATTCGTCCAGAGTGCGGGTGAACGGCTTGTTCCAGTCGATCGTCCGGCGCGCCTGATCCGCCCAGAAACCCTCGTAGTCGGTTTCGGCCTGGCGGCACAAGGCCTGGTAGGCATCCATGCCGGACACGTTGGCCTGTTCGACGAAAGCGTCCGCAGGCGGGAACACACGGGTTTCGGTCAGAATCGACTCGATAGAAGCCATACGGTCTCTCCACTGATAGAGTGTTTGATACTGCAAATTCTAATCCATGCCATGAGCAATCCCGTACTCGACCCTGTTGTCCGCTGTTCCCGCTTCGGCCGCCACCTGCTGGCGGCACACCCCCTGCTGGCCGAAGCCGTGGCCGGACAACTCGACCGGGCGTTCGCCCGCGAAGCGATGCAGGCATTTTTGAGCGCACCCCCATGCGCCGATGAGGCCGCGCTGCATCAGCGGCTCAGGCAGCTGCGCCAGCACGTGTGGCTGATTGCCACCGCGCGCGATCTGGCGGGCAGCGCCGACCTGGCCGAAGTGACGGCCGCCTACACCACGCTGGCCGAGGTATGCCTCGCGGCGGCGCTCGATTTCCACCACGCCGCGCTCGCCGCGCGCCACGGCGAACCGCGCGATGAACATGGCCTGCCGCAGCAGATGGTCGTCGTCGGCATGGGCAAACTCGGCGGCGGCGAGCTCAATGTGTCGTCCGACATCGACCTCATCTACCTCTACCCTGAGGAAGGCGACACCGCGGCCGACAACAACGCCGCCGCAATAAAATCGATCAGCAACCATGAATTCTTCGTCCGCCTCGGGCGCAAGCTGACGGCGGCACTGTCGGAAGCCACCGCCGACGGTTACGTGTTCCGCGTCGACCTGCGGCTGCGCCCGTGGGGCGATTCGGGGCCGTTCGCGATGGGCTTTGCGATGCTGGAAGACTATCTGGTCGCGCAGGGGCGGCCGTGGGAGCGCTACGCCTGGATCAAGGCGCGCCCGCTCACCGGTAGCCGCCATGACGAATTGATGGAAATCGTGCGGCCCTTTGTGTTCCGCAAATACCTCGATTTCGGCGCATTTGCCGCGATCCGCGACCTCCACATGCAGATACGGCGCGAGGTCGCGCGCCGCGAGATGGCCGACAACATCAAGCTGGGGCCGGGCGGCATCCGCGAAATCGAATTCACCGCGCAGGTGTTCCAGCTCATCCGCGGCGGCAAGATTGCCGCGCTGCAGCAGCGGCCGACCCTGACGGTGCTGGGCGAACTGGTGAACAGCGGCCTGATGACGGCCGATGCACGGCAGGAACTTGCCGCTGCCTACGATTTCTTGCGACGGCTGGAACACCGGCTGCAGTATCTGGACGACGCGCAAACCCAGCAGTTGCCGGACGACGCCGAATCGCAGGCGATGCTCGCCGAGGCGATGGACTTTCCCGACTACGCGGCGCTGCTCGCCGCGCTCGAGCGTCACCGCAACAAGGTCACGCGCCACTTCGAACAGATGTTCGCCGCGCCGCAGACCGACCAGGAGAGTCACCCGCTGACCGCCGTCTGCTGCGGCACGGCGGACGCCGCCACCATCCGCGCGTTGCTGGAAAACGCCGGCTATGGCGATCCGCAGCGGGTGCTGGCCACGCTCGACACATTGCGCCAGCACACCGCGCAACTTGCCGAGTCGACCCAGCTTTTGCTCAACGCGCTGTTGCCGCCCGCGCTCGAAGTTATCGGCAGCCAGCCCGATCCGGCGGCCACGCTGGAACGCTTCGCCGCGCTGATGCAGTCCATCGCGCGCCGTTCCACCTACCTGGCGCTGCTCGCCGAATATCCGGCGGCATTGCGCCAGCTGGCGCGCCTGTTGGCGGCGAGTCCGTGGGCGGCGCAGGTGCTGACGCAGCAGCCGCAGTTGCTGGACGAACTGATATCGCCGCAATCCCTGATGAGCGTGCCCGACTGGGCGCAGCTTGCCGCGCAATTGCGCGACGAACTCGATGCCCGCCCCGGCGACACCGAAGCGCAACTGGATGCGCTGCGCCGCTTCAAGCAGGTGCAGACGTTGCGCCTCCTGGCGCAGGACGTGGCCGGCCGGCTGACGCTGGAAGCGCTGTCGGATCACCTGTCGAATCTTGCCGACACGTTGCTCGCCGAAACCCTGTCGCGCTGCTGGGCCGGACTGAAGACGCGCCACCGCGACACGCCACACTTCGCCGTCGTCGGCTACGGCAAGCTCGGCGGCCGGGAACTCGGCTATGCGTCCGACCTCGACCTGGTGTTCCTCTACGACGATACCGACGAGCGCGCGCAGGAAATCTACGCACGGCTGACGCAGCGCATCAACACCTGGCTCGGCACCCTCACCCCGGCGGGCATCCTCTACGAGACCGACCTGCGCCTGCGCCCGGACGGCGCGGCGGGCCTCCTGGTCAGCTCGGTCGAGGCGTTCCGCGACTACCAGCGGCATCACGCCTGGACCTGGGAGCATCAGGCACTGACGCGCGCGCGCTTCGTCTGCGGCGACGCGGCGATCGGCGAGGCCTTCGAGGCCCTGCGCCGCGAGATACTGTGCCTGCCGCGCGACGCCGAAAAGCTGCGCGAAGAAGTGCTGGCAATGCGCGAGAAGATGCACGCCGGCCACGTCAACACCAGCGAACTGTTCGACCTCAAGCATGACGGCGGCGGCATCGTCGACGTCGAGTTCTGCGTGCAGTATCTGGTGCTGCGGCATAGCAATGCGCATCCCGAACTTGCCGACAACGTGGGCAACATCGCGCTGCTGCTGCGCGCGGCCGCGGCCGGGCTGGTTCCCGCCGAACTCGCGCAGGCTGCCGCCGACGCCTACCGTGAACTGCGCCGCCAGCAGCACGCAATCAAGCTCAGCGGCGCGGAATACGCTCGGGTGCCGCTGTCCGCGGTGGCACCCGTGCGCGATGGCGTCCAGTCGCTGTGGGCGCAGGTCATGAACACGGCAAGCTGAAATTCCTGCCATGATGAGCGCTTTGCCGCATCCGGAGACCCGTCTTGAGTTCAAGCAACCCCGCCGCCAGTGAGTCCCTGCGCCAGTTTCGCGTGATTTTTGGTGCCGTCCGCCAGCATTTCAAGGCGGTTGAAAAAGCCTGCGGCGTCAGCGGCGCGCAGATCTGGGCGATGGCCGCGCTGCGTCAGCATCCCGGAATGAAGGTATCCGAACTGGCGCAGGCGCTGTCGATCCACGCCTCCACCGCCAGCAATCTGCTCGACAAGATCGAGAAGTCGGGATTGATCCGGCGCGAGCGCAACCATGTCGACCAGCGCGTGGTGCAGCTGTATCTCACCGATGCTGGCGAACAGGCTCTGGAAAAAGCACCGCAGCCCCAGACCGGCATCCTCACGCACGCGCTCGGCCAGTTGTCCGACGATGCGCTGGCGCGCCTCAACCAGGATCTGGCTGCGCTGATCGCGCACATGGGCGCGGTCGACACCCAGGCCGCGCAAAAACCGCTGTCCGAACTCTGAGCCGCGTTAACCGGCACGCCACCGCCAGCCGCGCCGCGCCAAGGGCCGCGCGACTATAGGTCACCGATTCCCTTGCCGGCGGATTGCGCAGGACCACGATGGCGATGGTGTCCTGCGGCGCGCCGATGAAGCCGCCGATGACGGCGGCGGCGACCCGCCCCTGATCGCGGTCGCTGCCGAGATGCGCGGCGGTCGCCGCACTGTCGAGTCCACGCCAGTGAACGGGGTGTTCGCCGGAATCAGTGGCCATAGAGGTAGAGGAACAGGGTATTCAAGAGATAGACGACGAGCAGCAGCAGGCTGATCCAGCTGACTGTACGGTAAACGCGCGATACCGGCCGCAGGATCAGCCCGACCACCGCCAGTCCGCTCATCATGATGGCCGAGAAGGCCGAGGCCGCATGCGAGACCGAAACATCGGCCAGCAGCGGTCCGCGCAGATAGGCAAGGTCGTCGATGGCGAGGATGGCAATGTTGAACAGGTTGCTGCCGAACAGGTTGCCGATGGCCAGATCGACTGCGCCCATTCGCAGGGCGGAAACCGTCACCACGATTTCCGGCGCCGTCGTCACGGCGGCGACGAACAGGGTGCCGACGAAACTCTGTTGCCAGCCCATCGCGTCGGCCAGATCACCGGCGATGTAGGGCAGCCAGACGCCGGCCGCGACGACCGCCAGCGCGGCGATGACGTAGGCGCGAATGGCCTGCTTGAGACTGATGTGCGGATAAAGCTCGGCGCGATCTTCCACAAATTCGGCGACCTGCGACTGCTCGTAGCGGTAGAGCGTACGCATGGCCAGCAGATAGAGCAGCAGGATGACCGGCGTATAGAGGCCGACATGGCCGATCGAAGGCACTGTTTCTCCGCGATACAGCAATAGATTGAAGCCGGCAACGCCGATCAGCACGATGCCATAGCCGGCGGCTATCACATTGCCCTGGCGCGCACGCGTGAAGATGGATTCCTTGCGGTAGAGGAAATCCAGCACCACGATGAAACCCAGATTGAAAATGCAGGCGCCGAAGATGTTGCCCACCGCGATATCCGGCACATCGGCGACCGTCACGGCTGACAGCCCGGTGACCAGCTCCGGCAGCGAGGTGACCGAGGCCAGCATGATCAGGCCCACCCAGCCGCGGCTCAGCCCGCTCTTCTCGGCGATGATGTCGCCGTTGCGCGAAAGCCTGACGCCCGCCACGCCGATCACGCCAAGGCTGACAAGCAGAGACAGCCAGATGACAGCCATATCCAGCATGAGGGGTAGGTAGTCTGCTCCAGGTCGATGGGCGGTTAGCGCCGAAATCCACGCACCGGCCGGCACTTCCCGGGGGCGCCCGTATGCCGGCAATTCACGCTTACAAGTATTGGTGAATTTTGGCCTTTAGCCAGCAACCGGCCGGGGAACATAAGCGGCAAAAGCCCGTGCCCAAGCCTCAGCGCTGCTGTCGACGCGCCTTGCGGCGCTGCCAGGCGCGCATGACGCGCAGCCGCCAGGTCCAGTGCACGGCAAAAAAGATCAGCACCGACAGGACCACCGCCAGCGTCAGCAAGCCCAGCGCCAGCGGCGGTCCTACGGTGTACAGGCGGTCCACCCACAGCGCCAGCCCGGTCTCGGTTCTGGCTGCGACGCGGTCGAGATCGACCTCGGCCAACGGCACGTCAGCGTGCCCCAGCATCCAGGCTCCAAGGTGATAGGCCGCGTAGTACACCGGCGCGAAGGTGATGGGGTTGGTGATCAGGGTGCTGCCGACCGCAGCCGGGATATTGGCGCGCAGCAGCAGCGCTGCCATCGCGGCAAAAACAATCTGCGCCACCGGCATCAGCAGACCGAAGAAAACGCCAATGGCCAGACCCATGGCAATCCCGCGCCGGTTCACATGCCACAGGCGGCGGTCATGCAGCATCGGCCCCATCCAGCGCAGCGCGCGATGTTCGCGCAGGGTTTGCGGGTCGGGGAGAAAGCGGCGAAAACGTTTCGGCAGCATGAAGTTTCAGCCCGCAGCAGCGGAAAGGTTAAAAGGCTGCGGCGTCGCGCCCGCGACAGAAAATCCCGGCATTGCGCATCCGTATTTTTGAGGTGTGTCCAGAATTGTAGGGTGCGTTGAGACAAATTCCACATTCTTGACGTGCGTTTCACCGCGATTCCAGCCAAGCGTTGCCCGAACCGGAGATATCGCTTGTACGCCAACGAAGATCGACCGCGCTGGCACCTGCCCGGACCCCCCTGCCGATCGCCCAGTGCAAATTCTGTGGGTCAACACGTTTTCGGTGGTGATGCAGACGCTGTTTGCAACCGCCGCGCTCGACCTCGCTGCCCGGGGCGCATTTTCCTTTTCGGCCTCGTCGTTTACAGTGTGGCGGAAATCGAAAAAAGCCGTGATCCACAACGCATAACGCCGCCGCCCCATTAAAAAAATGAACAAAACCCAGTGCAAACCGGCCCTGCTGCATAGCGTCCACCACCCGCTTCATGCCAGGCGGAACCCAGGGTAAGCCGCGTGGATTTCTTGAATCAACTCGTTCTCGCCGGCGCGGTGCTGCTGTTGCTGGCCATCCTTGCCAGCGCGCTGTCGTACCGCATCGGCATGCCGCTGCTGCTGGTGTTCCTGGCGGTCGGCATGCTGGCCGGTGAAGACGGCCCGGGCGGCATCCTGTTCGACGACAGCGGCATTGCCTACACCATGGGCAGCGTGGCGCTCGCCGTCATCCTGCTGGACGGCGGCCTCAACACCCGTTCCGACAGTTTTCGCGCCGGTTTGCGCCCGGCATCCGTGCTGGCCACCGTCGGCGTGCTCATCACCTGCGTGGTGACCGGCCTGTTCGCCGCCTGGATGCTCGGTTTCGGCCTGCTCGAAGGCATGCTGGTCGGTGCCGTAGTGGGCTCCACCGACGCCGCCGCGGTGTTTGCGCTGCTGCACGCCAAGGGCCTGGCCTTGAAGCAGCGGGTGTCGGCCACACTGGAAATCGAGTCCGGCAGCAACGACCCGATGGCGGCGCTGCTCACCATCGCCCTCATCGAGCTGATTCTTTCCGGACAACGCACCCCTGACTGGGGAACGCTCGTGCTGTTCATCCAGCAAATGGGCTTGGGTCTGGTCGCCGGCCTCGGCGGGGGCTGGCTGCTGGTGCGGCTGGTCAACCGCCTGCCGCTGGAGCGCGGCATGTATCCCATGCTGGTCCTCGCCGGCGGCCTCGCGCTCTACAGCCTCACCACAGTGCTGGGCGGCAGCGGCTTCCTCGCCGCCTATCTGGCCGGCGTAGTGGTGGGCAACAGCGCGCCGCGCGAATCGACCAACATCCTGCAGGTGCACAACGGCCTGGTCTGGCTGGCGCAGATCGCCATGTTCCTCATGCTGGGCCTGCTCGCCTCTCCAAGCAGCCTGCTCGAACATGCGCCCGCCGCCCTGGCGATCGCGCTGGTGCTGATGTTCGTCGCGCGGCCGCTGGCTGTTTGGCTATGTCTATTGCCCTTCCATTTCCCCTGGCGCGAGCAGGCGTTCATCGCGTGGGTGGGATTGCGCGGCGCGGTGCCCATCATCCTTGCGTTGTTCCCGCTGCTGGCAGGCATCCCCGAGGCGGAACTGATCCTCGATGTCGCCTTCTTCGTGGTGCTGATCTCGCTGACCCTGCAGGGCTGGACCATCCCCGCCCTGGCCCGTCGCCTGCGGCTGCAGGTCCCGCCGGCGCCGGCGCCGACCGAACGCTTCGACCTGGCGTCGGCACCCGCCGGCGGCCATGCCTTTTTCGGCTACCGGCTGACGGCAGACGGCCAGTTCATCGGCCGCCCCGCCAGCGCGCTGCGCCTGCCCGGCGAAGCGCGCCTGCTGACCGTATTGCGCAATGGCCTCGCCTTGGTGCCGGATGCGGCCGGGGAACTGGCCGCCGGGGACACGCTGTATGTCCTGGCAAATGAAGCGGACAGCGCCGCACTGGGCGATCTGCTGGCGGCGCCCCCCGCACCCGCCTATCTTGATAAGCGTCAGTTCTATGGCGATTTCATCCTGAACGGTGAATCGATCATGGCGAATGTCGCCGCGCAATACGGTCTGCCGTTGCCGCCGGAAATGTCCGACCTGACGCTGGAGGTGTTTGTCATCCGGAAGCTGCCAGGTGTGCCCGTGGTCGGCGACCGCGTCCGGCTGGGCAAACTGGAATTTGTGGTGCGTTCGATCGTCGACGGCCGCATCAGGCAGGTGGGCCTGAGAATTCCAACCCATCTGGTGGATGCGCACTGAAATCGAACCCGCCCGGTCTTGTCCGTGGCCGTAAAGCCGGCCATCATGGTTTCAGCCCGCCAGCCATGACCATCGACACGAGGAGTCACGCACAAAACGATGACGCAGCCTTTTGACGAATTCGCCCTGCTCCTGATCATCACCACCGTGCTGGGAGCGATCGCGGTGCGGCTGCGCCAGCCCATCCTGATCGCCTACATCGCGGTGGGCATTTTGCTGGGCCCGGCAGGATTCTCGCTGGTGTCGGCGCACGACCAGATCGACCTGCTGGCGCAGATCGGCATCACCGTGCTGCTGTTCGTGGTGGGGCTGAAGCTTGATCTGCGCCATATCCGCCACATCGGCCCGGTCGCGCTCGCCACCGGGCTGGGGCAGCTCAGCTTTACCATCGTGTTCGGCTTCTTCATCGTCCTTGCGCTCGGCAAGGGCTGGCTGGAGGCGCTCTACATAGCCGTGGCGCTCACTTTCTCCAGCACCATCATCATCGTCAAGCTGCTGTCGGACAAGCGCGAACTCGACTCGCTGCACGGCCGCATCGCGGTCGGCTTCCTGATCGTGCAGGACCTCGCCGTGGTGATCGCGATGATGGTGATGAGCGGGCTCGGCGGCATGGGCGAAGAAGGCGTCAGCGGCACGACCCTGGTGCTGACCCTGCTGGCGCGCCTGGGCGGCGCCGCGCTCCTGCTGTACGTGTTGATGCGCTACGTGCTGCCGCGCATTGTCGACACCCTGGCGCGCTCGCAGGAACTGTTGATGATCTTTGCCATCGCCTGGGGCACTGCGCTGGCGGCAGCGGGCGAATTCGCCGGCTTCAGCAAGGAGGCCGGTGCCTTCATCGCCGGCTTCTCGCTCGCCTCCACGACCTATCGCGAAGCGATCAGCGCGCGACTCACCAGCATCCGCGACTTCCTGCTGCTGTTCTTCTTCATCGACCTCGGCACCAAGCTCGATTTTTCCACCCTCGGCGACGAGATCGGTTCCTCCATCGTGCTGTCGCTATTCGTGCTGATCGGCAACCCGCTGATCGTGATGGCGATCATGGGCTACATGGGCTACCGGAAAAGAACGGGTTTCCTCGCCGGGCTGACGGTGGCGCAAATCTCCGAGTTCTCCATCATTTTCGTCGCCATGGGTATCAGCCTCGGCCACGTCGGGCCCAACACGCTGGGGCTCACCACGCTGGTCGGCCTCATCACCATCGCGCTGTCGTCCTACATGATTTTGTACTCGCATCGTTTGTATGCCTGGCTGGCGCCCTCGCTGGGACTGTTCGAACGCCGCCGCCCCTTCCGCGAACTGGCGGTCGAGCACACCCCGCACGACGGCGTGCGCCCCGACGTGGCCATTTTCGGCCTCGGCCGCTACGGCAACCGCTTGGCGCATTCGCTACGCGAGCAGGACATTCATGTACTGGGCGTGGACTTCGATCCCGAAGTGGTGAGGGCGCAGCAGCGCCTCGGGCTGGATGCCCGCTTCGGCGATGGCGAGGCGCCGGACTACATCGAAACCCTGCCGCTGGCGGGGGTGCCCTGGGTGGTCAGCACCCTACCCGACCGCGCCTCCAACCACGCCCTGCTCAATGCGCTGAAAGAGCACCATTACAATGGGCAGATCGCCATCGTGGCGCGCGACGAGGCCGACGCCGCCAGCCTGCGCACGCTCGGCCGGGTCGAGATCATCCTGCCATTCAACCAGGCGGCCGACTTTGCCGCGCTCGACCTTGCCGCGCGCATCGCCGCGTCCGAACTGACTAAAAAAAACAAGGAGACCTCATCGTGACTTCATCTCTATCGCTACTCGCGGCCACCGACTTTTCCGCCCCCGCGCGCCATGCGCTGGAGCGCGCGGCGCAGCTTGCTGCCACCCATTCCTGCGCGCAGCTCACGCTGGCCAATGTCGTCAGTGCCTCGATGCTGGTGCGGCTACGCGGCGTGATGCGCGACGAGGCGCCGGCGATGGAAGCACGCGTCGCCGACAAGACGCAGCAGGCCCTGACCGAACTGGCGGCCCGCCTCAGAACGCAGTACGCCTGCCCGGTCAACACCCGGATCGCCCAGGGGACGGCGCTGGATGCCATCACCGAGCTCGCCGATGAACTGCAGGCAAACCTGCTGGTGATGGGCGCACGCGGCGCGCATTTTGTACGCGAACTCCTGCTTGGCTCGACCACCGAGCGCGTGCTGCGCAGGACCCGCCGCCCCGTGCTCGCGGTGAAGCAGCGTCCGCAGGGTGCCTATCGGCGCGTGCTGGTGCCGGTCGACTTCTCGGTCCATGCTCTGGCGGCGGCGCAGACTGCTCACCGCTGGCTGCCCGACGCCGAAATCATCCTGCTGCACGCGTTCGAGGTCGATATCGAAGGCACCCTGCGCTTCGCCAGCATCGCCGAGGAGCAGATCCATCAGTACCGGGTGCGGGCGCGCGAGGATGCGATCGACGCGATGGCGCAGTTCATCGACCGGCTGTCGGCTCCACCGGGACAGTTGACGCACCTGATCGTGCATGGCGCGCCGACCCTGCGCATTCTCGAACACGAGCAGTCGCTCGATGCCGACCTCATTGTCATGGGCAAGCACGGCCAGTCATCTCTGGAGGAACTGCTGCTCGGCAGCGTCACCAAACATGTTCTGGCCTACTCCAGCAGCGACGTCCTCGTCGCCGGCCATCCCGTTTAATCACCTTCCGATAGGTCCGACACCGCCCCGACCCGCCGCAACCCGTATTTGCGAGGGAAGCGCTACTTATCCAGACCTGAGCATATTTTTCACTCCAACCTCAACCACTGGCAGTTCGGCGACTACCTTGGTGCCGGCGGAACAGCAAGCCATCCTTCCACCTCCGCATCGTTCGCCAGATGCGCACCAAGCATCCGCAGCAGCAAATGGACGAAGTGAAAGCGGGCGCGCACGTCGCCTACACCCGCACCCTCACGCGAAGCGACCTGTCATTCGAGCTCATGATGAACGCCTTGCGCCTTAGTAAGGGGGTTCCCGCCACACTATCCGAGGAGCGCACCGGCCAGACGCTGGTCGTTTGTGCGGCCGCCCTCGAACGGGCGCGCACCCGGGACTTGCAGGAAGCCGACCCCGGCCGGCTCAAGCCGACGCTGCAGGGGTCGCGTCTTTTGAACGATCTGCTGGAATTGTTTTTGCCCGCCGGGATTGTTCCAGAACCTGACGGGAAACTGCAAGTTCAATCGCACCCGGTCGCGCCACACGAAACATCGAAAAGCGTCTTGAATTCCATGCAAAAACCGACTTGATCATTTCAAAATTACATGATCAGGCCGGTTTGACGTTCTCAAACTTCATGCCTAGGCTTAGATTCGCGACATGCCGATTTGCCTCCAACATACGAGCGCGATCGTCACGGATGCCACCAGATTCGGTGCCGACAAGCCAGGAGGAAGTTAACATGCGCCCCATCACCCGCCATGGATATGCTGATGCTCTGCTGATATTTCAGGTCGCAGTGTTGTGGGTCATCAGCGTGCAGACGGCCTGGGCCATGCCGGAGTTCGCGCGCCGCTACAACCTCAGCTGCGCCGCTTGCCACTCCGCCTTCCCCCGTCTGAACAAATTTGGCGAACACTTCGTCGCCAGCAATATGCGTTTGCCGAACTGGAAGGACAGCACCGCCAAGATCGGAGATAAAATGCTGGCCCTGCCGGTCTATCCGCCTCTCGCCGTACGCGCTCAGGCCTATGTACAGGCGCGCGAGGGCAAATCGATCGACCCGCTCACCGGCGCCACTGACTCGGCAACCACCGACTTCCAGTCTCCCTATCTGGTCAAGCTCCTGTCCAGCGCGCCGCTCAGCGAGAACATCACCTATTACTTCTACGCCATCCTCGCCGAGAAAGGCGCCAACGGCGAGGCACTTGTCGAAGACGCCTGGTTCCGGCATGGCGACATCTTCGGCACCGGTACCGGCATGCAACTCGGCCAGTTCCAGCTCTCCGACCTGATGTTTCCGCGCGAGGTTCGCATGCCTTTCCAGGATTTCATGGCTTACCGCATGGCCGGCATCACCTACGACCGCGGAGTGCTGTTCGACCGCGCTGTCGGCCCGGTCGAGCTTGCCCTAGGCCTGGTCAACGGCAACGGCATCGTCGACAACCTGAACGTCAACAGCCCGGGCTACCGCCGGCCCGACAAGATGTTCGACAACGACAACTCCAAGACCGTGTTCGGCCGCATCAGCACGGACATCGGCCCCGTGAATGCCGGTCTGTTCGGCCTGTCCGGCAAGCAGCGCAGCATTGCAGTCGGTGACGCCGGCATAAACAGCAGTAGCCGCGACACCGACAAGCGTGTCCTCGGCCTCGACCTGTCAGGCGACTTCGGCGGCAACACCTATTGGTATGTGCAGTATCTGTGGAACGCCTGGGACGGCTTTCTTGACGCCGATCCCAACCGGGACTACCGCTGGCAGGGCGGCTTCGCTGGCGTCGACTACATTCCCAGCGAGCGATGGGCGTTCTCGCTGCTGTACAACCATGCCGACGCCGGCGATCTCGCCAACACCGACACCATTTACGAAGGCATCGACATGCGCAGCCTCAGCCTGACCGCCTCGTATTACTTCATGCGAAACGTCAAGGGCATCGCCGAGATCAACGTCGACTTCCTCAACGAGGATACCAAGACCGGCACCTACTGGACCGGCCACCTGACCAAAGAAAACTACGTCCTGTTTGGCTTCGATGCTGCTTTCTGAAACCGGCTGTCAACTGCCCTTCCCCGCTGCGCTGCTGCTATTGTGCGCGCTGGTCACGGTGCCTGCCGCAGCGGCCGAGCCAACCCTGCGCAAACTGCACCTCGAATCGGACCCGCCTGGCGCCGAGGTCCTGCTGATCGGCGGCAAAGCCGGGCACACACCGCTCACCATCGGCGAGCGTAGCATCTATCCCAACGACTTTCGCGACGACCAGGCGCATCTATACGGCACCGTGACCCTGCGCCACGCAGGCTGCGCCACCCGTGTCCACCGCGTTACCCTTGACGACATCGAGCGCGGCCTGAATGTCACGCTCGACTGCAGTGTCCGCTCCGCTGCACGCGCCGCGGCCGCAGGCAAACCGGAGCCGCCTGTATCGGCCGCACCGCTGGCGTCCGCAATACCGTCGGCAGACGCCAGCGTCCCGGTCACTACCGAAGCCATCTCCCAACGTCGTCTGCGCCAGCTGCAAGTTCTGCAGGAACTGCTCGACGAGGGCCTGATCAGTTCCGCAGATGAACAGCGCATCCGCCGGCAGCTGCTCAAGACGCCATAGTCAAGATCACAGGACGGCCGGGTTTGATTTGCGTGCCGTGTCGCCCGAGCCTCCGGTGTCGCTGACCGCTTTGCCGCTGGTGGTGTCGCCGCCGAGTTCGGCGCTGGCGTCGTCTTCGGTGACGACGATTTGCGAATTGCGGTTAGTATTTTGCGCAATGTTGTTGGCGCGGCCAGTCCACGCTGGAAGAACTGCTGCTCGGCAGCGTCACCAAACATATCCTTGCCTACTCCAGCAGTGACGTGCTTGTCGCCGGCCATCCTACCTGAGCTTTTCCACCATGCCCGACGAAACCCCGCCCCGCCGCAAGACGCACGTGTTCCGCTATCTACTGATCGGCTTTTTTACCATCGCGCCGCTGTGGGTGACCTGGCTGGTGTTCGACTTTCTGTTCGGCCTGCTGGCCAATGCCGGTGCGCCCTTCATCAAGGCCTTGGCGCGGCTGCTGCAGCCGCTCTCCGATACGCTGGCGGCCTGGCTGCTGAATGCCGACGTGCAATATGCGCTCGCGGCCCTGTTCACGCTCGTCCTGCTGTATCTGATCGGGCTTTTTGCATCGTTCGTACTGGGCAGAAAGCTCATCGCCACCGTCGAATACTGGCTCAGTCGCCTGCCACTGGTGCAGACCATCTACGGTTCCACCAAGCGCTTCCTGCAAACCGTCAGCAAGCCGCCGATGCAGGGACAGCGGGTGGTGCTCATCAGTTTCCCCTCGCCGGAGATGAAAGCGGTCGGGCTCATTACCAAGGTGATGACGGACGCTGGCAGCGGACGCGAACTGGCGGTGGTCTACGTCCCCACCTCTCCCAATCCGACTTCGGGCTACATTGAAATCCTGCCGCTCGACGATGTGGTGATGACCAACTGGACGATGGAGGAAGCGATGAGCTTTGTCATGACCGGCGGGACCAACGCCCCTGACCAGGTCCACTTCGACAATCCGCCGCGCGCTGCCGCGGAGGTGCAGACCAAGTGAAGCCTTCGGTCCCGGCTGTCCGCGCCGCCCTTTGGCGCAGCGCCCTGCTTGCCGTGCTGTGGTGGGCGCTGACCGATGGCCGTGCCGACAGCTGGGGGGTGGGGAGCGTCAGCATTCTCGCCGCGGCCATCCTCAGCCTGCGTCTGCTGCCGCCGGTGTCAACCTATATATCGCGCGTCGGCCTGCTGCGCTTTCTGATCTTCTTTTTTTACCACTCGCTGCGCGGCGGCATACAGGTCGCGTGGTTCGCGCTGCGCCCGCGCCTTTCGCTGCGGCCCGCCATCCATGAAATTCCTTTGCGCCTGCCCGAAGGCATCGGCCGCGTGCTGCTGGCCAACACCCTGAGCCTGTTGCCGGGCACCCTGAGCGTGGAACTGAATGGCCGGCGCCTGTGTATGCATGTGCTCGATGCGGCGGCGCCGACTGAAGTTGAGGTGCGCCGCGCCGAAGTCCGTGTGGCCCACATGCTTGGGCTGGAGCTGGAGGAGACATGAACCTGAATTCCTCACGCAGCGGTGCTAAAGGCATGGGAAAAGACAAGCAATCGATCATCCAGCCGCACTGCGCCATTCGCCAGGCGCGTTACGGGATAGCGCGACGCAAGTCGTTATTTTCTTTCCGGTGTCGCTGTGCCGTTGTGGTTCCAATGTGGGTTTGAGCATGAACACGTTGCTGTCGATCCTCGCCGTCTTTCTGCTCGCCAATCTGCTGGTCGCCCTGTTGCGGGTGGCGCGCGGCCCCACCCCGGCCGACCGCCTGCTGGCGGCGCTGCTGTTCGGCACCACCGGGGTGGCGATCCTGCTGCTGCTGGCTTTTGCGACAGCCAGCGCCGCCCTGCTGGATGCCGCGCTGGTGTTCGCCCTGCTGGCGGGGGTCAGCGGCGCGGCGTTTGCCCAGCGCGCCTGGCGCGAGGAGGAGGGCACACATGACGACGATTGAAATCGCGAGCGTCATTCTGCTGCTGACCGGTGCAGCGTTCTTCTTCGCCGGCACCGTCGGCCTGCTGCGCTTTCCCGATGTCTACACCCGCCTGCATGCGCTGGCCAAGGCCGACAACCTCGGGCTCGGCTTCATCATGCTCGGCCTGCTGCTGCAGGCGCCCGGTCCGGCGACGGTGCTCAAACTGGTCCTGATCTGGCTCTTGGCGCTGGCGGCCAGCGCCACCGTCGGCTTCCTCATCGCCCGACGCGCACGTCAGAACGGCATCGTGCCGTGGCAGTCCGGAGATCGCGAATGACGCCGGCGCTGGCCTTCGACCTGCTGCTGATCGCGGCGCTGTTGTGGAGCGCCGCGCGTGCGCTCACCACCGCCGACGTGTTCCGCGCGGTGGTGCTGTTCATCGTTTTCGGTCTTTTGATGGCGCTGGCCTGGGCGCGCCTCGGCGCCCCCGACATTGCGCTGGCCGAGGCGGCCATCGGCGCCGGGCTCACCGGCGCGCTGCTGCTCGATGCCGTCGGCCACCTGCGGGCAAAACAGCGGGAGCCGGAACAATGAAAGCCTGGCGCACTGCGCTGACCGCCCTGCTCTGCGCCGGGCTTGCGCTGGCGCTCGGCGCGGCCATGCTGGCACTGCCCGGGTTCGCGGTGCGCCTGCCCGGGCAGGTGGCGGCGAATCTGGACGACAGCGGTGTCGCCCACCCGGTCACCGCGGTGCTGCTCAACTTCCGCGGCTACGACACCCTGCTGGAAGTGGCGGTGCTGCTGCTGGCGCTGCTCGGCGTGTTCGCGCTTTCGCTCCATGGAAGCGGCCATGCCCGTCCCAGCGCGCCGGCCCATCCGGTGCTGCAGACCCTGGCGCGGCTGCTGGCGCCGCTGATGGTGCTGGTGGCGGGCTATCTGCTGTGGATCGGCGCGCACGCGCCGGGCGGCGCGTTTCAGGCCGGCGCCGTGCTGGCCGCCGCCGGCGTGTTGCTGCGCCTGGCCGGACTGCTGCCCGCCTGGGCGCAACCGGGGCGGCTCCTGCGCGGCGGGCTGGCGCTGGGCCTGCTGGTCTTCCTGGCGGTGGCTGCAGCGGCGCTGGCGCAGGGCAGCCTGCTGCAATATCCGCTCGCCTATGCGGGCCCGCTGATCCTGCTGGTCGAGGCGGGCCTCACGCTGTCGATCGGCCTCACGCTGGCCGGCCTCTATCTCGCCAGCGCGGGGTGGCGCCAATGAGCGCCGCGCTGCTCTACGCGCTGACCGGCGCCGCGCTGTTCGCCATCGGGCTGGCCGGCCTGCTGCTGCAACCGCATCTCTTGCGCAAGATTCTCGCTTTCAACATCCTCGGCAGCGGAGTCTTCCTGATCCTGGTGGGACTGGGCCAGCGCGACGGCACGATCGACCCGGTGCCGCAGGCGATGGTGCTCACCGGCATCGTCGTCGCCATCGCCGCCACCGCGCTGGCGCTGGCGCTGGCGCGGCAGCTGCTCGACCTGACCGGGCAGATGCGGCTGCCCGAAGACCGGTCCGATGCGGAGCCGGTGGATGACTGATTTCCTCGATCCGCTGCCCTGGCTGATCGTGCTGCCGCTGGCGTGGGGCACGCTGGCATTCGTGCTCGGCCCGGGGCGCGGCGGGCGGCTCGCCGTCGCGGCAATCGCGCTGCAAGGCGCGCTCGCCCTGCAGCTCGCGGGCCAGTTGATCGACAGCGGCGCGCGCGTCTATGCGGTCGGCGGCTGGGGGGCATCGCTCGGCATCGACCTGATGGCGGACGGCCTTGCCGTGGTGATGCTGCTGCTGACGCAGGCGGTCGCCCTGCCGCTGGCGGTCTACGCGCGCGGCTACTTTGCCGCGAGCCCGAAAGGACGCGAGCTGTTCTGGCCGCTCACCGGCTTCCTGCTGGCCGCTCTCAACGCGCTGTTTCTGTCGGCCGACCTGTTCAACATCTATGTCACGCTCGAACTGCTGGGGCTGGCGGCAGTCGGCCTGGTGGCGATCGCCGGCGGCACACAGCCGGTGACCGCGGCGATGCGCTATCTGCTCGCCACCCTGCTGGGGTCCGGCGCCTGGCTGCTCGGCGTCGCGCTGATCTACGGCACCTACGGCAGCGTGTCGCTGGCGGTGCTGACACCCTTGATTCATTCCGGAGCGCCGCTCGCCGTGCCGCTGGCGGCCGCGCTGATGCTGGCAGGCCTGCTGCTGAAAACCGCGCTGTTTCCCTTCCATTTCTGGCTGCCGCCGGCTCACGGCGGCGCGCCGGCGCCGGTGTCCGCGCTGCTCTCCGCGCTGGTGATCAAGGCCACCTTCTATCTGGCGCTGCGCCTGTGGCTGGAACTGTTCCTGCCGCTCACCACGGTCGCCGCCGCGCAGCTGCTGGGGGCGCTGGGGGCGGCGGCGATCCTGTGGGGCTCGGTGCTGGCGCTGATGCAATCGCGCCTGAAAATGCTGGTGGCCTATTCCACGGTGGCGCAGGTCGGCTACCTGTTCCTGCTGTTCCCGCTCGCCACCCAGGTTCCGCCGGCTGCCGCCGAGAGCGCGCTGGCCGGCGGCGTGATGCAGGCGGTGGCGCATGGGCTGGCGAAGGCAGCGATGTTCGCCGCCGCCGGCAGCATGATCGTCGCCACCGGACGCGACGACATCGGCCATCTCGGCGGCGTCGGCGTGCGCCTGCCGCTGACCCTCTTCAGTTTCGGGCTGGCGGGGGTGACGCTGATGGGCCTGCCGCCCTCCGGCGGCTTCTCCGCCAAGTGGCTGCTGCTGGGATCGGCGCTGGAAACCGGCCAGTGGTGGTGGGTGGTCGTGATGATCGTCGGCGGGCTCCTCACCGCGGCCTACGTGTTCAAGGTGCTGCGCCGCGCCTTCCTGCCGAGGGCGGCAGGCGACCGCGTGGCGCGGGTGCCGCGCACGCTGGAGTTCAGCGCCTTCGCGCTGGCGCTGGCGTCGATTCTGCTGGGGCTGTTCGGTGCGCCACTGCTGGAATTGCTGGCGGTCGGGCGGGCAGCATGAGCGACCCCTGGCTGCCCGCGATGGTGGTGCTGAGTTCCCTGCTGCCGGGGCTGATCATTTTTTTCCTGGCGGAAACGCGCATCCGCCTGCGCACCACGCTCAACCTGACCGGCGCGCTGGTCAAGCTTGGCTTCATCGGCGTGATGCTGTGGGGGGTGCAGAACGGCCGCGAATACGTGTTCCGCCACACCGTGCTGCCTGGCATCGACCTGGTGCTGCACGCCGACGCGCTGGCGCTGCTGTTCGTCACCCTGTCGGCGGTGCTGTGGCTGTTCACCACGCTGTACGCGATCGGCTACCTGGAAGGCGCGCCGAACCGCAGCCGCTTCTTCGGATTTTTCAGCCTGTGCGTCACCGCCACCGTCGGGGTGGCGATGGCGGGCAACCTGTTCACCTTCTTTCTCTTCTACGAACTGCTGACGCTCGCCACCTACCCGCTGGTGGTGCATCGCGGCACCGACAAGGCGCTGCGCGCGGGCCGCATTTATCTCGCCTACACCCTGGGCGGCGGCGCCCTGCTGCTGATCGGTACGGTGTGGCTGTACGGGTTGGCCGGCCAGGTCGACTTCATCCAGGGCGGCTCGCTGTCCGCGCTGCCGCCGGAGGCTGCCGGACAGCTGCAGCTCATTTTCCTGCTGCTGATCGCGGGCCTCGGGGTCAAGGCGGCGCTGGTGCCGCTGCATGGCTGGCTGCCGATGGCGATGGTGGCGCCGGCGCCGGTGTCGGCGCTGCTGCACGCGGTAGCGGTGGTCAAGGCCGGCGCTTTCGGCATCGTGCGCGTCGTCTACGAGGTCTACGGCATCGAGTTCGCGCAATCGCTCGCCCTGTTGTTGCCACTGGCGATTGCCGCCTCGATCACCATCATCTGGGGCAGCCTGCGCGCGCTGTTCCAGGACGATCTGAAAAAACGACTGGCCTATTCCACCGTCAGCCAGGTCGCCTACATCGTGCTCGGCGTCTCCCTGTTCGGTCCGATCGGGACCATCGGCGGCCTGGTGCATCTGGTACACCAGGGCATCATGAAAATCACCCTGTTCTTCTGCGCCGGCAACTACGCCGAGACCCTCGGCATCCACAAGGTCAGCGAGATGGATGGGGTCGGCCGGCGCATGCCGTGGACCACGCTGGCCTTCAGCCTCGGCGCGCTCGGCATGATCGGGGTGCCGCCACTGGCCGGCTTCGCCAGCAAGTGGTATCTCGGCGCCGGCGCGCTGGAAGCGGGCATGCCATGGGCGCTGGCGGTGCTGGCTGCGTCGAGTCTGCTGAATGCCGCCTATTTCCTGCCCATCCTGCATCGTGCCTGGTTCAAGCCGGCGAACGACGCGTGGCCGGATGAAAAAATTCCGCAGCGCGGTCGCTGGGAAACCGCGCCGCTGCTGCTGATTCCGCCGCTGGCCACCGCGGTTGCCACGCTGGCGACGGGGCTGTTCGCCGGCGCGGCATTCAGCCCGCTGAGCTGGGTCGAGTTGATTGCCGTGCGGGAGTACCTGGCGTGGATACCCTGACTATCCTGAGCCTGACAGCGCCGCTCTTGGCCGCCGCGCTGCTGTGGCTGCCGGCCAGCCGCCCGCTCGGCCTGCGGCTGGCGCCGTGGGCACCGCTGCCGGCGCTGTTCCTGGCGCTGGCCGCGCCAATCCCCTACGAAGTCAACCTGCCCTGGTTGCTGCTCGGCACCCGGCTCGGACTCGACGAAACCGGCCGGGTGTTCCTGCTGTTCACCGCGCTGATCTGGCTCGCCGCAGGGTGGTTTGCCCGTGCCTGGCTGGCGGACAGTCAGCGCCGCCATGTCTTTGCCGGGTTTTTCCTGCTGACCCAGGCCGGCAATCTGGGCGTCTGTCTGGTGCTCGACGCAGCCGGCTTCTATGCCTTTTTCGCCCTGATGAGCCTGGCCGCCTACGGCCTCATCGTGCATGACCGCAGCGCCGCCGCGCGGCGCGCCGGGCGGATCTATCTGGTGCTGGCGCTGGCAGGCGAAATGCTGATCCTGTCCGGCCTCTTGCTCGTCGCCGACGCCACCCACATGCCCGCCGCCGTGGTCTGCCTGATCCTCGGCTTCGGCGTGAAAACCGGACTGCCGCTGCTGCACGTCTCGCTGCCGCTGGCGTATGCCGCCACGCCGATCCCCGGCGCCGCGGTGCTGGCCGGGGCGATGATCAACGCAGGCCTGCTCGGCTGGCTGCGCTTTCTGCCGCTGGGCGAGGCGACGCTGCCGGGAACGGGCAGCGCCCTCATGCTGGCCGGCCTGCTGGCGATTTTCTACGGTGTGGCGGTGGGGCTTGCCCAGCGCCAGCCCGGCGCGCTGCTGGCCTATTCCAGCATCAGCCAGATGGGCTACTTCAGCCTCGCTCTCGGCGCCGGCCTGCTCGCACCCGAACTGTGGCCACTGCTGCTGTCGGTAGTGGTGCTCTACGCCCTGCACCATGCGCTGGCCAAGGCCGCCCTGTTCCTCGGCGTGGGCGTGGCCGAGCGGCACGGCGCCTCGCGCCGGGTGCTGCTCGGCCTCGCCCTGCCCGCGCTCGCGCTGGCCGGCGCGCCCTTCACCAGCGGCACGCTGGTCAAGGGCGGGCTCAAGACGGGCCTGGCGAACCTGCCGGCGCCATGGGCGGATCTGCTGGCGGCGCTGCTGCCGCTGGCCGCGCTGGGCACGGCGCTGTTGATGGTTCGCCTGCTCAGGCTGGTGGGGCGGACGGTCCCGGCACAGCGGCCGTCCGCTTCGGTAGTTGGCCTGCTTGCACCCTGGCTGGTGCTGCTGCTGGCGTTGGCCGGGCTGGCCTGGGTGATGGCGCCGCAATCCCTCATGACAAAAGCGCTCAGCCTCAGCGCCCAACTGGACGCGGCCTGGCCGCCGCTGGCCGCGGTCGCGCTCGGCGTCATCGCGCTGCGCCTGCGCTGGCGCGCGCCCCTGCTGCCGCCGGGCGACGTGCTGGTGCCGCTGCTGCGCGGACTGGCTTATCTCAGGCGGCGGGCACCAGCCTTGCCCAAACGGCGGATCGCGCTGCCGGCCGGCTCACGCGCCGCAGCCCACCCGCCCCAACTGGAATCACAACTGCGCGCCTGGGGCACGGCGGGCGCCTTGTGGCTGGCGCTGCTGGCGGCGTTGATCGCACTGCTGACAGGTATGGGTTAGCGGGCTTCTCAATCAGTCAAACCCTGCGCGCATTGAATGCACGGGCGCCCGCTGCGCCGGACCATGGTTTTCCGGATCCGGGCAAACCGGGCGTTTGTGTTTTCTATACTTTCCAAAACTTTCCTATAGTTTCTTTATGCGGCCTATCCATATGGCCAACCGTGAGGGGCGGGTGTACGGACTGGTTATCGGTAGTCAGGCATTTTCACAGGAGAAACAAAAATGAACACGAACCAAGGAGAGATTTACGGATTGGTACCGGAGGGACTGCACCGCATCAGCTGGGGCGGGGTTTTCGCAGGCCTCGTCGGCACGCTGGCCCTGCTGTGGCTGCTGATTCTGCTGGGCTCGGCGCTCGGTGTCAGCATTCTGGACGCGAGCGATGCCGCAGCGCTCGGTAGCGGGCTGGGCTGGGGTGCGGTCATCTGGCTGATATTGTCATTTCTGTTTGCCTATTTTATCGGTGGCGTGATGGCCGCTCGGCTGTCAAGTGACCCCACCAGTCTCGGCGGTATGCTGCATGGTGTCACGGTATGGTCAACCGCTACCGTCCTGTCACTGGTGTTGAGTGCCTGGGGCATTGGTGGCACGGCGTCGATGGCCACCCGTGCGGCGGGTGATGTCACCAAAGCCAGCACTAACGTGGTAGTGGACATCGCGCAGGGTTCGGACACGACCCGGCAACTGATGAGCGCATTCGCAGGTAGCGAGTTGGCCGACGAGATGACGGCCGCCCTCAAATCCCGTGTGGCTGAAATGTTGTCAGGCAGTGCCGAAGGTATCAGCCAGCAGGAAACCCGTCAGGCCATCAGTGAAATCGACAATGAAACCGTAACTGCGGTCAGCGGTCATCTGGTCGCCGGCGACACCGATCAGGCCGTCCAGCGGCTGGCACAGGCCACCAACCTCAGTCGTTCAGACATCAACCGCATCATCAATGGCATGGAATCCGAAATCGAAGCTGCCATCGCTGATTCGGCCCTGCTTAACGAGCTGGAGGCAGGCCTTCGTGCACAGGTCAACGATGCGCTGCAGGCTGCGGCCGATATTGCCGGTCCCGCGCTGACCGCCTCGGAATTACGTACTGTGCTCGATCAGCTCGATGGCGACACATTGGCCAAAATTGCCACGCATCTGATGCAGGGTGAGGAAGACCGTGCCAGGAATGTGCTGATCTCGAACTCCTCGCTCAGCAAGCAGCAAGTGGACCGGGTGACTGACGAGCTTGGAGCGAAATTCGAACAGCAGCTGGCGCAATGGAGACAACAGGCCGAACAAGCCATCGAAGCGGCTGCAGACTACACCCAGATGGCGCTCTGGAGTCTTTTTCTCGCTTCTCTGCTGGCTCTGCTGGCCGCGATGTTTGGCGGCCGCATGGGTGCAGGGCGCATGGGTGCCAGGCGCATCCGCCAGTGATCATCTGATGTCACCTGCTTGAAGGAAAAACGCCCCGGGTCCCCGGGGCGTTTTTCCATGGTTTTTACTCGTGAGCTGTCCATGTGTGAAAACGCGCATGCGCCTTTGACCCCATCCACACCCTTGGCGTCGGATCACGGAATTGCGGAATTGGCAGTGACCAGTGACCAGTGACCAGTGACCAGTGACCCAGCTCATTGGGGATGACGGCGCCAGCTGGACGCAATCGCGCATCAAATAAACTAGACTCAACTTACCCAATCGACCCAGACAGAACATGCAGCCCCCTCAGCACCAGGAGAGCGCCAATGGGACTTCGAAGCACAATCCTCAACAAGCTCGGCATCGGCGGCGCGGCGACCGCCGCGACGTATCCGCAAAAACCGAACTGGCGGACCTTTATACCGCCCCAGCGAACCGTTCCGTTGCCCCGAGCCAGGCACATGCCGGTTCCTGCTGATTATCACGCTGCTGCCGAGGGCCAATGCCGCCGGATCCCCGCTCATCCAGCTAACATATCCACGGCAGCGCGCAGTGGGTTCTGGATCAACCCGAAGCAACCGCCGGCCCAGTGATACAGCGCATGCGTACGGCCGCCCATTATCTGCATCATGAATGACTTTGCATGGCTTCCCGCCAGTCAATTTGAATCCATCGGGCTGGTCGGGCTGGCAGCCCTGCTCGCGGGCCTGATCGGCCTGGAGCGCGAGCACTCCGACAAACCGGCGGGATTCCGCACCCACATGCTGGTCGGCGGCGCATCCGCGATGCTGATCATCCTCGGTCGGGTTCTGGCGCTCCACTTCGATGATATCGGAGCGCTGGAACAGAGCCTTCGCATCGATCCGGTGCGCATCATGCAGGCGATTATCGTCGGCGTCAGCTTTATCGGTGCCGGGACTATCCTGAAGGTGGAAGCGGAAGATCGTGTGCGTTATCTCACCACAGCCGCTTCCATCCTGCTTTCGGCGGGCGTCGGCATCGCGGTCGCCCTGTACCAGTTCTACCTGGCAGGCGGCGTAGTGCTGATCGTGCTCGCCATTAACTACGTCGTGGTCCGTATCGAACGTCGAATTGTGCGCGCAAAGAGCAACTGAATACCCGTGGCCGGCGCAACGTCATCACGCATGCCGGACATCCGGTTTGCGCCAGCTTTCCCTGGATGAAGCGGTGCGGATACCCGGGGGCGGGGCGTCATGCTTCGCACCGTCAATAGACATCTGGATCATCACCTGCGCGTGCGCGACAAAGCGCGTCAAGCTTGCGCACTTTCCGCTGCAGGCACGACTCCGATCTTCGATGAGCAGGGATACCGTCACCGCGAGCGCATCGCATGCCTTCATCAGGCGTTCAAAACCTGCTGCACCGGCGCACTCGCGCAATCGAATCAACGCCAGGGCATAAGCGGTAATCTTGCCTTGACTCAAGGCTTCCGGATTGGCAAAGCACTGTTGTGAAACGATGTTTCCCATGTCGTTCAGTGCATCCACCGCCGCCGCAACCAGATCCGCAGACGCGCCCGGACCCGCTTCCCAGCCCAGACAGACCGCTGTCGACACACCGATCCGATGCTTCGAGTTCAGAATTTGCATAGTGCGCATGGCTAACCCCCAATTATTGAGATGGCCAGCGGTTGTATTTGTGGGCTGGCTGTCCTTGTTACGACAAACCGCCTTCGAACTTTAACTTTCGTACCAGCATTGATGGTCTGTTTGTACCATCACAGGACTGGCGTCCTGGATTCTCCCGTCAGGGCCATCCGAAGTTCGTGACGCCGCCGGCACCCTGGATTGCTTCGCCTGGCCCGCAATGACGAAGACTAAGGTGCAGTATCCAGCGTCGTCTCAGGTCAACCCGACTGCAGTGCTCAGTCCGGCGCAGCCTGCTGCAGCAATCGCAGCGGCGGCGCGTTGCCGTCCTTGTCCTGTCCGGCATACACGGTGAGATGCGGGAAGGGGATCTCGATGCCGGCGGCGTCGAAGGCCTTTTTCAGGCGGTACAGGAACGCGCGGCGGACCGTCCATTGCTCGAGCGGCAAAACCTTGAAGCGACAGCGGATGATGACGGCCGAATCCGCCCAGTTGTCGACGCCGGCGATTTCGAGGTCCTCCACGATTTTCTCGCCCAACTCGGGGTCGTCACGCATGCCGGCGGCCACTTCGCGCATCACGGCATACACCTCGTCGACGTCCTCGCGGTAAGCCACGCCGATGTCGAGCAACGCGAAGGCAAAGCCGCGACTGCGGTTGGTGACGCCGTCGATGGTGCCGTTGGGAATGTAATGCACGCTGCCTTCGTAGTCGCGCAGGCGGATGTAGCGCAGCGTCATCTCCTCGACCAGCCCGCCCTTGCCGGCCACCTCCACCACGTCGCCCTGGCGCACCTGGTTTTCCAGCAACAGGAAGAAGCCGGTGAAGTAGTCCTTGACCAGGCTTTGCGCGCCGAAGCCGATGGCGATGCCGAGCACCCCGGCGGTGGCCAGGATCGGCGCGATGGAAATGCCGACCGCGGAGAGCACCAGCATGCCACCCACCAGCGTGATGACCACGGCGGCGACATAGCGGAATACGCGTTCCAGCGTATCCAGGCGCTTGATCCGTTCGCGATCGCCGAGGTCCTGCTGCATGTGCGTCCGCAGCCGCGCCAGACCCTTGCGCGACAGTCTGATCAGGAGCCAGGTCAGCGCCAGAATGATCACGACATGAAGCGTGCTTTCCAGTAGCCACATCCAGTCGCCCAGGGCCTGTTGCAAGGTGGCAGGTAATTCCATTCATGATCTCCTTGAGAGTATTGGGCACGCGGGCAATAGCGATGTGCGATACGCCTTTTGCGGGGTCTGCACGGCGAGAACGAAGCGGCGGGGCGTGGTCTGAATAGGGCCTGATTAGTGTTTCAAGCGGCACCAGGCAACATCAGCGCGCGGGACAAGGCCTGAAAAGCCAGCCTGTTAACAGCGCGCAAGTTTAAGCCCATCGTTGCAGGCTGCCAAATCAAAGCTGGCATGGGCGTGCAATATCAACACCTGGAGGCTGAGGCGACGATGCTCGAAAAGTTCGACGGGCGACACCGCATTGTCCGCGCCAGTCATTTTTCATTTTCGATGTCCTAGACTCAGGTCAGATACAGGCATTGCTGCTGGCCATTCAACTGAATTTCGCACGGTTGGCCCGAACAGAACTGGGATTCCCCTCAGCGCGTGCGTCGAGCCCGGCAAAAACAACCATTCGCGTGCGTTGTCACCCGGAGAGGAAACACCGAATGACTTCGGTAAATCGAGACGTTGTGGCGCTGCTGGATGACGCGCTGCACACCAGGCTTTTTGGCTATTTGCAGGCAAGGGGCTGGACCCTGCACCGGGCGGCCAATGCGGATGATTTGGCCGCGCTCGTCGAGCAGCAGGACTTTCATGCAGGGCTGATGCAACTGCAGCGCGTCGGCCACAACAAGCTGTTCGATCTGGTGGGACGACAGCAATCCCTGCAGTGGATTGCACTGATGGATCAGTCGATGTGGCGCCCCACCCCCCAACTCCGCAATTTTCTCGCGGGGGTATACGATTTCCATACCCTTCCGGTCGACCAGGACCGGCTGGCCATTTCCCTGGGGCACGCCTGGGGCAAGGGTCAGTTGCTCAAGCCTTTGCCTTCGCGCCCGGACACCCTGGAAGAACACGGCATTGTGGGAAGCAGCCCGGCGATGCTGGCTTTCTCCCGCTCACTCCGCAAGGCCAGCAAGGTGGATGCGCCCGTGCTGATCGGCGGTGAAAGCGGCACCGGCAAGGAGCTGGCCGCCCACGCCATCCACAATATGTCCACCCGCAGCAACCATGCCTTTGTGGCGGTCAACTGCGGGGCCTTGCCCACCCATCTCATCCAGAGCGAACTGTTCGGCCACGAAAAAGGCGCATTTACCGGTGCGTATCAACGCAAGATCGGGCGCCTGGAAGCGGCCCAGGGCGGCACGCTGTTTCTCGACGAAATTGCCGACCTGCCCCTCAATCTGCAGGCCAACCTGCTGCGCGTGCTGCAGGACAGAGTGATCGAACGGCTGGGTTCGAACCAGCCCATCCAGCTGGATGTCCGGGTGATCGCGGCGACCCATATCAATCTTTGGGAGGCCGTGGCAAAAGGCCGTTTCAGGGAAGACCTGTATTACCGATTGAACGTCGTCAACCTCCAGGCGCCTCCCCTGCGAGACCGGCAAGGGGATGTGGAACTTCTGGCGCAGGCCCTGCTGGGCCGGTTTGCCGGGGACAACGGCGGCAAGGTCAAAGGCTTCAGCCGGCAGGCCCTGCGTGCGATGAACCAATATGCCTGGCCTGGCAACGTGCGGGAATTGATGAACCGCATCCGCCAGGGCATGGTCATGGCCGACCATCCCTATCTGACCCCGGATGACCTGGGAATGGAGCGGCGTGCGTCGAGCGCAGGACGCCCGACCCTCGATGGCGCGCGCGCCAAAGCTGAAATCGACGCCATTCGCGCGGCCTTGCGCCGCTGCCAGCACAACGTGTCCGAGGCGGCCCGGGAACTGGGGGTCTCGCGCGCCACCTTGTATCGCCTGCTGGAGCGCTATGAACTGTCCGGTCCCTACAAGGGCAAGGCCATCCTGAAGCAGGTGCCGTCGCCAGCCATCCCGGAGGGCAGGCTGCCGTGGGCAAGCAAGCCCATCTGACCCCACCCCGCCATTCCGGCGCACGCTGAATGCGCCACGTTCGCCAGTCAACGTGCAAATCCCCAAAAATCTACTAAACAGACTGGAATGAATACAAGCGTTTTTTGACCACACACTCGTTGAATGCCGGCCATCAAAACCCGGAAGCCTGGCCGGCCAAAACGAATGCGTCTTTTCGACAGGGGGCATGATGATGACAAAAAATAGAACCTGGCTGCGCGCCGGTCTGGTGATGATGCTGGGGGTGCAGGTGGTTCATGCTCAAACCGTACGGCAGGCGCCTCCGGATGCCGCGGCCCCCCAGCCGGACCTGGGCCAGTTGCGCCAGCAGGTCGCGGCGCAAGCCCTCAAGCTGGCGGAACAGCAACGCCGGATAGACGAATCGAACCGACATCTCGACGCCCTGGAAAAAAAACTGGAAGCCTTGCAAAAACAACTGGCGACCGCGCCCGCAAAGCCTGCCCAGGCGGCAAGCAGGGCGCAGCCGGCAACCCGTGTCAGCCAGGCTGACGCGCCCCCCACCGGTCGCCCGGTCGGCCAGGCGCCCGTCCAGGAAGACAGCCGTCCCCCTGCAATCGCGCCCCTGTTTGAACAGCCTGGCGTGCTCTCGCCACGCGGCCGTCTCACCCTGGAACCCTCGCTGCAGTACTCATATTCCTCCTCGGACCGGGTTTCCATCGTCGGCTACACCATTATTCCCGCCCTGGTCATCGGCCTGATCGATGTGCGCACCGTCCATCGCACCACCGCGGTAGCCGGTCTGACTGCACGCTACGGCCTGACCAACCGGCTGGAAATCGAGGGGCGGGTTCCATATGTTTACCGCAATGACGACACCGTCAGCCGTCCGATCGACCTGGCGCCCTCAAGTGCCGCCATCGTATTCAACGCCGATGGCTCCGGACTGGGCGATATCGAACTGGCCGGCCGCTACCAGCTCAACGTGCCGAAGCCGGGCAATCCCTATTTCATCGGCGGCCTGCGCCTCAAAACCCGTACCGGCGAGGATCCGTTTGAAGTCGGCTATCTGTCGGCCGGTCCCAGTCTCCCATCCCTGCAGACATCGCTGCCCACCGGGTCGGGCTTCTATTCGCTGCAACCCAGCCTGAGCATGATTTACCCCACCGATCCGGCGGTATTCTTCGGTGGCATCAACTATCAATGGAACATCAAGCGCGACGTCAACAAATCGCTTGAAGGGGTTGAAAGCAGCTTTGTCGGGGAGGTCGATCCCGGCGACGCGGTCGGAATCAACTTCGGTATGGGACTGGGGCTGAACGAACGCAGTTCATTCAGCATCGGCTACGAGCACACCTGGATCGGCAAGACCAAGACGGATGGTGACATTACCGTGGGCACGACCAGCCTGCAGACGGCGAGCTTGCTATTGGGCTATGCGTATCGCCTCAACAAGAACACATCGCTGAGCCTGTCGATCGGGGCCGGCCTGACGGATGACTCGCCTGATACCCAATTCACCCTTCGGATGCCCTACACGTTCTGATCCAGCGTTGCTTGAGCCCGCCGGGGGCGGGCTCAAGCGCTGCATCGCATCGATTTTTTGCCTGTCCACCTCGATCAATCATTGAGGCAGCACGACCGGCATATTCAACACTTTCGCCAAGCCGGCATTCAACTCGACCGCCCGCGCCAGTGCCGCGTTGGACAAGGTGATATTGAGCGTGGTCATGTTCTGGATGATCTGGTTATCCAGGCTGTTCTGGATGACCGTAACCTGGTTATAGGCCTGCAGAATCTGCGCCTGCGCGGCCTGCAGTGCCTGGTTTACCTGCTGATTCACCTGCTGATTCACCTGCTGGTTTACCTGCTGGTTTACCTGCTGATTTAGCTGCTGATTTAGCTGCTGATTTACCTGCTGATTTACCTGCTGGTTCACATCCTGGGTCACCTGCTGGGGCTGGGTCACCTGCTGGGGCTGGGTCACCTGCTGGGGCTGGCTCACATCCGGGTTCACCTGGGCAGGCAGCGCCACATTGTTGCCGGCACCATTCTGGATCAGCGTGACATGACTGCCCGTATCCTGGTCCGGCACGCTGACGCTGGCAATCTGCGGCGGCGGGCTGTCCGGATTGCCGGCCGCCTCGCCGGAGACGGGTGGCGCAGCATAAGCTGTGACCGAAACACTCTGCGGCGACAGGATCGCAGCGGCGATGTCCGGCACCGTGATGCGGGTCCGGGTCAACAACTCGCCGTTCAGGAAACTGACACGTTCCAGGCTGAACGCCAGGGAGAGCAATTGCCCGCCGACATTCAGTTCGAATCCGCCGCGCAAACCCGCCAACGCCTGATTGCTGACCACGGGATAGCCCTCGAAATCGCCGGCTTCCAGGCCGGCGCCCAACACGCCCTGCATCGGCGCCAGGGCCAGCAACGCACCCGCACACGCGGTTTGTAGTGGTGTAGCAATAGCCATGATTGTCTCCAGAGCCTAGTAATCACTCAGCGAACGGCGCAGCAGGATCGAACTGGCCAGGTGATCCGTTCCGAGGGCGGCGCCAATGGGGGCTTTCTCCCGAGTTTTCCAGTCCGCTGCCCGGTTGAAAGCGACTTGTTCCTTGCGGCCGTTGATGACGAAGAGGATGCGGTTGAGCATCATCTTCTTGAACTGCGCCAGGGGAATGACACGCGCACCCATCGACGGGTCGGCGACCGCCACCTTGCCGTCCCGGATGCCCCTGACGACGACGAAATGGTTGTAGCCGTTGTCGCGGATCAACACGATGGCGGGAATCCCCACCGATGCGAGTTTCTCCAGCGGTGCCGTGTAGCCGTCCGCCGAATAACCGATGCCTTCCAGGTAGTGCTTGATGTCGAGCAGTGAAAACCCTTCACGGCTGATCTTGGCCTGGTCGCCCGTCTCCCACATCGCCTTGAAAACGGTGACTTCGTCGACCGGATGGTCGTACTGGTAGGTCAGCAAGGTGGCCAGTGCGGCCGAGCCGCAGCTGTAGTCGTGCTGCTGGCGGATGGTGGTGCTAAAGCGGCGCTCTTTGAGACTGGTGATTTTTACATTCAACAAGCCGCCCCCCATGTCGGGGACCATCACCTCGCCGGCCCTGGCCGTGAGGAAAGTAGCCGACAGGACGACCAGAAGCAGGCTGCCCGCGATATGCATCGGTGACCTCCTTTGTTACTGCTGAAATTGCAGATTCAGAACAGTGGCGTTCTGAATCAGGACGTTATTGCCCGAATTCTGAATGACGGTCGAAAAGCCCGACATGCCCGAAAAGGAGCCGTCGGTGACGAAATTGCTGCCGGTGACATTGGACACCGCCTCGTTGTTGTACAACTGGCCATCCACATCGTTGCTGTTGAAAACCGTTTGTCGTCCGCGCAACTGGTCCAGTTGCTCATCCGCGATGGCAGCCGACCCGAACATCGACACGTCCTGATCGGAAACAGACGGAACTGCGCCCTGGTCAGCCCATGTTGGGTCGGCCCATGGCGGCGCACCATTTGCTGATAACAAGACAATGGAATACAGGAAATACAAGCTTTGGCGTTTCATGATGGATTCTCCGCTGGACGCCCCCGGAGCACAGGCCCCGGGGGATAGCCCTGGTTCTTACTGAACCGTCAGGTTGGCCTGCACGGTGATGCCCTGTTGCGTCAGGGAATTCATCCCGCTGTTCTGGCTGACGGTAATGATCCCCGCGCCATTCGACAGGCTGCCATCAATGGAGTTGGAGGCATCGAACATACCGGCGTTGCCGCCAAGCGAGTCGCCGCCGTTGCCGCCCACACCGCCATTGCCCGTGGTGGCAGAGGCCATGGCGCTGCTGTCAGCGCTGCCGCCCAGCCCGCCGGCGCCGCCGTCGCCGCTGGCAGTGGCAGCACCGCCGTCGCCGCTTGTGCCGCCGGTGCCACCGGCGCCGCCGGTCGCACCGGCGCCAGCCATGCCGCCTTCACCGGTGCCGCCAGTGCCGGTCGCACCCGCTGCGCCGGCGCCGCCGGTGCTGGTGCCGGTCGCGCCAACCGCGCCGGTGCCGCCTGCGCCGCCGGTGCCGGTCGCGCCTACTGCGCCCGCGCCGCCCATGCTGGTGCCGGTGGCGCCGGTGCCGGTGGCGCCGGTGCCAGTTGCGCCTGCCGCGCCATTACCTGCAGTGCTGGTGCCTGCTGCACCCGTTCCGCTAGCGCCTGCTGCGCCATTGCCTGCGGCATTGGTGCCCGCTGCGCCGGTACCCGCTGCGCCAGTGCCGGTCGCGCCGGCGGCGCCAGTCCCGCCAGCCCCGCCGGTACCGTTGCCGCCCGTGTCGGTGCTGGCAGTGCTGCCGCCAGTGGAGCCGCCACCTGCGCCGCCGATGGCGGTGCCATCATTGCCATTTTCGTCGGCGCTGGCAAAGCCGCCGTCGGCGCTGGAGGACCCACCGGCGCTTGTGCTGGCGCTGTCGCCGCCATGGCCCATGCCGCCCTCATCGCCGTCGCCACCAGAGCCGCCGTCGCCAAAGCCGCCGGTGCCGAGGCCGCCAATAGCATCGCCGTTGCTGCCGCCGGAGCCGCCGGAGCCGCCGGAGCCGGAGCCACCCACCACATCGCCGGAACTGCCGCCGGAGCCACCGGAGCCGCCGTCGCCATCACCGCCGTAGCCCGATCCTCCCGTCACATCGCCGGAACTGCCGCCGGAGCCGCCGGAACCG
Organism: Hydrogenophilales bacterium; assembly: GCA_024636675.1. GTDB lineage: Bacteria > Pseudomonadota > Gammaproteobacteria > Burkholderiales > Thiobacillaceae > Thiobacillus. The sequence goes on along the minus strand of JAGXGM010000070.1, from coordinate 17,742 downwards.
CCATGACCCATGGCGCCGTCGCCGCCCGAGCCGCCGTCGCCGCCCGCAGCAGATCCGCCGTTGCCGCCACTGCCGCCTGCGCCGCCATCGCCGTCGCCGCCAGTGCCGCCCCAGGCCTCGCCGCCATGGCCGCCCTCGCCACCATTGCCGGCGTCACCAGCAAAGGTGTCACCACCATACGATTGTGCATAACCGCTACCGCCGTCTCCGCCATTGGCACCGGTGGCCCCGCTGCTGACATCCTGATCGGCATCGCCGCTGTTCCCGCCCATGCCGCCATCGCCGGCCGTCCCGCCACCGAAGGCGTCGTTGCCAATATCAGATACGGCGTTGTCGTAGACCGAGCCATTCAGCGTGGTGGTTGCCATCACAGTGGGATTGTTTGAGTCATTGTTCTGGGTGGCTGTGGAAGCATCACTGGCCATGGCGCCCATACCATTCTGGGCAGTGTTGGTACTGTTATCGCTGTTGTCGCTGTTATCGCTGTTGTCACTGTTGTTGTTCTGGCTATCGGCCAGGTTGGTGCTGTTGTTGCTGTTATCGCTGTTGTCACTGTTGTCACTGTTGTCACTGTTGTTGTTCTGGCTGTCGGCCAGGTTGGTGCTGTTGTCGCTATTGTCGTCAGTGTTGGCGTGGGTCTCGGTGCTGTTGTCGCTGTTGTTGCTGTTATCGCTGTTGTCGCTGTTGTCGACACTGCTGTCCAGGGATGCAGTTGAATACTCGTTCGCCGCAGCACCCGTTTGCGCACTCTGGTCGGAGTTTGCGGTAGCGGACTGCGTAATTGAGTCGTTCGTATCGGCCGTGTTATTGGTGGTGGGGTTGGCCCAGGCTTGCGCTGAGACCCCGAGTGACAATGCGATGGCTGTTGAGAGCAATGTTTTATTCATGATGAAACCTCCATTTAAGTTGAGTGAGTTCAAAAAGACGAAGCCACAGAAAACAGACTTCACCGCCACAAACGCAAGGCGTGTGCCAGCATGACTATCTAATTGAAACAAAAGAGGTTTCTAGCAACAACAGAGGACGGAAGTCCGGGGTTTCACTGGCAAGCTGTCCCACATTTTTGACAGCCGGCGCGCCAAAAATCGAAAATAAGCAAATATCACTTACAAATCAATTTGTTATACGCAGCGTTCGGGCGAAAGCAAGAATGTCTCAGCTGTGAGAAAACCCTGTAAGCATGACGTAACAATCGGCAAGGAGCGGCTGCGGCGGCCCGCACAGCTGACCGGCATATCCGCTTGCCACCCACAGGTTTTTCCAGCGCGAGATCACGCCTGAACCAACCGGTTCAGAGCTGCCAGTCGCGGATGAAAGGAGTGTAAAAATCCTGCGAGGCCGGCACTGCGCCGCGGATCTGGCACAGGGCGCGGGCAAAGGCATCGGCGCGTGCCAGCCGCTCGGCCGGTGGCCAGCCGCGCAGTGTGCCGAGAATGAAAACGGCGGCAAAGCCGTCGCCCGCACCGCTGGTATCGACGATCTGGGGCAACGGCTTGCCCGCCACCGACACGATGCTGCCGGCCGCGTCGAGCGTCCAGGCGCCAGACGCGCCAAACGTGATCACCACGCGTTCCAGACCGAAGCGCGTCACCAGTTCCCGCGCGCGGGCTTCCGGGGTGGCGCCCTCCAGCGAAAGGAAATTGCCGACGCGGGTCAGTTCCGCTTCGTTGAGCTTGGCCACGCTGGCCTGCTGCAGCGACCTGCGCAAGGTGTCGGCGTCCACCCACGGATCGGTCAGATTGACATCCAGGAATACGCGGCTGTCGACCGCACCCAGCAGTTCGCGTAACGCACGGCGCGATTCGCCGCGCTGCGACAGCGTGCCGAAGTAGACCATCGCCGGATGCACCAGCAGCCCCACCATGCGGGCCAGGCCGGCGTGGATGTGTTCGTAGGCCTGATCGGAAGGGAGGCCGGACAGGCGGCCGGTGGCCGTCTCAGTCAACTTGAGTCGCCCGGTCGGGCGCGCCGGGTCACGCTGCAGGCCGCGCTTGTCCAGCCCGCGTTCGCTCATTGTCTGCTGCAGCTGCTCGCCCGGCGCATCCTTGCCGGCGCGCGTCATCAACACCGGATGCGCCCCCAACGCGCCAAGGTGGCACGCCACGTTGAACGGCGCGCCGCCCAGCACGCTGTGATCGGGGGACTGATCGACCAGCGTTTCGCCAAAGGCCACCACCGATTGCGCATGGGGTTGGGGAGCGTCGGCCGATCGATGCATGACGGCCGCTACGTTCAAGATGTTCATGATTCAAACCTCTAAAAAATGATTTGCACTCTCGCCTTATCCGATCATTCGGTCCGCCGGGTGTTCCGACAGGCTTCAGAGTGCGTAGTCCAGATTGAAGATCAGCGCCGTGTCGGTGGTTTCCTTGCCTGCCGCCGGTACCGCGTCGTAATCGACATTCACCTGGGTGCCGAGGCTGATCCCATTGCCCATCGGCACCCGCACGCCGGTGCGGCTCTGGTAGAGATAATCGGCCAGCGATTCCAGGCTCAGCAGCACATCGCTGTTGTGGAACAGCTTCAGCCGCTCCTGCCAGAAGGCCTGCTCGTACTTGAGGCCGAAGCGCGCACCGGGAAACCGTTCGTCAGGCGCGCTGCCGTAATCCTCGTTCACCAGACTCAGGCCGCCTTCCAGCGCGAATTTCAGGTCATCGCGATCGACGAACTGGCGGCCGACGCCCACACCCAGCGTGCTGCGCAGATCGAGGTCGGCCTGGCCGTCGTGATCGAAGCGGGTGCTGGCGTACCAATAGGTCTTTTGCTTGAGAAAATGGTCGTATTTCAGGCCCGCGCGCCAGTTCGACGCCGTGTTCGCCCCGTCCTGCGAGGCTTCGTTGAGTTCGGCGTCGAGGGTGACGCGCTGGGACGGATTGCGCGCCACCCACTCGCCGCCCAGATGCAGGGTCTGCGCATCGGTATTGCCCCGGGCATGGCTGCCGCCGAGCGAGACCCGCGCACTCATCACCGTCTTGTCGGGATGCCGCGGCGGGTTGATCGCGGCAATACGGTCGAGCGCCAGCGGCAGCGTTTCCGCCAGGCTGCCGATGCGGATGCGCGTCTGCCGCGCGTCCGCGGCACGCAACTGGCCGTCAAGTTCGGTACCGTCGGCCAGCCGCACCCGCACCGGCGCGTCCGTCCCGATCCGGCTCACCTGCGCCCAGGGCAGCTTGAGCTTGCCTGCGTAAGGCGTTTCGAACACCAGCGAATCGGCTTCCATGCGGACGAGGGTGCCGCTCAGCCGGTCGCCGTTGGTGAGGCTGACGGTGTCGGCCAGTGAGGCCGATGACGCCAGGCAGCCGGTTGCAGCAAGCTGCAGGAGGGATCGTTTCAAGCCATTTCCTTTTTCGGTAAAAGCCGACGGCGGACATCCCCGTGCTGCAAAAGATGCCTGGACATCGCGCGCCGTTGGAAAACCGGATGGGCGACGCGCGGCCGCACGGGAATGTGCATTGGCCCGAACGAGCGCCGAGGGCCAGAACGGGCCGCAAGCGAAATGCCTTTTTATGTTTGCACAAAACAAATTGCATGCGCAAGTATTTCCCTCCGGCGCAGGTCCGGCGCAGGCCGGCGTGCCGAACAGGTAACCCTCTTGACCCCTTTTGCCGCGGCAAGGTAACGTGCGGTTCGAATCATTTTTCCTGATGGGCGCCCGCGCGATGAAAGCCCCGGTTTCGATACCCGCACATCTGCCATCCCTGCGCTTGCCCGTCCATTTCCCGCTCTGCCTCTTGTCCCGGTCATCGGTCATCTGCTGCAGGGCCACACATTCGTGAACGGCTGGACCCTGGCCCATCTGGGGTTGATCTTCCAGGTTTACGGTCTGGCTTTCATTGTGCTGGGCGTGGTGGCCTATGTGCTGCCCAGACAGGACACGACGCTGCGCTTCGCCCGCGACCTGTGGCTGCTGGCTGTCTTCGGCATGCTGCATGGGGTGCTCGAATTCCTCGAATGGGAACGACTGCATAACCCTGCTCCCTGGCTCGCCGACGCGAGCATCCTGCTGCTGACCGTCTCCTATCTGCCCCTGCTGGAATTCGGCCGCCGCACGCTTGCACAGGTCTCAAGCCGCCTGCAACCGGTATGGCTATTTGGAATGGCCGGTCTGGGCGTCGCCGCGCTGACGCTGGCGGCAGCCGATCCGCTGGCCGGGCTGGCGATCGGGTCGCGCATCTTCATTGGCCTGCCAGGCGCACTGTTCACTGGCCTTGCCCTGCTCCTACTGCTGCGCAGCCAGGCACGGCCGGAGGCGGGTGTGTCGCGCGGATTCGTGACGTGGCTCGGCGTTCTCGCAACCGCCTTTCTGGGCTATGGCGCCTTGACGCCCTTCATCCCTGCCGAGGATGCCGCCCTGCCCGCCTGGCTCCCCAACACGGCGGATTTCTTTGCCGCCACCGGGCTGCCGATCCAGCTGCTGCAAGCCATTTTCGCAGTGGCGGCCACCCTGTCCCTGATCGCCCTGATGCGTCTGTCGACCACCCGCAGAAGCGAGGATCTGAAACGCACGCTCGACTCCGTCAATGGCTTCGTCTATCGCTGCAACAATGATCCCGACTGGTCGCTGGTTGATCTGTCGGGCAACGTCAAGCAACTGTGCGGCTATACGGCTGACGAATTTCGCGAATGCAACGGCGTGACCGTGGGCAGCCTGATCCATCCCGACGACGCCCCGCGGGTTTGGGCCGAGGTACAGAAAGCGCTGGAGGAGCGGCGCGATTTCGAGCTGTCTTACCGGCTGCGCACGCGCCATCGCGGGTTGATCTGGGCGTACGAATGTGGTCGCGGCATCTTCGACAAGGGCGGCAGGCTGCGCTTCCTGGAAGGCCACATCACCGATGCCACCGCGCTGGTTCAGGCCAACGAGGATCTGCGCATCAAGGAGGCCGCCATTGAATCCTCGATCAGCGCCATTGCCATGGTGGGTCTCAACGGCACACTCAGTTATGTGAATCCCGCTTTCGTCCGGCTCTGGCAACTGGACGGGGCGCAGGACGCGATCGGCCGTTCGCCGATCGAATTCTGGGAAGACCCGCAGGCGGCCCAGGCCGTCGTGGATGCGCTGCAGCAGCACGGCAGCTGGCAGGGCGAACTGCGCGCGCGCCGCGCCGACGGCTCATTGATGGACCTGCAGCTATCGGCCAACATGGTGTTCGACGACGCCGGCAAACCGGTCTGCATGATGAGTTCCTTCGTCGACCTCAGCGAACGCATCCAGGCGGAAAACCGGCTGCTGGAAAGCACGCGCCGGCTCAATCTGGCCCAGGGCATGGCGCATCTGGGCAGCTGGGAATGGGATATCGAGTCCGGCGCCCTCGACTGGTCGGACGAACAATTCCACATCCACGGTTACGAACCCGGCGCGATCACGCCCACTTTCGACCTGTTTGCCCGGATGCTCCACCCGCAGGATCGCGAGCGGGTGCTCGCCCTGATCGGGCATGCGGTCAACGATGGCGCACCGTTTGAAACCGGATTTCGCATCGTTCGCACCGACGGTGCAGTGCGCTTCCTGGCCGCGCGCGGCGAAGTGCGGCGCGCGGCAGACGGCCGGCCGCTGCAGATGTCCGGCATGGCGCAGGACATCACCGCGCGGCGGGCGGCCGAGGACGCCACCCGGGCCGCGCGCCGCGAGTTGCAGGCAGTCATCGACGCCGCAACCGAGGTCGCGATCATCGCCACCGACGCGCACGGGCTGATCACCCTGTTCAACCGCGGCGCCGAGCAGATGCTCGGCTACCGTGCGCAGGACATGGTTGGCAGGCAGACCCCGGTGCCCCTGCACGACGCAGCCGAGATCGCCGCGCGTGCGGTGGCGCTGAGCCGGGCGTACGGCCGCCCGCTGCAAGGGATGGAGGTATTCCTCGAACCGGCCCGCCGCGGCGATTCGATTCCGCGTGAATGGACCTATGTGTGCGCCGACGGCATCCGCCTGACCGTCAACGTGGGGGTGACCCCGTTGCGCGACGAGGACGGCGTCATCACCGGCTTTCTTGGCGTAGCGACCGACATCACCGCACAAGCCGAGCTGCTGTCGCGGCTCAGCAAGATCGGCCGCAATGCACCTGGCATGATCTATCAATACCAGCTGCGCGCCGACGGCTCGTCATGCTTTCCCTATGCCAGCGAGGGCATCCGCGACATCTACGGCGTGGCGCCGGACGAGGTCGCCGCCGACGCCGGCTTCGTGTTCGAGACCGGCCATCCCGACGACATCCGGCGTGTCGCCGCCAGCATCCAGGCCTCGGCGGGTGAGCTCGCCCCCTGGCATGCGCAATACCGCGTCAACCATCCCGTCAAGGGCGAAATCTGGGTGGAGGGCCGCGCCTCGCCGGAACGGCTGCCCAACGGCAGCGTGCTGTGGCACGGCGTCATCTTCGACATCACCGAGCAGAAGCAGACCGAAATGGCACTGGCGCGCAGCCTGCAAGAGCTGCGCGCCGCCGAGCAGCGCCAGCGTGAATTGCTGGTCCTGAGCCAGCGCGAGCAGGGACGCATGGCGGCATTGCTGTCGGGCATGAGCATCGGCATCCTGTTCGAGGATCGCGACAATCGGGTCGAATACGTCAACCCCTCCTTCCGCCATATGTGGGCGATCAAGGAAGACGTCGATCTGGTGGGCCTGCCCACCCAGGTTGTGCTCGACCATTCGACCCACCGCCTGGCGCGCCCCGACCACGCCTCCAGGCACATCCTGCACGTGCTCGACACCCACGAGATCAGCGAGCGCTTCGAGGTCGACCTCTACGACGGACGCATCCTCACCCAGCTGTCGTATCCGGTGTCCGACCCGGACGGCCGCGTCATCGGCCGGCTGTGGCTCTACGAGGACATCACCCACGAGCGCCAGACCGCGCAGCAGCTTATCTACCTGGCGGAACACGACGCCCTGACCGGCCTCCATAACCGCCACCGCTTCCAGGAGCACCTGGAGCGCATGGTCGGTGCCTCGTCGCGCAGCGGCGCGCGCTTCGGCCTGCTGTATTTCGATCTTGACGAATTCAAGTACATCAACGACACCTTCGGCCACCGCGCCGGCGACACCGTGCTGCTGCGCGCGGCGGGCGAAGTGGCCAGCCTGGTGCGCGGCGGCGAGATGTTCGCGCGCGTGGGCGGCGACGAATTCGCCATCCTGGTCGAGATGATCCATGGCGACGAGCCGACGCAGCTGGCCGAGCGGGTCGTGCATGCCATTTCCGCCATCCCCTTCCGCTTTCGCGGCAGCAACCTGCGCCTCACCGCCAGCATCGGCATCGCGCTGTTCCCCCAGCACGGCGACAACGCCGAAGACCTGGTGGCCCATGCCGACACCGCCATGTATCAGGCCAAGGGCAGCGGCAAGAACACCTGGGCCGTGTACGACGCCAGTCGCAACACCACCGAGGCGATGCTGGCGCGCATGACCTGGCGCAGCCGCATCGCGCAGGCGCTCGAGCAGGACGGGCTGGAGCTGCACTTCCAGGGCATCTATCACACCCGCGACGGCAGCCTGAGCCACCTGGAAGCGCTAGTACGAATGCGGGATCCGCAGGAAGCCGGGCGCCTGATCATGCCGGGGCAGTTCATCCCGGTTGCCGAGAAAACCGGCCAGATTCTCGAAATCGACCGCTGGGTGATCTGGCGCAGCATCGAGATCCTGGCGCAGCACCCCGATCTGGCGGCGCTGGCGGTCAATGTCTCCGGCCGCAGCTTCGACGAACCGAGCCTGCCGCGCTACATCCACGAAGCGCTGGAACAGCACGGCGTCGCACCGAAGCGGCTGATCATCGAACTGACCGAGACGGCCGCCGTCTCCGAGATGCAGGACGCGCAGCGCTTTATCGAGGCACTGCAGCAGACTGGCTGCATGATCTGCCTCGACGATTTCGGTTCCGGCTTTTCCACCTTCGCCTACCTGAAATACCTCGGCGCGCAGATCCTGAAGATCGACGGCATGTTCATCCGCGACCTGCCGAACAACCGCGATAACCAGGCTTTCGTCAAAGCCATGATCGACGTCGCCCGCGGGCTCGGCAAGGTCACCGTGGCCGAGTTCGTCGAGGACGCCGCCACCCTCGACATGCTGCGCGACTTCGGCGTCGACATGGCGCAGGGCTATCACCTCGACCGGCCGTCGGCCCAGCACCCCAGCTTCGACTGAGGCCGCGCGACTTGGACTCATGGCGGCGCCAAGTCACGTTAGAATGGCCGCATTTTTCGGCCACCCGCCGGTTGGCATCCTGACACCCGTTCGATGACGCTTTTCTTTGCTGTTTTGACCCCCTTCATGGGCGCAGCCCTGGTTGCGCTGGCATCCCGTTTCGGACGCGTGCATTCGGCCTGGGCGGCGGGCGCGGTCACGCTGGCGGCCATGGTCTGGCTGGCGCCTTCGCTGCACCTGCCATTCGACGGCGCCACGCTGATCCAGCAGCACGACTGGCTGCCCGCGCTGGGTCTCAACCTCGCGTTCCGCCTCGACGGCCTGGCACTGCTGTTCGCCGGGCTGATTCTCGGCATCGGCCTGCTGATCGTGCTGTACGCCCGCTACTACCTGTCCGAACGGGACAGCATGGGGCGCTTCTATTCCTACCTGATGCTGTTCATGGGTTCGATGCTCGGCATCGTACTGTCTGAAAACCTGATCCAGCTCCTGATCTTCTGGGAGCTGACCAGCCTGTCGTCCTTCCTGCTGATCAGCTACTGGCAGCACCGCGAGGAAGCCCGCCACGGCGCGCGCATGGCGCTGGCGGTGACCGGCGCCGGCGGCTTCGCGCTGCTGGGCGGCTTCCTGCTGCTGGGCCACATCGTCGGCAGCTACGAGTTGTCCGTGGTGCTCGCCTCGGGCGACCTGATCCGCGCGCATCCGCTTTACCTGCCGACGCTGCTGCTGGTCCTGCTCGGCGTGTTCACCAAGTCGGCGCAGTTCCCCTTCCACTTCTGGCTGCCGCACGCGATGGCCGCGCCCACGCCGGTGTCGGCCTACCTGCATTCGGCGACCATGGTGAAGGCCGGCGTGTTCCTGCTGGCCCGCCTGTTCCCGGCGCTGTCGGGCACCCCGGAATGGTTCTGGCTGGTCTCCAGCGCGGGAATGGCCACCCTGCTGCTCGGCGCCTATGTCGCGCTGTTCAAGCACGACCTCAAAGGCCTGCTCGCCTATTCGACCCTCAGCCACCTCGGCCTGATCACGCTGCTGTTCGGCCTGTCGACGCCGCTCGCGGCCGTGGCCGGCGTGTTCCACATCATCAACCACGCCATCTTCAAGGCCTCGCTGTTCATGGCCGCCGGCATCATCGACCACGAGACGGGCACGCGCGACATGCGGCGGCTGCACGGCCTGTGGCGGTTCATGCCCCACACCGCGACGCTGGCGATGGTCGCCGCCGCGGCGATGGCCGGGGTGCCGCTGATGAACGGCTTTCTTTCAAAGGAAATGTTCTTCGTCGAAGCGATGGAGATTTCCGAGGGCTATATCGGCGGCTGGCTGCTGCCCGCGCTGGCGACGCTGGCCGGGGCCTTGGCGGTAGCCTACTCGCTGCGCTTCATCCACGACGTGTTCTTCAACGGTGAACCGGTAGATTTGCCGCGTACACCGCACGAGCCGCCGCGCTGGATGAAGGTCCCGGTGGAAATCCTGGTGGTGCTGTGCCTGGTGGTCGGCGTCGCGCCCGCGCTCACCGTGGCGCCGCTGCTGGCGGTGGCGGCGCAGAGCACGCTGCAGACGCCGCTGCCCGACTACCACCTGGCGCTGTGGCACGGCGTCAATCCGGCGCTGTTCATGAGCCTGATCGCGCTGGTGGGCGGTTCGCTTATTTATCTGGTGCGCCGCCCGCTGTTCGCCTGGCACGATCGCGGCCTCGGCCGGCTCGACGCGCGCGTGATCTTCAACGGATTGCAGGATGGGCTGTTCGCCCTGTCGCGCTTAATCACCCGCCTGGTCGACACCGGTTCGCTGCAGCGCCAGGTGTTCTTCCTGCTGGCGACCGCGCTGCTGCTGGGGATCGCGCCGTGGCTGGCGGGCGGCACACCGCTGACCGGCAATCGCAGCGGCCTGCCGCTCGACGCCGTCAGCCTCACCGCCGCCGGCGCGCTGATCGTCGCCACGCTGGCCACCGTCTGGCTGCACCGGCAACGCTTCACTGCGATCGTCACCATCGGCGTGGTGGGACTGGTGGTCTCGCTCGCCTTCGTCAAGTTCTCCGCGCCCGACCTCGCGCTGACCCAGCTGTCGGTCGAGATCGTCACCATTGTCCTGCTGCTGCTGGCGCTTTATTTCCTGCCGCAGCACGTCGCGCCCGAGCGTGAACCGGCGCGCCTCTGGCGCGACGGCGTGATTGCTTTGCTGGCGGGCGGCGGCACCGCCGCGCTGGCGTGGGCCGTGCTGACCCGGCCCTACGAAACCATCGCCGGCTATTACCTTGCCAACAGCGTGCCGGGCGGCGGCGGCAGCAACGTGGTGAACGTCATTCTGGTCGACTTCCGCGGTTACGACACGCTGGGCGAAATCACCGTGCTGGCGCTGGCCGGACTCGGCATCGTGGCAATGCTGCAAGGCTTGTCGCTGGCGGCGCCCAATCGCGACGACGGCAGGCGGAACTGGGATGCCGACGCCCATCCGGTCATCATGGCCACGCTCACCCGTATCCTGCTGCCGCTGGCGCTGCTGGTCGCGGTGTTCATCCTGTTGCGCGGCCACAACCAGCCGGGCGGCGGCTTCATCGCCGGCCTCATCACGGCGGTGGCGCTGATCGTGCAGTATCTCGCCAACGGCGCGGTGTGGACACACCAGCGCATGGCGTCCGACAGCCAGCCGCTGATCGCCTGGGGACTGGCGATCGCCGTTTTCACCGGGCTGGCGAGCTGGCTGTTCGGCTATCCCTTCCTCACGTCGACTTACGGCCACCTGGACTGGCCGATCGTCGGCGACTTCGAACTGGCCTCGGCGATGGCATTCGACCTCGGCGTGTTCCTCGTCGTCGTCGGCGCCACGCTGATGATCCTGGTCAACCTCGGCGGCGTGCATCACGCCCTGCCCAAACACCGGGAAAAACACTGATGGAAATATTGATTGCCCTGGTCATCGGCGTGCTCACCGCGGGCGGCGTGTTTCTCGCATTGCGCGGCCAGACCTTTCCGGTGGTGCTGGGGCTCACTCTCATGTCCTACGCCGTCAACCTGTTCCTGTTCGTCATGGGCCGGCTCGCCATCGGCGTACCGCCGGTGATCAGTGCGGCGGCCGAGGGCTACACCGATCCGCTACCGCAGGCGCTGGTGCTCACCGCCATCGTTATCAGCTTCGGCATGACCGCGTTTGTCATCGTGCTGGCGCTGAAGGCGCGCGCCGAGCTCGGCAACGACCACGTCGACGGCCACCACCACCATGAGGCGCGGCATCGATGAACGGGCTCGCTCATTTGCCCATCCTGCCGGTGCTGCTGCCGCTCATCACCGGCATCGTTCTGCTGGGGCTGCGCGGCCGCAGCCTGGCGGTGCAGCGCGGCGTCAGCCTCGTCGCGGCGCTGGCGCTGATCCCGCTGGCGATCGCGCTGCTGCAAGCCGCCGCCGACGGCACCCATCTGGTCTACGCGCTCGGCAACTGGGCCGCGCCCTACGGCATTGTGCTGGTGGTCGACCGCCTGGCGGCGTGGATGCTGCTGACGACTGCCCTGCTGGCGGTGTTCGCGCTGCTCTACGCGATTCGCGGCAGCGACACGCAGGGCCGCCACTTCCATGTGTTGTTCCAGTTGCAGCTGTTCGGTCTGAACGGCGCCTTCCTCACCGGCGACCTGTTCAACCTGTTCGTCTTCTTCGAGATTCTGCTGCTCGCCTCCTATGGCCTGCTGCTGCACGGCGGCGGCCGCCTGCGGGTGAAGGCGGGGCTGCATTTCGTCGTCATCAACCTGGTCGGCTCGACGCTGTTCCTGTTCGCCGTCGGCACCCTGTATGGGGTGACCGGCACGCTCAACATGGCCGACCTCGCGGTGAAGCTCGCAGCCACGCCGCCGGACAACCTGGCGCTGGTGCAATCCGCCGGCCTGCTGCTGTTCGCGGTGTTTGCGCTGAAGGCCGCGCTGCTGCCGCTGTATCTGTGGCTGCCCGCCGCCTACGCCCACACCAGCGTGCCGGTGGCGGCGCTGTTTGCCATCATGACCAAGGTCGGCGCCTATTGCATCCTGCGCGTCTACACGCTGATGTTCGGCGACGACGCCGGACCGGTCGCCCACCTGCTCGATCCCTGGCTCGCCCCGCTGGCGCTGGCAACGCTCACCCTCGGCATGCTCGGCGCGGTGGCCAGCACCACGCTGCAGCAGCAGGCGGCCTACCTGGTGGTGGCCTCGATCGGCAGCCTGCTCCTGGCCTTCGGCCTCGGCAGCACCGATGCAATCGCCGCCGGCCTGTACTACCTGCCGCACTCCGTCTTCGCCGCGGCCGCGCTGTTCCTGCTGGCCGATGCGATCAGCCGGGCGCGCGGCGAATTCGCCGACCGCTTCGAATCCGGCCCTGAAATGCCGGGCGCGCGCGTGCTGGGCGGGCTGTTCTTCGTCGCCGCCGTGGCCATTGTCGGGTTGCCGCCGCTGTCGGGTTTTCTCGGCAAGTTCATGCTGCTCAAGGCCGCGCTCGACTCGCCGCTGATGCCCTGGGTCTGGAGCATCGTATTGCTCACCGGCCTGATGGGCATGATCGCGCTGGCGAGGAGCGGCAGCCTGCTGTTCTATCGCACCCATACCTCGCATGATCCAGCCACATTGACAGCGCCCACTGCCGCCGCACTGGCACCCGTTGCCGGCCTGCTGCTGCTGATCGCAGGCCTGGTGGTCTGGGCGGGGCCGCTGTCCGGCTATGCTCAGGCCACTGCGGCGCAGCTGCTGCAGCCGCAGCAGTACATCGAAGCCGTGCTGGGAACCACGCCATGAGACGTCTGTTGCCGCACCCCCTGCTGAGCGTCACCCTCGCTTTCCTGTGGCTGCTGCTGGTCAACCAGCTGTCGGCCGGACATGTCGTGCTGGGCGCGCTGCTCGGCTGGCTGATTCCCTTCGCCACTTCGCGCTTCTGGCCGGAGCAGATCCGCATCCGCCACCCGCTCACCCTGTTGCGTTTCCTCGGCGTGTTCGTCATCGACATCGTGCGCGGCAGCTTTCAAGTCGCGTACCTGATCCTGCGGGGGCCGACCCGACTGCGCCCCGTTTTCGTCGCGGTGCCGCTGGCGCTCAGGAGCGATCTCGCCATCAGCCTCTTGGCCAACACCATCTCGCTGACGCCGGGCACGGTGTCGGCAAACCTGAGTGCGGACAAGCGCACGCTGATCGTGCACACGCTGGATACGGGCGATGCCGCCGCACTGGTCGCCGAAATCAAGCAGCGTTACGAGACGCCGCTGAAAAAAATCTTCGAACAGGAGGATTGAACATGCTGATGACCGTCATCCCGATCGCCTATGCGCTGGTCAGCCTGGCCTTCCTGCTGAGCTTCTGGCGCCTGCTGCGCGGCCCCGACGCGCCCGACCGCATTCTCGCGCTCGACACCCTGTACGTGAACACCATCGCGCTGCTGGTGCTGCTCGGCATCCATCTGGGCAGCGCGATCTATTTCGAGGCGGCGCTTTTGATCGCGATGATGGGCTTCGTCGGCACCGTAGCGCTGTGCAAGTACCTGTTACGCGGCGACATCATCGAATGAGGACCGGCCAGCCATGATCGACATCCTGCTTTCCGTGCTGATTCTCACCGGCGCGATTTTCACCTTCATCGGCTCGCTGGGCCTGGCGCGCCTCGCCGACTTCTACACCCGCCTGCATGGCCCCACCAAGGCCACCACGCTGGGCGTCGGTTGCTTGTTGATCGCCTCCGCCCTGTACTTCAGCATGCACGACGAGGGCGTCAGCCTGCACGAGGTACTGGTCACGCTGTTCCTGTTCATTACCGCGCCGGTCTCCGCGCACCTGCTCGCCAAGGCGGCGCTGCATCTGAAGGTCAGATCGATCGCCGCCATGCCACCGGACAACGACGCCCCGGCAGATTGAACGCGCCCGTTATGTGTGCTATGCAACAGATGAAAACGAGCAAACCGCGTATTCTCACTTCAAGACGCCAAAACGGCTGCGGCGCATTTCGCTGCCGCACATCAACCCAAAGGATTTCCCCATGCGCACGCCCCTCATTGCACTGCCCCTGCTGGCCACTTTTCTGCTTTCCGCCTGTGCCACCAACGATATGGGCGACTCCCGCGACCTCTCCAAGACCCAGACGGGTGCCATCATCGGCACCGCGAGCGGTGCGGTGCTGGGCGCGATCATCAATCACAAGAACCGTGGCAAGGGCGCGCTGATTGGCGCGGTCGGCGGCGGTCTGGCCGGAACCGGCGTCGGCTACTACATGGACACGCAGGCCAAGGATCTGGTCAAACAGTTGCAGCCGGAAATCCAGCGCGGCGAGATCAGCATCGACAAACGCGCCAGCGACAATGCCCTGCTGGTCAGCATGACGGCCAATACCGGTTTCGACACCAACTCCTACATGTTGAAGCCCGGCTACACCACAACGCTGAACAAGATTTCCCGCGTGCTGAACCAGTACGGCAAAACCACCGTCACCGTGATCGGCCATACCGACAGTGTCGGCTCCGACGCCGCCAACCAGACCCTGTCGGAGAATCGCGCGCAGGCGGTGATGAATTATTTCGCCGGCCAGAACGTCAACCCGCTGCGTCTGGAGGCCTACGGCAGGGGCGAATCCGAGCCGCGCGCCGACAACGCGACCGAAGCCGGCCGCCAGCTGAATCGCCGGGTCGAACTGTGGATCCTGCCGGTGGTTGCGAACTAAGCCGCGCCTGACACCCGGTCCGTCGGACCGGTGCTGGCATGCAGGCGCCTACATGCCATAGCGGGCAATTTCGCGGGAGATGCTGGCTAGCGACAGACTGCGTTCCACCCCGCCCATCTTGACGGCTTCCTTGGGCATGCCATACACCACACAGCTCGCCTCATCCTGCGCGATCGTGGTGGCAGAGGTTTCCCGCATTTCCTTGAGTCCGCGCGCGCCGTCGTCGCCCATTCCGGTGAGGATGATCCCCATGGCATTGCTGCCCGCACAGCGGGCGGTGGAACGAAACAGCACATCGACCGAAGGCCGGTGCCGATTCACTGGCGGACCGTCTATGACATCCACGTGATACTGGGCGCCGCTGCGCTTGAGCTGCATGTGACGACCGCCCGGAGCCACCAGGGCCAAGCCGGGACGCACCCGATCGCCGTGTCTTGCTTCGCGCACTTCGATGGCACATATGTTGTCGAGACGTGCGGAAAAGGCGGCGGTGAATTTCTCCGGCATGTGCTGCACGATGACGATGCCGGAACAGACGCGCGGCAATTCGATCAGCACCGCCTCCAGCGCCTGGGTTCCGCCTGTTGAGGCGCCGATCGCCACCACCTTGTCGGTTGTTTCGGCCATCGCCGGGGCCGGACTGGAAGGGATCACATCGAGGCCATGACGGGGCGGCGCGGCGGCCATCGGCACCAGACGACGTATGTTGGCCATGCCAGCCGCCCGCACTGCGGCGACGATTTCCCGACCGGCCTCCACCAGAAACTGTTTGAGTCCGATTCGGGGTTTGGTCACGATGCTGACCGCTCCCGCGGCCAGCGCCTGCATGGCGGTGTCGGTGCCCTTTTCGGTCAGTGAGGAGCAGATGATCACCGGCGTGGGGCGCTCGGCCATGATCTTCCTGAGAAAAGTAATGCCGTCCATGCGCGGCATTTCCACATCCAGCACCACGACGTCGGGCCAGTCCTTGTTCATTTTTTCGAGCGCGAACAGCGGGTCGGCCGCCACCCCGATCACCTCGATACCGGGCGCGTCGGAAAGCAGGCCGGAAAGAATCTGACGCACCGTGGCAGAGTCGTCCACGATCATGACGCGCAGTGCTTTCATGACACATAAGCTTTCTGGGAAGGCGCACGGCTGCCACGCGCATCCAGTTCGCGATCGGCATCCGGCGGCACCTGTTTCATCCACACATCGCCACTGCAGATGTCGAATATGACCTGCCGGTGACCATTGCCCCCCAGATGGTGGGCTTTGACCTTGATCCCATGCTGGGCCAGCAGAGCGTGTCCGGCATCAACGTTGCGCGTTTGCACCTGGGCAGGGGCGTCAACAGAGGCCGGCGGTCCAGCGAACATGTAGCCGCCGCCAAACAGCTTGGCTTCGAACGCCGTCGGGTCGCCATGCTGGCTACGGATTTCGTTCAGCAGCATCTGTAATGCCTCGTCGCCATAGCGGCCATTCAGGGCCGGTTTGTTGCGGCACGCGCCGCGGCTCGGCAATATGTAGTGGCACATGCCGCCGATTCCGCGGCCGGGGTGCCACAGGGTGATGGCGACACAAGAACCCAGCAGCGTGCGGATGCGGGTGTGTTCGTCCCCGAAGCAGATTTCACCCGGCTGCAGAAAAACCTCCACGACATGCCCGGGTTTCGTCATGGCTTGCGATAAATCGAGGGCGCCAGCGATTCCAGGTTCTGACCGAGTCCATTCAGGCTTTCCGAATGGCCGATGACGAATATCCCACCGGAGCACAGTTTGGTCAGCAGGCGCGACACCACCTGGCGCTTGGTTTCCTGCTGGAAATAGATCATGACATTGCGCAGAAAGATCACGTCGAACTCACCCACGTTGGGCAGAGTCTCGTTGAGATTGATCTGGGCCAGGCGCACCCGCTTGCGCAATACCGGATCGATCAGCAAGTGGCCCTCTTGGCTGCCAATGCCTTTCAGGCAGTAGGTCCGCAGCAAAGCAGGCGGAATGTCGCGGGTCCGCTCCATCGGATAGACCCCTTTCCTCGCCTTGTCCAGCACCTGGGTACTGATGTCCGAGCCGAATACTTCCCACGGCTCCTCGCCCAGCCGGTCCGCCAGAAGCATGGCCAGCGTGTAGACCTCCTCGCCGCTGGAGCATGCCGCGCTCCAGATCCGAAACGGTCGACGGGGCTGATGCTGGGGCAGCACCCGATCGCGCAGGAACTCGAAATGCTTGGGCTCGCGAAAAAAATAGGTTTCATTTGTGGTGAGCAGGTCCACTGCCATCTGCAGTTCGTCATGCTGTTCGGACAGCATCTCGAAATACACCGCATAGCTATCGAGCCCATGATGCTTCAAGCGTTTGGCCAATCGACTCGCTACCAGCGATTTCTTGGCCGATGACAGGCTGATGCCGGCAATTCTGAAAATCATCTGCTGGAAGCTGATGAACTCGCTGTCCTTCAGGCTCACATTGAGCAGGGTTCCTTCACATTGCATGCGTTTTCGCGCTCCACTTCACGGTGCTGCCCGTGGCGCACTGCCCCTGCGCCCACGCGGACGGCAACGGGGATGCATGCAATGGCATTCCGCCACCCTTTTTCGTCTGTTTGTTGCGCATGGCGCTTCCTTTTCCATTCAGATGGGGCACAACCGGCCATGAGATACGCACAGCCGCCCTCAGTCGAGATCGAAGGCGGCTGTGCGTGCCAGTACGGAACACAAGCCACCCCTGCTTCGCTTATCCAGGGCTACTCAGGCAGCCACATCCATCCCATCGGATACTGTTCGACCCAGAACCATCAGGTCGTCGGTGGACAGCACGTTACTGACATTCAGAATGATGACGAATTTCTCCTGCACCTTGCCCATGCCCTGAATGAAGTCGGTACGGATCCGGGTGCCGAACGAAGGTGGCGGTTCGATATCCGCGCCCGCAATTTCCAGAACCTCGTTGACAGCATCGACCACCACCCC
>JAGXGM010000008.1 GCA_024636675.1 Hydrogenophilales bacterium | reverse complement strand
TCGAAGACCTCGAAAAATACGTTCTAGCCGACCGTGAAAGCCAGCAGCCCTGGCTCACCGGCAAAGCAGCTTAAGGAAAAAACATGGCTCAAATCATGCTGTGGGAAGCGATCCAACGCGCCCACGACGAAGAAATGTCGCATGACCCCCTGGTCATCTGTATGGGCGAAGACATCGGCGTGGCCGGCGGCACCTACAAGGCCACCAAGGGCCTGTACGAAAAATACGGCCCGCTGCGCGTGATGGACACCCCGATTTCCGAAGGCGGCTTCACCGGCCTTGCCATCGGTGCGTCCTTCCTCGGCGTGCGCCCGATTGTCGAAATCATGTCGGTCAACTTCGCCTGGCTGGCGATGGACCAGATGTTCAACTCCGCCGCCAAGATTCGCTACATGTCGGGTGGCCAGCTGGCCGCGCCGTGCGTGTTCCGCTCCGCCGGCGGTGCTGCGCACCAGCTTGGCGCGCAGCACTCCGCGCGCATGGAGAAGGTGTTCATGGGCATCGCCGGCCTGCGCGTGGTGACGCCGTCCAACCCGAAGCAGGCCTACGGTCTGCTGAAGTCGGCGATCCGCAGCGACGACCCGGTGTTCATCAACGAACATGAACTCATGTACAACATGAAGGGCGAAGTGCCGGACGGCGAATACTTCCACCCGCTGGAAGGCTCGGAAGTCGCGCGCGCCGGCACCGACGTGACGCTCTTCGGCTACAACATCTCGGTGCACTGGTGCCTCAAGGCCGCTGAAATCCTCGACAAGCAGTACGGCATCTCGGCCGAAGTGGTCGACCTGTATTCGTTGTCGCCGCTGGACCGCGCAGGCATCAAGGCATCGGTCAGCAAGACCCACCGCGTCGTCATCGCCGAAGAAGACGAAGCGCCGGTCGGCGTCGGTTCCGAAGTCATCGCCATCATCAACGAGGAGTGCTTCTTCGAACTGGACGCCGCCCCGGTGCGCGTCCACTCGGCGCTGGTGCCGCAGCCCTACAACCACACGCTGGAAAAAGCGGCGATCCCGGATCACGAGGATGTGGTGAAAGCGGTATTGAAGCTATTTGGCAAGGCGTGATTGAGTAAGGCGTAAGAGGTAAGGCGTCAGGAGCGTTCGCTGGCGTCATTACCTGCTTCACCCTTCACCCCTAACCCCTAACGGAAATAAATATGTCCCAACATTACGCCATCACGATGCCGCAGCTCTCGGACACCATGACCGAGGGCGTGGTCGTCACCTGGGAGAAGCAACCCGGCGACCGCGTCGAGCGCGGCGACATCGTCGCCACGGTCGAGACCGACAAGGCCATCATGGACGTCGAAGTGTTCAAGGCCGGCTATCTGGCCGGCCCGCTGGCCGACGTCGGCGCGACCATTGCCGTCGGCGCAGCACTCGGCTACATCACTGACACCGCGGGCGACATGGCGATTGCCGCCGACGAAGTGGTGGCGGAACAGGCGCAGACCGAGATGATCCCGCACCACGCCGGCACGCCGATCGTGATGCCGCAACTGTCGGACACCATGACCGAAGGCGTGGTCGTCACCTGGGAAAAACAGCCGGGTGACGCCATCAAGCGCGGCGACATCGTCGCCACCGTGGAAACCGACAAGGCCATCATGGACGTCGAGGTTTTCCAGGACGGCTTCCTCTCCGGCCCCATCGCCGATGTCGGCAGCGTGGTCGAAGTCGGCCACCCGATGGGCTTCATCGTCGACGACGCCGCCAAGGCGAATGACACCGGCGTGACGATTTCTGCCGAGCACAAGGTCAAGGACACGCACAAGGTCGCGCCACATGCGGCCGACAAGCCGGCGCACATCCCCATGCCCAAGGCCGCGCCGATGCAGATTTCCGCCGAAGGCAGCCAGCAGCCCGTCGGCCGTCCGCAGGGCCGCCAGGCCAGCCCTTATGCGCGCAAGGTCGCGGCGCAGCTGGGCGTGAACCTCACCGGTCTGGCCGGAACCGGCCCCTCGGGCGTCATCGTCGCCGCCGACGTGGCACGTGCGCGTCCATCGATGCAGGAAGTCGCGCATTCGTTGCCGCAGGTCGACGTGCCGGGCCAGGGTCGCAAGATGACCTCGATGGAAAAGGCCGTCTCCCACGCGATGACCGCCTCGCTGACGCTGCCGACCTTCAACGTCACGATGAACATCAACACCGCCGCGCTGACCGCCGCCGCCAAGGCGAAGAAGGTCTCGGTGACGGTGGCGATCGCCAAGGCCTGTTCGGTCGCGATGGCGAAATTCCCGCGCATGAACTGGGCCTACCAGCCGGTCGACAAGCTGGTCGAACGCGCGAACCACGACTTCGGCGTCGCAGTGATGTCGAACGACGGCGGCCTCGTCGTGCCGATTCTGCACGGCATCGAGAAAAAACCGCTGGACGCGCTGCAAAGCGACTGGACGAGCCTCGTCGAGCGCGCACGCGTGCGAAAGCTGGCACCGGCCGAGTATTCCAATCCCACCTTCACCATTTCCAACATGGGCATGCTGGGCGTGTCGCACTTCACGGCGATCCCCACCCCCGGCATCGCCGCGATCCTGGCGATTGCCGCCAACGGACCGCAAGGCACGCCCTTCACCATCACCGGCGACCACCGCGTGCTGAACGGCGCTGACGTCGCGCTGTATCTGGCCACGCTGAAGCAGACCATCGAAGCGCCCGAAGCCTGGATGGCGGGCGGAGCGGCGGCGGCTGAAACCGTCGCCGGCGCAGCTGCGACCACCAGCGCACCGGTGTCACCCATCCCCGAGGGTAACTGGGACTTCCCGGTCGTCGTCGTCGGCGGCGGCCCCGGCGGCGAGGACTGCGCGCGCGACCTCGCCGATCACGGCGTCCGTGTGATGATGGTCAACAACGAGCCCTTCCCCGGCGGCGAATGCCTGTGGCGCGGCTGCATTCCCTCCAAGGCCTGGCGCGCCGCGGCGGACGTCATCCGCAACCGCGCGCACGACGCCGACATGGGCGTCGACGGCACCAACACGCCGAAGCTCAACTGGGAACAGGTCGAGAAGCATCGCCGCTGGGTGCAGTCGAGCCGCGGCGAAATGGCGCTCAAGGCCGACAAGGGCATGAAGATCGACGTGCGCGAAGGCTACGGCGAATTCGTCGACGCCCATACGCTGAAGATCACCCCGGTCGAGGGCGAGCCCTACACCGTCAGCTTCGGCGCAGCCGTCATCGCCACCGGCGCCCCCGCCTTCGTGCCGCCGATTCCCGGCGCGCGCGAGAACCTGACGACCGGCGGCGTGGTCACCTCCGATACCATCTGGAACCTCGCCCAGCCGCCGAAGAAGCTCGGCATCGTCGGCGGCGGCGTCATCGGCGTGGAAATGGCGCAGATCTTCCGCGACTTCGGCACCGAGGTGCTGATGCTGGAACGCCACGACCGCATCCTCGCCGAAACCGAAGAAGAAATCGCCAGGATCCTGGTCGCCTCGCTGGAAAAGGAAATCACCGTCGTCACCGGCGCCGACATCAAGGAAGCCAGCGGCAAGCCCGGCAAGATGAAGCTGCGCTACTCAAATAAAGGCGGCGCCAACAAGGAAGACGTCGAGTCTGTGTTCGACTGCGACGTCATCCTGATGGCCACCGGCAAGCGCCCCGACACCAGCCGGCTCAATCTCGACAAGGTCGGCGTCGAGCTCGACGGCGCCGCGATCAAGGTCGACGCGCGCTGCCAGACCAGCGCGTCGAACATCTACGCGGTGGGCGACGTCATAGGCGGCTACATGCTCGCCCACACCGCCGCCACACAGGGCCGCGTCGCCGCCAGCAACCTGCTCGGTCACGCATCCGAATACGACCAGGACAAGGATTGCGGCGTCACCTTCTCGCGCCCGCAGGCCGGCTTCGTCGGTCTGTCCGTCGCGCAGGCCAAGGCCAAGGGCATCGATGCGGTGGAAGCCAAGATGCCGATGAGCATCGACGCCAAGGCCATGATCACCGGCGAGACCGAAGGCATGATCAAGCTCGTCGCCGACAAGGCCACGGGCCGCATCATCGGCGTGCATTACCTCGCCGACCACACCGACACCCTGATCGGCATCGGCGTGATGATGGTGGCGGGCGAGATGACGCTGACCCAGGTGGCGAAGGCCATCTTCCCGCACCCGACGCAGACCGAACTGTTCGGCGAACTGGCGCGGCGGTTGTTGAACCGGCTGCGACGCACGGCGAAGAAGTAATCGTCCGGAAAGCACCAACGACAAGGGCCGCATTTGCGGCCCTTGTCGTTTCCGTCATGCGTTGCGGTATCGAAAGGTTGCGCGCCCAAGCCCCTACAGCAGTTTTTCAACACGACACAACGATTCCTGCCATTCGCCTCGAGAATCTCAATAGACGCGGCCGTTGGCGCCTGCTCGCCAAAAACGACGATAGCAATGAAGCAATCTCCAAACCATAGACTCTGCTGCCGGGCAACTGCTTCGCTTCGCTCGTAATGACGGTTCATTGAACCAATCAGAGATTCCCTCGTCTGAAAGTGTCTTCCAATTCGAAGAGTCCAGCAGCACCCACGGCAGTTGCGCGACAGCGGCTTGTGTGCATTAGCGAACAGACCGTCACGGCAACCAGGTAAATACTGCCAGTATTGGACCAAGCCGGTTTCCGTGCGCCTTCCCGCGGAACCCATATTAAATCCGTCCGACTTTCCATACGCGTCAGGCTCGATGCTGAAGAGGCAGAGCTCAAGGTGCGAGTGAAGTCGCTACAGACGGAACTCTTGGCCAAGCCGGTCGAGAAAGCGTTGCTGGCCTGTACCACGGCGAGCTCGTGCCGTCCCCCTTCGAAGAATCGTCGGCACCCTCAGCCTGACGAAGACCGTATTGCTGGCCTGGGCCTGGAAAGTTACGTCGCATGAACTCTGAAAAAACACCCTCTACGGTAGACGCGAACGAAGAAGTTACCGCGTTGATCGAGACACTGCACCGGACCGAGCAACGCTTGAAGGAACTGACTGCCGGCGAAGTGGACACTGTGTCGGACCGTGACGGCCGGACGGTGTTGTTGCGGCGCGCCCAGGAATACATGCGTGACAACGAGGCTGCCATGCAGGCCGCTATCGTAAACGCGCTACCCGTGACGCTCGCTGTGCTCGATACTCAAGGTCTCATCATCTCGGTGACCGAGGCGTGGCGGCGATTTGGCCGCGCAAATGCGATCCAAGGCCCGGGCGAAGGGATCGGCGTCAATTATCTCGAGGTATGCGACAACGCAGCGGGAGAGGGCGCGTCCGAGGCTCAGCAGGCCGCCAGGGGCATTCGCTCGGTATTGAATAGGGAGGTGAAGCACTTCTCAATGGAATATCCCTGTCATTCGCCAACAGAACAGCGGTGGTTCCTGATGTCGGTCACCCCCCTGACTGACGACGCGCCGAGCAGTATCGTGGTCATGCACCTGAACATCACAGAACGCGTGCAAACAGAAGCAAAGCACAATCGCCTGGCAATGATCCTCGAGTCCACCTCCGACCTTGTCGGTTTCAGCGATCCCGCAGGGCGTCTCCTCTACCTCAACCGCGCCGCCCGCAAGGCGCTCGGTGTGGGTCTTCACGAAGACATTACACAGGTGCAGATTGCCGACTTGCTCCCCGACCCCTCCAGCCATCCCGCTTTGACCGTAGGGATCCCCACCGCGATCCGCGATGGCGTATGGAGCGGCGAGGTCGTCTTGCGGGCCCGTGATGGCATGGAAATTTTGGTCTCCCAGGTCATAGTCGCCCATAGATTGCCTGACGGTAAGCTTGACTACATATCCACCGTCATGCGCGACATCACTGCGAGTAAACAGGCGGAAATCGATCTGCGCTGGAGAACGGCATTTTTCGAGACTTTGGTGAAAACGTCGGCGGACGGCATCCACGTCGTCGATACGACAGGCAGGATCATCCTGAATAACCAGCGGATGATTGACCTATGGAAGATTCCGGAAGAAATCGCGGAAGACACGGACGACAGCCGGCAGTTGCAGTACGTGATGAACCAGATCCTCGATGTCAAACACGCTGACGACAAAGGCAACGTCCACTACCTCGACGCTCATCCGGAGGAAACCTCGCAGGCCGAAGTCGTAATGAAGAACGGTACCATCCTCGACCACTCTTCGGCACCGGTGCTGGATAGCGAGGGCCATTCCTACGGTCGTATCTGGTCGTTCCGCGACATCACCGAGCGCAAGCGGGCGGTGGATAGACTCAGCGAGACGAAGAATTTCCTCCAACTCGTTCTCGAACATGTGCCAGCCCGTATTTTCTGGAAGGACCGCGATTCTCGCTTTCTGGGCTGCAACACTCAGTTCGCGAATGATGCCGGGTACTCCAGCTCCGATGAATTGATCGGCAAGACCGATTTTGAAATGGGTTGGAAGGATCAGGCCGAGGTGTACCGCGCCAACGATAAGGCATTGTTGGAATCGGATGCCTCCCAGCTGGATTTCGAAGGGCCACGGACATTGCCGAACGGCAACACGATCTGGCTGCGCACCTCCAAGGTGCCACTACATGACAAAGATAACCAGGTCATTGGCATTCTGGGTCTCAATCAAGACATCACCGAGCGCAAGCATGCGGCGGATCAGATCTACGGACTGGCTGAGCGGCTCACAACAACCCTCGAGAGCATCACGGATGCGTTTTTCACCGTGGACACGGAATGGCGGTTCACCTTCCTCAACCGCAAGGCCGAGCAACTGCTCAGGCGAACTCGCACCGAGCTGACCGGCCAAGACATCTGGACGGAGTTCCCCGAGGCCATCGGATCCACCTTCGAGCGCGAATACCGGCGGGCGATCGCGGACAACCATACCGTGGATTTTGAAGCGTTCTACCCGCCACTCGACATCTGGTTCGGCGTTCGCGCCTATCCCTCCGAGCAGGGTCTGGCGGTCTATTTCCAAGATGTCAGCGAGAGCAAGGAGGCGGAGACGAGACTGCGCGAGGAAGAAAAGCGTCACCTCCGCCAGCGCAACGCCCTGATCGAACTTGCCAGAGGGAGAGCCACAGATGAAGACCTCTTGGGCACGATTCGGCGAATCACAGAGATGGGCGCCAAAACCCTGGGGGTCGCGCGGGTCAGCATCTGGCGTTACAACCAGGATGGCACTGCCCTGCAATGCATGGACCTCTACGAGGTGGCGACGGGCTTGCACACCGCCGGCATGGAGTTTTCTGCCCAAGATTTTCCTGCCTACTTCCAGGCGCTGGCGACACAGGAGTTGATTGTCGCGGAGGACGCGCAGCGTGACCCACGCACTGGCGCGTTCTCGGAGAGCCACTTTCAGCCGTTCGGTGTCACGTCCCTGCTGGATGCGCCCATCCACCTGGGCGGCACCGGGGCGGGCGTCCTGTGTCACGAACACGCTGGGCCCATGCGCCAGTGGACCGCCGACGAGGAGTCATTTGCGGTCGCCGTTGCGAACCAGGCGTCCCTCGCGCTGGAATCGTCGGATCGCAAGCGTTCGGAACAAGCGATCAAGCGGGCGGTGCAGCGCCTGAACGAAGCGCAGCGCATTGCGCATATCGGAGACTGGGAGTTGGACTTTGCCACCGGGGAAATTACCTGGTCGCCGCAAGTATTTGAGATTCTGGGGCGCGATCCGCACCTGGGACCACCACGCAACCACGAAGAAGTCATCGCCTGCTACGAGGCGACGAGCCAGGCCCGCCTGAAGGACAAGCTTGCCTTGGCAATTGCATCGGGCGAAGCACAGGGCGATGAACTTCTGGCACGCCGCCCCCACGGCAAGCCCGTTGACGTTCTTTGGAGAGGGGCGCCCCGGAAGGACGCAAGCGGCAGCGTTGTCGGGCTATACGGAACGGTCCAGGACATCAGCGAGCGCAAAGCCTCGGAGAGGCGGCTCGCCTACCTCAACCGGGTATACGCCATGCTGAGCGGAATCAATACGCTGATCGTGCGCGTGCAAGGCAGCGAGGAACTGTTCAGGGAGGCCTGCAAGATTGCGGTCGAGACAGGCGGGTTCCGCATGGCCATGATCTGCGTCGTGGATCGGTGGACGATGAAGATTGTCCCGGTGGCCTCGGCGGGCAAGGACGAAGCGCTCTTGGATACCATCAAAAGCATCTTGTCGTCTGATGAGCTTGCTTCACGCACCATGGTGGCCCGGGCAATCAGTGAGAAAAAAATCATCGTCTCCAACGATTCGCAAAGCGATCCCCAGGTTCTGTTCGGCAAAAAATATGTTGAAGCCGGCGTTCACTCAATGGTCATTCTGCCTCTGATCGTCGCGGACGAAACCATTGGCGCGCTCGCGCTTTATGCGAGCGAAGGCAACTTCTTCCATGAAGAAGAGATGAAACTTTTGACGGAACTGGTCGGCGACATTTCGTATGCCATGGGGTATTTGAAGGCTGAGGCGGCGCTGCGAAGTCTGAATGAAGAACTGGAAGACAAGGTCGCGACACGCACCACCGATCTGCAGCAGGCACGGCTCATGGCCGATCATGCCAACCAGGCCAAGTCCAGCTTTCTTGCCGCCATGAGCCACGAGATCCGCACCCCAATGAACGGCGTGATTGGCATGGCCGAGGTGCTGCAGCAGACCGGACTTAACGATCAACAGGTGGAGATGGTCGATCTCATGCACGAGTCGGCGATGTCGCTTCTGTCGATCATCGACGACATCCTCGATTTTTCGAAGATCGAAGCGGGGCGGATGGAAATCGAACAGGCACCGATCTCGTTGGCCGACGTGGTGGAAAAGACCTGTGTCATGCTGGACGAACTGGCGGTCAATAAAAACGTGGAACTCACGGTGTTCGTCGATCCCGCGATACCCGAAGCGGTTCTGGGCGATGGGTTACGTCTAAGCCAGGTCCTGATGAATCTGGTTGGCAACGCCATCAAGTTTTCCAGCGGCCGCGAGCAAGCGGGCCGGATAGCGGTAAGTGCCGTGCAAATCGAGCGTCATCCGGAGCAGACAGTCGTGGAAATGCACGTTGCCGATAATGGCATCGGGATGGATGAAGAGACCCAGGCGCGGCTATTCACTGCATTCACCCAGGCCGACTCCTCGACCACCCGGCGCTTTGGCGGCACCGGGCTGGGACTGGTCATTTCGCGCCATCTGGTCAACATGATGGGGGGGCATCTCGGGCTGCAAAGCACGCCCGGGAAAGGCTCCACGTTCACCGTACGCCTGCAGTTCACACTGCCGCAAAGTCAGGCAGGTGCGGTACACCCCGCATCGCAAGTAGCCGGACTCTCCTGCCTCGTGGTAGGCAGCCCGGATGGACCGTCCGAAAATTTTGCTGCGTATCTGGCCCACGCCGATGCGCGTGTCGAGCGGGCAGCGGATCTGGTGCAGGCACGCAAGCTGATGCCCGGTTTGTCGCCGGGACGCTGGATCTGGATCATCGATGCGGTCGATATTCCGCTGGCGCTGAATGAACTGCGCGCCCTTGACCGTGATCTGACCGACCAGGAAATCCGCATCGTTGCCATTGAGCGCGGATCGCGAAGGGAGCCACGTGTGAAACACATCGGTTTGGTAGTGGTGGACGGCAACGTGCTGACGCGTCACCGACTCTTCAAAGCAGTCGCTATTGCCGCCGGACACGTACTTGAAGACCCACAAACGCCACGGTCCCACAAGAACGGGGTCAAACAGCCATCACACGATGAGGCACTGCGCAATGGCCGGCTGATTTTGGTTGCCGAGGACAATGAGACCAACCAGAAGGTGATCCTGTGGCAGCTTGCGCTGCTCGGTTTTGCTGCCGATATCGCTGACAACGGCAGGCTGGCGCTGGAACGCTGGCAGAGCGGAAACTATGCGCTGCTGCTCACTGATTTGCAGATGCCGGAGATGGATGGTTATGCATTGACTGCCGCGATTCGTGCCCAGGAGCAGGGTTCGCACCGCATCCCGATCGCGGCCCTGACCGCCAATACGCACGAAGGCGAAGCGGGTCGCTGCCAGGCAGTCGGCATGGACGATTGCCTGAGCAAGCCATTGCAACTGGACGCGCTTAAAAAATTCCTGGATACATGGCTGCCGCCCGCTGTATCCAGTCTGGATTCCTATGCTGAAGTTGCTCCCTACGTGGCTGCTGATCGCGCGGTGGACGTGAGCGTGCTCGAAAGCATCATCGGTAGCGACCCCGCAGTGATCCTCGAATTTCTAAATGACTTTCGGATCAGTGCAACGAAGATAGGGGACGAGTTGAAAACAGCGTGTGTCGATCGTCAACCGGCGCGGGCAAGCCAGCATGCGCACAAGCTCAAGTCATCGGCGCGCACCGTGGGCGCGCTGGCATTGGGTGAGCTGTGTGCAGAAATCGAAGCTGCCGGAAAAGCGGGCCGCACTGAGGCGCTGGCGGCGCTATTGCCCCTATTCGAGCAGGAACTCGACGCCGTGAACGCCTTTCTCGATTCTTTGCAGGCGCAGCGTGCAGATCGCCGCAACGATAAATAGGCCAATCTGTATGAACAAATCAATCATTCGGATCCTGGTGCTCGACGACGATCCTTTTATGCTCAAGCTGCTCGGCCACATGCTGGCCGACCTGGGTTTCACCTCAGTGACGACTTGCGATAACGGCACTGCTGCGCTGGCGTGCTTAAACACCCAAGTCAACCCACCCAATCTGATCCTGCTGGACTTGCAGATGCCAGAAATGGATGGGATCGAGTTTGTCCGTAAATTGGTCGAGCATAACTACGCCGGCAATCTCATTCTGGTCAGTGGCGAAGACGAGCGTGTTCTGCAAATGGCAGTGAAACTGATCCAGGCGCACCGGATCACGGTGCTGGGGCATCTGAACAAGCCTGTTCGCTTGGCTCGACTCACCGAGCTCATGGAAAAGTCAGTGCACATGCACGTTGCCCCGCAACCGACAAAGCACGCTTATAACGCAGACGAACTGCGCATTGCGATCGATGCAGGTGAACTGGTCAACTATTACCAGCCCAAAGTTTCCGTCACCACCGGCGCGATCGTCGCCGTGGAGACGCTGGTGCGCTGGCATCATCCGGTGGACGGGTTGGTATTCCCCGGGCAGTTCATCAGCATCGCTGAAGATCATGGATTGATTGATGACCTGACGCGCGTGGTGCTAAAGGGTGCGATGGCTCAGAGCAAGGCCTGGCAGCAGGATGGGCTCCGACTTCGGGTAGCGGTTAACGTATCGATGGACAATCTTTCGTCGGTGGCTTTTGCCGATTTCGTCGCCGCAGCTGCCAGCGCTGCAGGGGTGGCACCGCAGGATATCGTGCTGGAAGTGACGGAAAGCCGACTGATGCTGGACCAGCGCGCGCCGCTGGAGGTCCTGACCCGATTGCGCCTGAAGCGCTTTGGCCTTTCAATCGATGACTTCGGCACGGGCCATT
This sequence comes from Hydrogenophilales bacterium, assembly GCA_024636675.1. Classification (GTDB taxonomy): domain Bacteria; phylum Pseudomonadota; class Gammaproteobacteria; order Burkholderiales; family Thiobacillaceae; genus Thiobacillus. The sequence continues at coordinate 37,485 of JAGXGM010000008.1, read as the reverse complement.
CTTCGCTGACCCAGTTACGCGATATCCCATTCGATGAACTCAAGATCGACCAAAGCTTTGTGCGCGGCGCATGGCTGGATGACACCGCGCGCGCGATATTCGACGCCAGCCTTAACCTGGGCAAGCAGCTCGGTATGACAGTCGTCGCCGAAGGCGTGGAAGATCGGGATGACTGGGATTTTGTGCGGCGCACAAAATGCGACCTGGCCCAAGGTTTTTTTATTGGGCGACCGATGCCTGCAGCTGATCTGCCCGGCTGGATCAAATTGTGGAACGCGCGCATGCTGCACACCGCTCAGGACATCACCGAACTCAAGCGGCATGAGGATGAGCTGCTGCGGTCCCGGCAAAGCCTGCGTGAACTTGCTGCGCACCATGAAAAAGTCCGGGAAGGGGAGCGAACCCGCATCGCCCGGGAAATTCATGACGAACTCGGACAACACCTTACCGCTCTGCGGATGGATGCGGCCATGCTCAAAATCCACTTTGGTGCGGACAATCCCGATCTGGCGCGCCAGGTTGCCGGCATGAAAAAAACCATCGATACCACGATCGGGGTGGTCCGTAACCTGGCCACTTCATTGCGTCCCGCGGCGCTGGACATGGGGCTGGTGCCGGCGGCGGAGTGGCTGCTTTCCGGATTTGAGGAGCGCACCCAGATCCGTTGCCATCTGCATGCGCCAGAAGAAAATCTCGATCTGGACGATGAGTGCAGCACCGCCGCATTCCGCATCCTGCAGGAATCCCTTACCAACATCACGCGTTACGCAAACGCCTCGGAGGTGAACGTGCGCATCGAATGGATCAACGGCTTCCTTGAAATGGATATCCGCGACGATGGCGTCGGCTTTGACCATGCGGAAGTGAAAAGCCGCAAGACGTTCGGCTTGATGGGTATGCGCGAGCGTGCGCTCCAGTTCGGCGGTGAATCCCGCATTGATTCCAGGCCGGGTGCCGGAACCACCGTGCGCATTCGAATTCCATCCGTCCGGGAGGTGGCCTGATGCTTCGCATTCTCATCGGCGATGACCCTGCCATCGTCCGCCAGGGGCTGCGCCTGGTGCAGGCATTGATGCCGGAACTCAAGCTGGTCGCCGAGGCGAAAAATGGATGGGAGGTGATCGAGCATGGCCCACCAGTTTCGCTATGGCAACCTGGTGGATGTGGTGAAGGCCGCCGTGGCGATGAAATCCAGGGCAGCCCTGATGGTGTTTTCACGCATGGGCCGGTCATGGGAGCGCACGCCGGGAAATCCTTGCACGATGCGCCCTGCCAGGCCATGTGTCTCTTTTAAGATTTCTACCGCCTGGATGGGTGGCAAGGGGGTTATGTGCCAGGAACGCCACCGGCCGCTTAGGCCGACAAACGGACGCTTTCGACCTGCCTCACCACTGACTTTTCCGGCTCGATTCCGGACCCGGGACCTGGCACCGACAATAAAAAGGCGACCACTCTTCCGAGGGTCGCCTTTTTTGTTCGCGCTTGAGGGTCAGCCTAACAGGCCTTTGAAAAACAGGCGGATGCTGTCCCACACGCGGCGGAAAAAGCCGCCCTCTTCGACCGTCTCGAGCGCAACCAGCGGCGCCTGGGTGACGACCTTGCCGTCAGGGCTCACCAGTTCGACCTTCCCAAGTGGCGTACCGGCGGGGACGGGGGCAACCACGTCGCCTTCGGCCAGCACGACACGGGTCTGGTACTCGCCGCTGGTGCGCTTGGGCAGCGCGGCGGCGAAGTCTGCGGCAACGCCGGCCTTGACGGTACGCGCGGCGCCTTTCCACACATCCACGGTTTGCACCGTCTCGCCCTGCTTGAAGAAGACTTTGCTGTCGAAGAAGTTGAAGCCGTAGGCCAGCAGCTTGGCGGTTTCGGTCGCCCGCGCGGCTTCGCTGTCGGTGCCGAACACTGAAGCGATCAGGCGCTGGCCGTCGCGCTTGCTCGACGCCACCAGGCAGTAGCCGGCTTCCTCGGTGTGGCCTGTTTTCAGGCCGTCGACGGTCGGGTCACGCCACAACAGCAGGTTACGGTTGGGCTGCTTGATGTCGTTCCAGACGAATTCCTTTTCGGCATACAGCGCATAGTGCTCGGGGTCCTCGATGATGATGGCGCGCGCGAGCTTGGCCATGTCGAGCGCGCTCGAATAATGGCCTTCGGCCGGCCAGCCGGTGGCGTTGAGGAAATGCGTGTCGGCGAGGCCCAGCCGCTTCGCTTCCTGATTCATCAATGCGGCGAAGGTATCCTCGCCGCCGGCGAGGTGTTCGGCCAGCGCGATGCTGGCGTCGTTGCCCGACTGCACGATGATGCCGCGCAGCAGGTCGCTTACCGCGACCTGGTTGCCGACCTTGACGAACATTTTCGAGCCGCCCATGCGCCAGGCTTTTTCGCTGATGGTGACGAGATCGTCCTCCTTGATCCGGCCACGCTGGAGTTCCAGCGCGGCGACATGGGCGGTCATCAGCTTGGTGAGGCTGGCGGGCGGCAGGCGCGTATTGCCTTGGTGGTCGACCAGAATGTTGCCGCTGGCGGCATCCATCAGTACCCAGGATTTGGCCTCCAGTTGCGGCGGGGGAGGAACGATGTCGGCGCTCCAGGCGGCGGGCGCCATCAGCACGCTGAAAAGCAATACGAGTCGCTGCAGAAAATACGGGGTCGTCATGGGGTTGTCGCTTAGTGAGAAGAATAACGGAATGGACATTGATTGAAGCGTATAGACACGCGCAAGCACGCGAAGGTTCAGGATAACATCGCCTGTCCGTCATGCAACAGCCCGGCGGCATCGCCCTGTTAAACTCGCGTCAGTCGACGCCTGCATGGTAACCACATGGCCGCACCCCAATCTCACCGCCTCACCCGCCAGATCGTCATTGCGATGCTCGCGGGCATCGTGCTCGGCGTTGCCGTCAACCAGCTGGGCGCGGCGCCCTGGATACAGAATTTTGTAGTGGACGGGTTGCTGCACGTGGTCGGCTCGGTGTTCGTGGCCGCGCTGAAGATGATGGTGGTGCCGCTGGTGCTGGTGTCGCTGGTAGTGGGCGTCACCGCCCTATCGGACCTGAAGGCGCTGAGCCGCATCGGCGCCAAGGCACTGGCCCTGTACCTGATGACGACCGCGATCGCGGTGACGATCGCGCTGACGTTGGCCGGCGTGGTCGGCCCCGGGGAGGGATTCGACGCCGGCGAGACGACCGCCAGCTTTGCCGGCAAGGAAGCCCCGCCGCTGACCCAGGTGCTGATCGAACTGGTGCCGACCAACCCGGTGGCGGCGATGGCCGAAGGCAACATGCTGCAGGTCATCGTGTTCGCGCTGCTGCTGGGCATCGCGATCACGATGTCGGGGGCGCGCGGCACGCATGTGCTGAATCTGTTCACCGACCTCAACGTGGTCATCATGCACATGGTCGAGTGGATCATGCGGCTGGCGCCCTACGGCGTGTTCGCGCTGATTTCCCGCACTTTCGCCACCCAGGGGCTGGACCTGCTTCTGCCGCTGGCCGCCTATTTCCTCACCCTGACCGCCGCGCTGGCGATCCAGCTGTTCGGCACCTATCCGCTGCTGCTGCGCCTGCTGGTCTCGCTCAACCCGCTCACCTTCCTGAAGAAGATGCGCGATCCGGCGGCGTTCGCGTTTTCCACCGCCAGTTCCGGCGCCACCATCCCGGTCACCCTGCATACAGTGGAATACAAGATGGGCGTAAAGAACAGCGTCGCCTCCTTCAGCGTGCCGCTGGGCGCCACCATCAACATGGACGGAACCGCCATGATGCAGGGCGTGGCCACGGTGTTCATCGCCAACGTCTACGGCATCGACCTCTCGCTCACCGACTACCTGCTGGTGGTGCTGACCGCCACGCTGGCCTCGGTCGGCACCGCTGCGATCCCCGCGGTCGGCCTCGTCACGCTGACCATGGTGCTGGGCCAGGTCGGCCTGCCGGTCGAGGGCATCGCGCTCATCATCGGCGTCGACCGCCTGCTCGACATGATGCGCACCACGGTCAACGTCACCGGCGACTGCGCGGTGAGCTGCATCGTCGCCAAGAGCGAAAACGCGCTCGACCAGGCCGTGTTCGACGACCCCGAGGCGGGTTCGGTCGAAGCCGCCACCCGCCACACCCTTCCCTCCTCTCCCGCTGCCTGAACCATGCTCTATCCGCTGCTCCGCCCCGCCCTGTTCTCGCTCGACCCGGAGGACGCGCACCGTTTCACCCTTGCCAGCCTGGATGTCGCGCACCGTCTCGGCCTGCTGAACCTGCTGCCGCGCGCCACGGGAAAACCGGTGCGCGTGATGGGCATCGACTTCCCCAACCCGGTCGGCCTCGCCGCTGGGCTCGACAAGGACGGCGCGCACATCAACGCGCTGGCGGCGCTCGGCTTCGGCTTCATCGAGATCGGCACGGTGACGCCGCGCCCGCAGCCGGGCAACCCGACGCCGCGCATGTTCCGTCTGCCGGCAGCCAACGCCATCATCAACCGCATGGGCTTCAACAACCTCGGCGTCGACAATCTGGTGAAAAACGTCGGGGCGAGCGGCTTCACCGGCGTGCTCGGCATCAACGTCGGCAAGAACAAGGACACGCCGAACGAGCAGGCAATCGACGACTACCTGGCCTGCCTCGACAAGGTCTACGCGCACGCCCGCTATGTGACGGTGAACATCTCCTCGCCCAACACGCAGGGGCTGCGCGAGCTGCAGAAGGACGAGGCGCTCGACGCGCTGCTGTCGGCGATCAAGCTCAGGCAGTCGGAACTCGCGCAGCAGCACGGCAAGTACGTGCCGATTGCGCTGAAGATCGCGCCCGACCTCGACGACGCCCAGACCGCCGCGATTGCCGCGCTGCTGATGATGCATCGCATCGACGCGGTGATCGCCACCAACACCACCATCTGCCGCGACGCCGTCGCCGGCCAGCCGAATGCAGACGAAGCCGGCGGCCTGTCGGGCGCGCCGGTGCGCGCGGCGTCGACCCGCGTGATCGAGGCGCTGGCGCACCATCTGCGGGGCGAAGTGCCGATCATCGGTGTCGGCGGCATCCTCTCGGGCGCCGACGCCGCGGAAAAGATCGCCGCCGGCGCGTCGCTGGTGCAGGTGTATACGGGCCTGATTTACCGCGGCCCGGAACTGGTGCGCGAATGCGTGCAGCGCCTGGCCTGACGACCATGCGGCTGTTGCTTGCACTCGCAGCCGGTCTGCTGCTGCAGGCTGCGCATGCCGCGCCTCCCGAACACGCCATCGTCACCAGCCTTTCCCAGCCCGGCCTCACCGCCGGCCAGCTGGGCGTCATCGTCAACGACGACGATCCTGACAGCGTCGCAATCGCCGCGTATTACCGCGACAAACGCGGCATTCCCGCCGCCAACCTGATTCACGTGCGCTTCAGGCCCGGACGCAGCACGCTCTCACGCGAGGAATTCACCGCGCTCAAGCGCCAGGTCGACCGCACGACCCCCGGAAACATTCAGGCCTACGCGCTGACCTGGGCACAGCCATACCGGGTGGGCTGCATGTCGATCACCTCCGCCTTCGCTTTCGGCTTCGACCCCGCCTTTTGCGCCAGCACGTGCAAGCCGACGCGGCCCAGCCCCTATTTCAACAGCAGCGTAGTGCTTCCCCATGCCGCGTATCAGATCCGCCCGACCATGAGCCTGGCCGCCGCCAGCGTCACTGAAGCGAAACAACTGATCGACCGCGGCGTGGCATCCGACGGCAGCAATCCGGGCGGCACCGCGTATCTCGTCAGCACCGGGGACCGCGCCCGCAACGTGCGGGCCGCCGGATACGACGCGCTACGCACCGGGATGCAGGCCATCATGCCGACTGAAATCATCGCGGCCAACACGCTCGAAAACAAACCCGACGTGATGTTCTACTTCACCGGGCAGACCCACGTGCCTTCGCTCGACAGCAACACCTTCCTGCCCGGCGCCATCGGCGACCACCTCACCTCCGCCGGCGGCGACCTGTTCGGCGGCTCGCAGATGAGCAGCCTGCGCTGGTTGCAGGCAGGCGCCACCGGCAGCTACGGCGCGGTGGTCGAACCGTGCAACTTCCCGGCCAAGTTTCCGGTGCCCGCCATCGTCATGGCGCACTACCTGCAGGGCGAAACCCTGATCGAGGCCTACTGGAAAAGCGTGCAGATGCCGGGACAGGGACTTTTCATCGGCGAGCCGCTGGCACGTCCGTTCGCCGGCATCCGCCACCACGCCCGCGACGGCGGCGTTGTGCTTTCGGCGCGCCTGTTCGCCCCCGGGCGCTACGACGTACAAGCCGCGCCGTCGATGATCGGGCCGTACCGCAGCGTCGGCCGCGTGCCCGTCGCCTGGGGCACGCGCGAGATCAAACTCGAGAAGCTGCCGCCGGCGTATTACCGCTTCGAGCGCACCGGTCCTGTGCCCGCACGCTGACCATCGCACTTCTGGGGCGTGACCGCATTGGTTATGCTGGAGCATGTCCCATTCCCCGCGAGGCTCGCCATGCACATCGGCATTCCCAAAGAAATCAAGGATCACGAATACCGGGTGGCGCTCACACCCGAGGGCGCGCGTGAGCTGACCCAGGCCGGTCACAGCGTCAGCGTCGAGTCCGGCGCGGGCGCCATGGCGGGATTCGGCGACGACGCCTACCGTGCAGCCGATGCGGTCATCGTGGCCACGGCTGCCGAGGCCTGGAGTGCCGGGCTGGTGGTCAAGGTGAAGGAGCCGCAGCCCTCCGAGCTGACCCATCTGCGCAGCGGACAACTGCTGTTCTGCTACCTGCATCTGGCCGCCGCGCCCGAACTCGCGCGCGCACTGATGGCGCGCGAGGTGAGCGCGATTGCCTACGAAACCGTGACCCGGCCTGCCGGCGGCTTGCCGCTGCTGCAGCCGATGTCCGACATCGCCGGGCGGCTTGCGCCGCAGATGGGCGCGCTGGGGCTGCACAAGCCGCACGGCGGCAACGGCAAGCTGATCAGCGGCATGCCCGGCGTGCCGCCCGCGCATGTCGTCGTCATCGGCGCCGGAGTAGTGGGAATGAGCGCTGCGCGCACGGCGGTCGGACTCGGCGCGCGCGTCACCCTGATCGATCACCTGGCCGACAAGCTTGCGCACGCCGAAACGCTGTTCGGCGCGCGGGTGGAAACGCGCTTCTCCTCGCGGCAGGCGATCGCCGACAGCCTCGCCGCTGCCGACATCGTCATCGGTGCCGCGCAGATTCCCGGCCGCCACGCGCCGCGCCTGATCAGTCTGGAATCCTTGAAGCGGATGTCGCCGGGATCGGTACTGGTCGACGTGGCGATCGACCAGGGCGGCATCGCGGCCACTTCGCGCCCCACCACCCACAGCGATCCGTTCTTCGTCGCCGAAGGCGTCGTCCACTACTGCGTCACCAACATGCCGGGGGCAGTGGCGCGCACCGCCACCGAAGCGCTCACTCATGCCACCCTGCCCTATGTACGGGCGCTCGCGGCGCAGGGCCTGGCCGCGCTGGAGGCCGATGCCGGGCTGAAGGCGGGCCTGCAGATCCATGCCGGAACAATCACTCACCCCGGACTGGCGCAGGACCTGGGGGTCGGCTAGATCAAGGCGGGAGGGGGTGCAGCGGCTGGCACCGTCCGCCACGCTCAAACGTGCGCCAGGCGGCACACCCGCGGCATGCCCAAGGGAATCCCACCCGCGCTATCGCGGGCGTTCGGTGCCACCCCGTGCGCCCAAACGGGTCGGCCGCCGGGTGCTATAGTGATTTCAGAACGCCGGTAAACAAGCCGGCACGGGTTGGCTGCCGCAGCCACGCGACCCAACCTCGCCCGTTATCTGCGCCACGTCGGCTAAACGAAGGAGTGATCTAAATATGAGTATCGAAATTGGTGGCCTGTTCGGATTGATTCTGTTGATTGTCGATATCTGGGCCATTATCAAAACCGTCAACAGCGGTGCCTCCACCGGGACCAAGGTGCTCTGGGTCATCTTGATCCTGATACTCCCGTTGCTGGGATTGATCCTGTGGTTCCTGTTCGGCCCCTCGCGTAGCACCGCGAGCTGATTACCCGCCCATCCCGCTCCGCTGAACAGGCGCGGGAGGCAGCGTCAGCCATGCCCGCCCCGTCACGCTCAAATCAGGCGCCAGGCGAACCACCAGCGGCACCCCGGACGGAATCTCCACCCGCTCCATCGCCTCCGGGGTGAGCTGATCCAGATGCATCACCAGCCCGCGCAGGGTATTGCCGTGACTCACCACCAGCAGGCGGCGCCCTTCGCGCAACCTTGGCACCAGCACTTCGTTCCAGTACGGCAGGGTGCGATGCTGGCAATCCCGCAGGCTTTCGCTGGCCGGCAAATCGTGGGGATCAAGCGTTGCGTACAGCGGGTCGAAGCGCGGATGGCGCGGGTCATCCCACTCCAGCGGTGGCGGCGATTCATGGTAGCCGCGCCACCAGCGACGCGAGGCATCCTCGCCCCAAGTCGAAAAAATATCCTGCTTGTACATTCCCTGCAGTGCGCCGTAATGCCGCTCATTGAGGCGCCAGCTGGTGAACAGCGGTACCCCGGGCGTACCCATCGCCGCCAGCAGCGCCTCGGCCGTCTGGCGGGTGCGCTGCAGCACCGAGCCATGCACCTCGTCGAAGGTAAACCCCGCCTCTGCCAGCCGCCGCCCCGCCGCGGCCGCTTCGGCAAGGCCAACCTCGGTCAGCGGGATGTCGGTCCAGCCGGTAAAGCGGTCAGAAAGATTCCATTCGCTGTGGCCGTGGCGGAACAGCACCACCCATTGTGCCGGCGCGCTCATTCGGGGGATTCCGTCAATACTTCGTGCAGATGATGGCGGTCGGCCCAGGTGTCGAGATGCCAGCCCTGGCCATCGAAATGAAACCAGTTGAGCGCGCAGTTGGGGATCACGAAATCGCGCGGCGTGTGCAACGGACGGCCGGTCGCGCGGCGATAGACCACATCCAGCACTCCGCTGTGGCTCACCGCCGCAATCGTCTGCCCGCTGTGATGCCGCACCAGCCAGTCAATGCCGTCGGCCACCCGCTCGGCAAACCGGTGCAGCGACTCGCCCGTCTCGAAATCGTATTCCAGGTCGCGCGCCACATAGTGCGCATGCGCCACCGGATGCAACGCGGCCCCCTGCTCGGCAGTGATGCCCTGGAACAAACCGTAATGCCGTTCGCGCAACTGCGGCAGCAGCTTCACCTCCTGGTCCTCGCGCTGCGCCAGCGCCTGCGCCGTATCGATCGCCCGCACCAGATCGCTGCTGTAGATCGCGGCAAACCGCTGGTGCGCCGCATTGAACGCCATCGCCAGCGCCTGCGCCCGCCCGGTCTCGTTGAGCGGAACATCGGTATGCCCCTGGATCCGCTTCTCCACGTTCCAGTCGGTTTCACCGTGGCGGATGATGCAGATGCGCGTCGTGATTGGTTTGTGAAAGTGAGACATCAATGTCATGCGACCCGGGCTATACCAAATATAAATCTGACATAAAAAATACGGAATGACATCTGTTTTAGCGAGCAAACAACACTTTTCACCGACGGTCCGCATGCAAGGGTGCGTCAACTTGACACGTCCTTTTATAAGCGGATATATTTATCTAAATATGCGAATCATCATCGCATTCGCATGTACTAATTGAGATCAAGTTTTCAATCAAGGGAGGGGTGTATGGAAGCGACAACCTACAACTATAAGGTCGTCCGCCAGTTCGCCATCATGACGGTGGTATGGGGGATCGTCGGGATGCTGGTGGGGGTGATCCTGGCGACGCAACTGATCTGGCCGGATCTGACTTTTGGAATCGAGTGGCTTTCGTACGGACGTCTCCGGCCGTTGCACACCAACGCGGTGATCTTCGCCTTCGGCGGATCGGCGATGTTCGCGGTGTCGTACTACATCGTGCAGCGCACTTGCCAGGTGCGGCTATGGGGCGAAAAACTGGCGGCGTTTACCTTCTGGGGCTGGACTGCGGTGATCGTGCTGGCCGCGATCACGCTGCCGCTGGGCTACACCAGCTCCAAGGAATACGCCGAGCTGGAATGGCCGATCGATCTGCTGATCACGGTGGTGTGGGTGGCCTACGCGCTGGTGTTCTTCGGCACCATCATCAAGCGCAAGGTCAAGCATATCTACGTTTCCAACTGGTTCTTCGGCGCCTACATCCTGGTGATCGCGCTGCTGCACATCGTCAACAGCGCCGAGTTGCCGGTGACGATGACCAAGTCGTACTCGGCCTATGCCGGGGTGCAGGACGCGATGGTGCAGTGGTGGTACGGCCATAACGCGGTGGGCTTCTTCCTTACCACGGCCTTTCTCGGGATGATGTACTACTTCATTCCGAAGCAGGCCGGCCGTCCGATCTACTCCTACCGCCTGTCGGTGGTCCACTTCTGGTCGCTTAACTTCATCTACATGTGGGCCGGCCCGCACCACCTGCAGTACACCGCGCTGCCGGACTGGGCGCAGTCGCTCGGCATGGTGTTCTCGCTGATGCTGCTGGCGCCTTCCTGGGGCGGCATGATGAACGGCATCATGACCTTGTCGGGCGCCTGGCATAAGCTGCGCACCGACCCGATCCTCAAGTTCCTCGTTACCGCGCTGTCGTTCTACGGCATGTCGACCTTCGAAGGCCCGATGATGTCGATCAAGACGGTCAACGCGCTCTCCCACTACACCGAATGGACTGTTGGGCACGTGCACTCCGGTGCGCTGGGCTGGGTGGCGATGATCACCATCGGCTCCATGTACTACCTGATTCCGCGCCTGTTCGGCCGCGAGTCGATGTACAGCACCAGGCTGATCGAATGGCATTTCTGGCTCTCCACCATCGGCGTGGTGCTGTATATCGCCTCGATGTGGATCGCCGGGGTGGCGCAGGGCCTGATGTGGCGTGCGTCGAACGCCGACGGCACGCTGACCTACAGCTTCGCCCAGGTGCTCAATACCATGTATCCGTTCTACGGCATTCGTCTGCTGGGCGGGGTGCTGTTCTTTGGCGGCATGTTGATGATGGCCTGGAACGTCTGGAAAACCGTGAAGATAGGCCGCGTGGTCAATGACGCTCCCATCCCGCAAGCTGTCCACGCCTAAGGAGACCGAACATGATTTCGCATGAAACCATCGAAAAGAACCTCGGTCTGCTGATCGTGCTGACCATCCTCATCGTCAGTGTCGGCGGCCTGGTGCAGATCGTGCCGCTGTTCTTCCAGACCTCGACCACCACCGCGGTGGCGGGCCTGAAACCCTACACGGCGCTGCAACTGTCGGGGCGCGACATCTACATCCGCGAAGGCTGCGTCGGCTGCCACTCGCAGATGGTGCGTCCGTTCCGCGCCGAGACCGAGCGCTATGGCCACTACTCGGTGGCGGGGGAGTTCACCTACGATCGCCCCTTCCTGTGGGGCTCCAAGCGGACCGGGCCCGACCTGCACCGTGTCGGCGGACGCTATTCCGATGCCTGGCACGCGGCGCACCTGCTGAACCCGCGCGACGTGGTCCCGGAATCCAACATGCCGGCCTACCCCTGGCTCGACCGGCCGCTGAAGGACGCCGCCATCCAGCGCAAGATGCGTACGCTGAACATGGTCGGCCACGGCTACAGCGAGCAGGAAATCAACGATGCGCCCGCCGAACTGGAAGGCAAGACCGAGCTCGACGCGGTCATCGCCTACCTGCAGGTGCTGGGCATTCACGCCCCGAAGAACTGAGAAAACCATGGACAGCGGAATGGTCAGCGGCATTGTCACGATTATCTTCATCGTGGTGTTCATCGGCATCGTCTGGTGGGCCTTCAGCAAAGGCAACAAGCAGCGTTTCGAAGACGCCGGCAAGCTGCCTTTTGACGAAGACGACAAGCCCGCCCAACAAGGAGACAAGCAATGAGTGATTTCACACACGGCTTCTGGCCGATTTACATCAGCGTCCTCACTGTGGTGAGCATCGTTGGCACCTGGGTGTTTCTCAAGTCGCAGACCACCCGCAAGCTCGCGCCCGGCGAAAAGCCCGAGCTGATGAAACATACCTGGGACGGCGATTTGCAGGACCTGAACAACCCGCTGCCGCGCTGGTGGCTGGGCCTGTTCTACGGCACCCTGGTGTTCGCCGGGGTGTATCTGGTGCTGTGGCCGGGTCTGGGCAATTATCCCGGCTTGCTGGGCTGGACCTCGAAAGGGGAATACGAGGCCGAAGTGCAAAAGGCCGAAGCCAAATTCCAGCCCGTGTATGCCAGCTTCATGCAGCAGGACATCGCCACCGTGGCCGCCGACCCCGATGCACGCGCCATCGGCAGGAACCTGTTCCTGACCTATTGCTCGCAGTGCCACGGCTCGGATGCAGCGGGCGCGCGGGGCTTTCCCAACCTGACTGACGACGTCTGGCTGTACGGCGGCGACCCCGAGACCATCAAGACGACGCTCACCGAGGGACGCTCGGGAATGATGCCGCCGATGGGCGAGGTGCTCGGCGCTGAAGGAACGAAGGAAGTGGCGCACTACGTGCTGTCGCTGTCGGGTCGCCCGCATGACGCCGCGCTGGCCGAGGCAGGCAGACCGAAATTCGCGGAAGCCTGCGCCGCCTGCCACATGCCGGACGGCACCGGCATGCAGGCGATGGGCGCGCCCAACCTCACCGACAAGGTTTGGCTGTACGGTGGTTCCGAAGCGGCCATCATCGAGAGCATCGCCAAGGGGCGCAACGGCGTCATGCCCGGCATCGACCAGACGCTCGGCACCACCTCGAACAAGGAAGCCAAGCTGCATTTGCTGACGGCTTATGTGTATGGGCTGTCGCAACGGCAGTAGTTGAACAGCGCTCGCCGGACCGGTTCCGGCGAGCCGCTTGAGCGTATTGTGTGACCCGACAGTACGTTCAAGCGGCTCAGAGCTTCCACGGACAATGCAGTGACAGACGACAAGCCCGTTTCACCATCCGCCGACGCCCCGATCGAACAGCAGCTCTATGCGATCCGGCAAACCATCCAGCCGCGTACGGTGCATGGGGTGTTCGCCAACTGGCGCATTGCGCTGGTGCTGCTGACGCAGGCGGTGTATTACGGCCTGCCCTGGCTGCAGTGGAACGACCGCCAGGCGGTGCTGTTCGACCTGGCTGCGCGCAAGTTCTACATTTTCGGACTGGTATTTTGGCCGCAGGATTTCGTTTACCTGACGGGCCTGCTGGTTTTGTCGGCATTGGCGCTGTTCCTGTTTACTGCGGTGGCCGGGCGATTGTGGTGCGGTTACGCCTGCCCGCAGACCGTGTACACCGAAATCTTCATGTGGGTGGAAAACTGGCTGGAAGGCGACCACATCGCGCGCAAGAAACTCGACAAGTCGCCGTGGAATGCGGTCAAGCTGCGCCGCCGCGGCCTGAAGCATGTTGTCTGGGTGCTGATCGCGCTGTGGACCGGCTTCACCTTCGTCGGCTATTTCACCCCGATCCAGTTCCTGGCCGCCGAAGTGATAAGCGCCAGCCTCGGCCCGTGGGAAACCTTCTGGATCCTGTTCTACGGCTTTGCCACCTGGGGCAATGCCGGTTTCATGCGCGAACAGGTATGCAAATACATGTGCCCGTATGCGCGCTTCCAGAGCGTGATGTTCGATTCCGACACGCTGACGGTAACCTACGACAGCTCAATGGGCGAGCCGCGCGGGCCACGCAGCAAGAAGACCGATTACCAGGCGGCAGGCCTCGGCACCTGCATCGACTGTAAGGTCTGCGTGCAGGTCTGCCCCACCGGCATCGATATCCGCGAAGGCCTGCAATACGAGTGCATCGGCTGCGCCGCCTGCATCGACGGCTGCGACCAGATCATGGACAAGATGGGCTACCCGCGCGGGCTGATTCGCTACACCACCGAGAACGTGGTGAAAGGGAAATACCCCGACAGCGGCATCGTCAAGCATATCCTGCGCCCGCGCACGATCATCTACACCGTGCTGCTGGCGCTGCTCTCCGGCGCCTTCGTCTACAGCCTCGCCACCCGCGTGCCACTGCGCGTCGATGTGATACGCGACCGCGTGGCGCTGTCGAAGGAAACCGACGAGGGCCTGATCGAAAACGTCTATCGCCTGCAGATCATCAACAAGGACGGCCAGACGCATCGCTACACCATTCAGGCACAAGGCATCGACGGTCTGCAGGTGGTGCCGGCCAGACGCGACATTACAGCCGACCCGCTGCAGACCATCGACATTCCCGTGAGCCTGATTGCCGACCCGGTCGAACTGAAAGGCCGCTCGATCGAGGTGACGTTCACCATCCAGGCGACCGACGATCCGCGCATCAAGGACGACGTCGCCACCAAATTCTTCAACCGCTAGCTTTCATGAGGAGGCCCGTCGTGAACACACTCTCACCCGCAAGCAAACCGTGGTATCGCGAACCCTGGCCGTGGTTTCTCATCAGCTTGCCCGCCACCGCAGTCATCGCCGGCGTGGCCACGATATGGCTCGCGGTTACCAGCGCCGATGGCCTGGTGGTCGGCGATTACTACAAGGCCGGCCTGGCGATCAACCAGACGCTGGCGCGCGACGACACGGCGCATGCGCTGGCACTGACGGCCACCCTGCAGCGCGCCGGCGACGCCTTGGCGCTGACGCTGGCCGGACGCCTGCAGATCTTTCCGGATCAGCTCAGCCTCACGCTGGCCCATCCGACCCGGCAGGGCCAGGACCAGACGCTTGTCCTCAGCCATGGCGGCGGCGGACATTATCGCGCCGCGCTGCCCGCCATGACGGCCGGCAAGTGGCACGCCCAGCTAGCCGATTCCGCTGCCACCTGGCGGCTTTCCGGCGTGCTGCACACCCCGTTCAGCCAGCCCGTCATCCTGACGACGGATGCTGAAACCACCGTTCAACATAAGGGAGACTGAAATGGACGTCGTATTTGATTTATTGTTTACTCACCCGATTGGCCTGTTGAGCCTGTTCACCATCCTGTTCATGATCGGCATGGCGATTTATCTGGTGAGCTGGTACAAGCGCAAGATGAACGACCCGGACGAATAATCGCCAGTCAGACGAGGAGCACGCCATGATTCAGCGCCTGATCCACATTCTGTGGCCGTCCTTCCTCGTTGCCGGGGTGGCGGACATCATCTTCACCACCCTGTTCGACCCGCTGGAGATCGTCTATCGCGGCGAGCCGCTGATCGAGCATCGCATCGCCGCCTACACCATCGGTTTTTTCGTGTTCTGGCTGCTGGGCATCTCGTCCAGCATGCTGACCTGCTACTTCCAGCGCGGCGCCAACGAGATCAACCGCTGCCCGCTGCCGCCTTCCAACCGGCCGGAAGGCTGCCCCAAGCGCGACGAAGGCAGCGGTTGCTGCTGACGATAACGCCCCCCAAACCCCAGCAAACCCCTCAAGCCGTTCGCGAATAGCGCGGGCGCTCGTTTGAGGCGTCCTTCTGGTAGCGGTCGAAGCACATGCCGATGTTGCGCAGGAACAGGCGGCCAGCGGGCGTGACGCTGACCCTGTCCGCCGCGATATCGACCAGACCATCGTTCGCCAGCGGGCGCAGGTCGGCCAGTGCATCGGCGAAATAATCGGCAAACGCGATGCCCCATTCTTCACCAAACACAGCGAAATCGAGCTCGAGATCGCACATCACGCGGGTGATCGCTTCGCGGCGAATCTGGTCGTCGCGGGTGAGCTTAATGCCACGCTCGACGGCAAGGCCGGTGGCGGCGACGCGTTCCTGGTAGCGTTTGAGGTTCTTTTCATTCTGCATGTAGGCGTCGGCGGTCTGGCTGATGCTGGATGCGCCGAAAGCGAGGATGTCGCTGTTCTTGTGCGTGGTGTAGCCCTGGAAATTGCGCCACAGCGTCTTGTTCTGCTGTGCGCGCACCAGTTCGTCGTCGGGACGGGCGAAATGGTCGAGCCCGATGTTGACGTAGCCTGCCGCGCCCAGCGCCTCGTTCACTGCCTGCTGCAGACCCAGACGGGTCGCCGAATCGGGCAGATCGGCTTCATTGATCAGGCGCTGGTGCTTCTTCATCCACGGCACGTGGGCGTAGGCAAACACCGCCAGGCGGTCGGGCGCCCACACCGCCACCCGCTCCAAGGTGCGGCTGAAGCTGTCGACGGTCTGCTTCGGCAAGCCGACGATCAGGTCGAGGTTGATGCTGGAAAAACCCAGTTCACGCGACCAGTCGAGCACCTGCCGGATCAGGGCTTCGGCCTGGATGCGGTTGACCGCCTGCTGCACGTCCGGGTCCATGTCCTGGACGCCGAACGACACCCGGTTAAAGCCGGATTCGCGCAACGCCACCAGATGCGCGCGCGTCAGGTCGCGCGGATCGGCTTCGCAGCTGATTTCGGCATCGGGGGCCACGCTGAAATGCTGCCGCATCATCGCCATCAAGCGGCGGATGTCGTCGGGATTCAGATAGGTGGGAGTACCGCCACCCCAGTGCAGCTGGTGCACCACGCGCTTCGGGTCGACCAGCTGTGCGGTGCGCGCCATTTCGCGGTCGAGCGTCGCCAGATAGGGCTGGGTCTTGCTGTAGTCGCGCGTCGCCACCATATTGCAGCCGCAGTAGTGGCAAAGCGAATCGCAGAACGGGATGTGGGCATACAACGACAGCTCGCGATCCGGCGCCGGCGCGGCCAGTGCCTCGACCCAGTCCGCTTCGCCAAAACCGGTATGAAAGTACGGCGCGGTGGGGTACGAGGTGTAACGCGGGCCGGGTACGCTGTACTTGCGGAGGAGGTCCAGGGTGGTCGACGTCATCTTGGCGTCCATCAACAGATAATGGTGTCTTTTTATCACAGCGAAGACCTGAAAGCCAGTGCGCCGCCTGACCGGGGCGACCGCCCGGTTTTGCGGTAAAGTTCAACACTGGCAAACCGTTGATCAAGCATGCCGAGCGTCTGGAAATCATATGTCCCCCATCCCCCTGCTGAACCTCATCCGTTTCCTGCTGCTTGCCCTGCTGCTTGGCGCCGCGCCCGCGCGCGCCGACGAAGCCGCCGAGCTGGCGCAGAAGGTCCACGACCGCCCCAACGGCCGCGACCTCACCACGCTGGGGCGCATGGTGCTGACCGAAAAAGGTCGCGCGCCGCGCATCCGTGAAATCGTCACCTATCGCCTCGACCGATCGGGCGGCGAAACCGCCAACCTGATCCGCTTTGTCTATCCGGAGGACATCGCCGGAACCGGTCTGCTCAGCCTGGACAAGGCCGACGGCACTACCGACCAGTGGCTGTATCTGCCCGCGCTCGACCGGGTGCGGCGCATTTCCAGCGACCGCAAGGGCGGCCGCTTTGTCGGTTCCGACCTGTATTTCGAAGACCTGCAGGAGCGCAAGCCGTCGAAAGACCGCCACCGCCTGCTCGGCCGGCAATCCGAAAACGGCATCCTCTGCGAGGTGCTCGAAAGCGTACCGAGAGACCCCGGGGATTCGGTCTACAGCAAGCGCATCAGCTGGATCGATCCCGCCACCGCCATTCCGCAGCGGGTGGACTATTTCGAGAAGGACGCCAGCAGCCCCAGCAAGCGCTGGCTGCTGCGCAGCAAGAAACGCAACCAGGGTTACTGGACGCTGACCGACAGCCGCATGATCGACCTGTCCAGCGGGCATGAAACCCGAATGGTCGTCGATGTTGCGCTGTACGACCAGAAACTGCCCGCCAAACTGTTCAGCCCACAAGCCCTGGCCGACGAGAGCCTGGAATCGGAGTACCGCCCATGAAAAAGCTGTTGCTGGCCCTGAGCCTTTCGCTTGCCGCCCTGCCCGTTTACGCCGCCGACGATCTGCCACCGCCGCGGGCCACCGTTCAGGACACGGCGGATGACCTGCCGCCGCCGCGCACCACCCCGCGCAGACCGGGTGTGGCAGCCCCCATCGAGACGACGCCGCACACCGGCGTCGCCGACGATCTGCCGCCGCCCGCCGCACGCAGCCGCAGAGCGACTGCACGTGGCTTTCAGCCGGTGTTCAAGGCCGGGGTCGACGACCTGCAGCTGGAGGCCGGCGGCCTGCCCGACGCGCCCGAGGCCGACACCTACTCGACCCTGCGCGCCAGCGCCTATGTGCTGTGGCAGCCCAGCCGCGACTGGGAATTCCGCGCCGGCGCGCGGCTTGACGGCATGATGCAGGCCGGGGGTGCCGCCGACCACGATGAAATGCTGGCCGACTACACCGACACCTATGTGCGCTACCGCAGCGGCGACACCCGCCTGACCCTGGGCGCACAGACCATCATCTGGGGTCGCGCCGACGAAATTCCGCTGGCCGACCGCGTCAGCCGCGCCGACCTCACCCGCTTCGTCCTCGACGATCTGGCCGACCGCCGCCGCGCGCAGCTGGCCGCGCGCTGGGAACAGACCTTCGGCGAGTACAAGCTGGACGCGGTGTGGCTGCCGCTGTTCCGCGGCGCGCAGTTGCCGGACGTCGCCAGCATCTGGAGCCCGATCAACCGCACCAGCGGACAGATCATCGGCATCGATCCGGCACTTACCGGGTGGGTGAGTGGCGCGCGCATCGACGAGGACGAACACGGCAGCGGCGGCGGCGCCCTGCGCCTGACCAGGACCGGCGAACCGTTCGACTTCGGCGTGACGCTGGCGCGCACCCGGCAGTCGCTGCCGTACTACCGGGTCGACCTGACCAATCTGGCGCTCACCGCGGTGCATCCCTACAACACCTTTGTCGGCGCCGACCTGGAACTGGTGAGCGGCGGTCTCACCTGGCGCACGGAACTCGGCTACACCGACAACGTACCGGTGACCCTGGCCAGCACCACCGCAATGGACACCACGCATACGCTCGACTGGATCGGCGCGGTGGAGTTTTTCCCGGGCGGAGGCGACACCCGCGTCAATCTGCAACTGGTCGCCCATGCGCTGCAAACCGACCGCAGCATCCTCGAACTCAAGGAATATTACGGCGCCAACGGCGAAGTCGAGACGAGCTTCGGCCAGGGTCGCTGGCGGGCCGGCCTGCGCTTTTCCAGCGGCATCAACGTGCAGGATATCTATCTCAGCCCCAAGCTCAGCTACGTCGGTTGGGAGCCTCACGAGCTCTATGTCGCGGCGCATTATTTCGACGGCGATGCGCGCACCCTGGGCGGATTCCACCAGGATCACTCGCTGATCACGCTGGGCCTGCGTACCCGCTTCTGATGAATCGCACGGCATGACGATGTTGAAATCCTGGCTCAACGGCAGCCGCATGCTGCCGCCGTGGCTGGCGCTGGCGCTGCTGCTCGGCATCCAGCTGGCATCCCTGCCGTTTGTGCTGAATATCCACTTCAACAATGCGGGGGACATCTACTCCCCGCCCGATGCCCCCATCATCCAGCTGCGCGAATCGCTGTTCCGCGAGTTTCCCGGCGACGAAACGCTAATCGCCCTGTTCGAGGGCGACTCGCTCTACACGCCGGCCTTTCTGGCCGCGCTCCACCGCGTGGCGGAAAGAATGCAGGCGCATCCTTCGGTCGACCGGGTGCTGACGCTGACTACGGTGGAGCATATTGAAGCCACCGACGATGGTTTTGGCGTGTCGCTACTGGTCGACCCCGATGAACTGGATGCCCGCGCCCCTGCGCAATGGCAGGCGCGCGTGCTGGGCGATACGTTTGCGCCGGGGCTGATCGCTTCGCCCGACGGCAGGGCCGTGGCGCTGGTGGTGCGCCCCATCATCCTCAAGGAAAGCCTCGCCCGGCGCGACATCCATATCGCGCTCGATGCCGCCATTGCCGCCGAAAAACTGGATGCCTACCATACTGCCACCGCCGGCAGCGTGGCGCAGACCGTAGAGGAGCTGCGCTCGATCTGGCGCGACAGTGCGATATTCATTCCGCTCACCGTTGTCATCGGCCTGGCGCTGATGTGGTGGGTGGTCGGA
Organism: Hydrogenophilales bacterium; assembly: GCA_024636675.1. GTDB lineage: Bacteria > Pseudomonadota > Gammaproteobacteria > Burkholderiales > Thiobacillaceae > Thiobacillus. The sequence goes on along the minus strand of JAGXGM010000008.1, from coordinate 17,677 downwards.
CGCGTGCGCCCGATGGTGGTGGGCGGCCTGGCCATGGGCACGGTGGTGTCGGCCAGCGTTGCCGGCCTAGTGATCTCCGGACAACCCTACACGCCGATCACCGCAATGATCCCCACCCTGATGGCGGCCTATACCACCGCCACGCTGCTGCACCTGTATGCGGCCATTCAGCGAGGGCGCATCGCGCTGTTGCCGCGGCCGAAACGCATCGCGCGCGCATTGAAGGAAACCCTCAAGCCCGGCCTGTTCAATGTGCTGACCACCGGCGCCGGGCTGTTGAGCCTGCTGTGGGTGGACATTCCGCCGGTGCAGGCCTTCGGCCTGTCGGGCGCAATCGGCACGCTGATGGTGTTCCTGGTGGTGTTCATTCTGGTGCCGCCGATTCTGCTGAAATGGGACACCCCGCGCTGGCCGCGGCGCGGCTCTGGGCTGGCTTTCGCACGGCATGTGGCGGCGGCGGTGGCGGTGTTCAGCCTGCGCAACGCGAGGGCGGTGCTGGCCAGCACCGCCCTCGTCGTGCTGGCGACTATTCCCCTGGTGATGCAGGTCAAGGTGGAGTCGAACCTGATCGAGTTCTTTGCGCCTGACCACAGCATCAGCCGTAGTACCGACCGCGTGGAAGACGCGCTTTCCGGCGTGACCGGGCTCGAAATCATCCTCACCGGCGATGGCCGGGACAGTCTCAAGGATCCGGCCAGGCTGGCGCAGATCAAAGCGCTGCAAACCTGGGTGGAACAACTACCCGAAGTCGACCGCAGTTTTTCGCTGATCGATGTGCTGGAAGAAATGAACCGCGCCCTTAGCGGCGAGGACCTCGGCGAGAACGCACTGCCGGACAACCGCAGGCTGGTCGAGCAACTGCTTTTGATCTATGACGGCGAGGATTTATATGAGCTGGTCAACCGCGAATTCCAGCGCGGACGCATCACGCTCAGCCTCAACGTGCATGGCGCCAACGAGATCAGCCGGGTGATCGACAAGGTGCGCGCACGTGTCGCGGCGAAGCCGATTGCGGGTGTGGAGATCGATCTTGCAGGCTATGGGCGGTTGTTCTCGGATCAGGAAGATCGCATCGTCGACGGCCAGGTGAAAAGCTTCACGTCCGCCTTTCTGCTGATCCTGCTGCTGATGACCTTTCTGTTCCGCTCCTTCCGCGGCGCCCTGATCTGCCTGGTGCCGAACCTGGCGCCGCTGTTTTTCATTTTCGTCATGATGGGAGTGACCGGCATCGCACTCGATGTAGCCACCGTGCTGATCGCTGGCGTCATCCTCGGCATCACGGTGGACGACACCATCCATCTCTATCACGGCTATCTGCGCCGCATCCAGCATGGCGTCAGTCCAGTGTTCGCCATCATCCGCAGCGTGGAAAGCTCGGGACGCGCGATCATCGCCATCTCGATCATTCTGATTGTGCAGTTCAGTCTGCTGGGGCTGTCCGACTTCCGCCCCACGGCGCATTTCGGCATGCTGTGCGCGGTCGGCCTGTTCGCCGGCCAGCTGTTTGAAATGCTGTTGATGCCTGCCCTGCTCGGTCTGCGCTTGCGCAAGCCAGAGCAGGCTGTTACGGCACCGTGATGTTCAGCGCGCCGAACCGATCGCTAAACAGCCGCACTTCGTCGCCCGGCGCGAACTGCCAGCCTTCCAGGTGACCGAACTCGGTGCTGGCGTTCGGCGCCAGTTCAAGCGTGAAGCGCCTGGCGGTCGGCACATTGAGGCTGCGCACGGCCAGCATCACGGTCAAATGGCGATCGCTGGTGTTTTCAATTACCGCAACCAGGCCTTGGCCCAGCATCGACGAACGGAAACCCACCACCACCGGCAGCGCAGGCCTGGCCGCTGCCGCCTGCTGGGCATCGGTTTTCTGGAAGGCCAGTTGCGCTTTGAGCTGCTCGATTTCGCGCATGCCGTCGGTCAACTGATTGCGCGTTTCGATCAGATGGCGCTCAGCCTGCTGGCGCGTTTCGACTTCCTTCGACAGTCGCTGCTTGAGGTCGCCCAGGTCCACTTTGAGCATGAAGGCATACAGTGCCAGGCCGCACACCAGCACCAGCAGCACGGCATTCAGGCCGATGGAGACGGCCAGTCCACGCCGCTTCGGCTGGCTCGGAGCGCTCGCCATGTCGTGCGCCCTGCTCAACCGGTGTTGCGCATTCCGGCGGCGATGGCATTGATCGATCGCTTGAGCGGGGTCAGCCAGCTGTCCTGCTCGGATTCCCACACGCTATCGGTGCGGTAGCGCTTTAGCATCAGCACCTGGATGTGGTTGATCGGATCGATGTAGGGGCGGCGACGCAAAATCGACAGCGCCAGCGACGGGTTGTCTTCCAGCAAGGTCTCGATCTGCACGACCTGCTTGACGCCGGCCACGGTGAGCGCGAATTCGTCCGCAATCGTGCGGTAGACCACCATGATGTTGGGATGGTCGCACAGGCGCGCGTACTCCTCGGCGATTTCCATGTCGGCCTTGGTCAGCGCCATTTGCACGTTGGACAACAGGCTGCGGAAAAACGGCCACTCGCGATACATCACCCGCAGGTGCGCGAGGCCGTCCGGCTGGCGATCGATGAAGCTCTGCAATGCGCTGCCGATGCCATACCACGCAGGCAGCGTGTGGCGCGACTGCGCCCAGCCGAATACCCACGGAATCGCGCGGATCGATCCGAGTGAACGGTCGGCCTTCTTGCGGTGCGACGGCCGGCTACCGATATTGAGCAAGCCGATTTCGGTGACCGGGGTGCTTTCGTAGAAATAATCGATGAAGCCCGGCGTGTCGATCAACGCACGGTAGGCAGTCTCACCTGCCGCTGAGATGTCGCGCATCCAGTCGAGGAAGTCCTGCGGATAATGCACCTCGCAATGCGCCAGCGCGGTGGCACTGGCCTTGAGCAGACCGGTGACGCCCATGCCGATTTCGTAGTTGGCGGTTTCCGGATTGCTGTACTTGTAGTAAAGCATCTCGCCCTGTTCGGTGAACTTTATTTCACCGTTCACGGTACCGGGCGGCTGCGACAGGATCGCATCGTGGGTGGGGCCGCCGCCGCGCCCGACGGTGCCGCCACGGCCGTGAAACAGGCGGCACTCGACGCCGTACTGCTTGGTCAGCGCGATGATGGAAAGCTGCGCCTGATAGAGGTTCCAGTTCGACGCCAGGATGCCGCCGTCCTTGCACGAGTCGGAATAACCGAGCATGACTTCCTGGCGATTGCCATCGGACGCCACCAGCGCACGATAGACCTTGTTGGAAAACAGCTGGTCGAGTATCGCCTGGCTGCGCTGCAGGTCGTCCACCGTCTCGAACAGCGGCGCCACCAGAATGCGGCAGAACCACGCATAGCCGTTGTGGCCGCACAAGCCGACCAGTCGTGCCAGCAGCATCACTTCCATCACGTGCGACGCGTTGTGGGTCATCGAAATCACGTAAGTACCGAAGACGTCGTCGCCCACTTCGGCCTTCAGCCTGACCATGCGGCGGAACACCGCGAGTGTTTCTCGCGCTTCGTCGTCCAGTGCCGCATCGTCCACCTCGATCGGGTCGATACGGGCGACCCAGACGGCCAGCCGCTCCAGCCGCTCGGCTTCGGCGGCACCGGTGTAATCGAAATCGGGGTCGAGTTGCTGCAAAATTGCGGCGACCGTGCGCGTATGCACCGTCGATTCCTGGCGGATATCGAGTTGCAGCAAATGAAAGCCGAAGCTTTCGACCAGACGGATCAACGCCCGCAGATCCTGCATGGCGACAATGCGGTCGCCATGGCTGATCAGCGAATCACGCAGCAGGTAGAGGTCGTCGAGGAAAGCGGCAGCGTTTTCGTACGCCAGATGTGCGGTAAGACTCGGCACGTCTGCCAGGCACTGGTGGACGTAGGACAGGTTGGCGTCCAGCCGCGCCAGCATCATCGCCGCCATACGGCGGTAGGGTTCACGGCTGTAAATCTGCACCGCGGTGCCGCGGAACACCTGCTCGCCGAATTCGTTTTCGTATTCCAGAAGGCGCGCCAGAAAGCGGGCGGAAGGCGTGCACCAGTCGCTGCTGTGGGTAAGCGTCTTGCGCAGTTCCAGCACCCGCTCACGGTATTCATCGAGCGCCTGCTGCGTCTGCCGATGCACGGTCCATTCGGTGACGTCCGCCGTCACGAAGGGATTGCCGTCGCGGTCGCCGCCGATCCACGAACCGAAACGGATAAAGCTCGGCACGCTGACCGGGGCGACGCCCTCGGCGTTCACGCCGTAATGCTTGCGCAACGCCTTCTCGAAGTATTCATATGCCTTCGGCACCGCCTCAAACAGGCTTTCCCGCACGTAATACAGGCCGTTGCGGACTTCGTCGCGCACCTCCAGCTTGGCTCTGCGCAGCTCGTCGGTGCGCCACATCACCTGGATTTCGGCCGCCAGCTGCGCTTCCAGCTCGCGCTGATCGTTCACCCCCAGCGTCGGGCTGTACATCTGGTCGCAAATCAGAAATACCCGGCGCACCCCCTCCATCACCGCACGTCGACGCGCTTCGGTGGGGTGCGCGGTGAACACCGGTGCATAGTGCAGCCGGTTGAGCATGTCCTGCAGGGTATGGGCCGAAATGCCCTGCGCCTTGAGGTCGGCCATGGTGCGGTCGAACGAACCCTCCCACAACGGCATCCCGTGCGACAGCATGCGGCGGCGGTTACGGTGGGCAAAGCTTTCTTCCGCCACGTTGACCAGCATGAAATAGCTGGAGAAGGCACGCACCACCAGTTCGACCTTGGTAGCCGGCATCGCATCGATGATCGCCATCAACTCGCTGCGGCGCTGCTGGTCTTCCTGCTGGTGCAGTTCGGCAAAGCCGCGGCGCAGGGTTTCCACTGCCTCAAATACGTCTTCGCCGGCAAACTGCAGCAGCACCTGACCCAGCAGAGTGCCCAGCAATTTGACCTGCGCGCGCAGGTGATCGTCCGTCAGGAGATTATCGGGTGCATTCATGGCTAGAGAATCAGCCCGGCAAAGCGGGTTTTAAATGCGGCAAAGCCTACTATTTTCGCATAGACGACGCGCATCACCCAACCGCACGCCGCGCATTGCGGAACATTCGCAGCCACGGGGCGGCGCCGCGCATGCCGTCCGGCCTCCACGAGAGTTGTGCGGCGCGGAATACACGCTCGGGGTGTGGCATCAGGATGCTGAATCGGCCGTCCGCGGTGGTGAAGCCGGTCAGCCCGCCGGGTGAGCCGTTCGGGTTGGCCGGGTAGGCCTCGCTCGGCGCGCCGCGATGATCGACGTAACGCAGCGTGGACTGTGCCTCGCCGGCGTGCGCCGGATCGCGGAATACAACCCGGCCCTCGCCGTGCGACACCGCGATTGGCATCACCGATCCCGCCATGTCGGCAAAGAAAAGCGACGGTGAGGCGAGCACCTCGACCAGCGCAAAGCGCGCCTCGAACTGCTCCGACAGGTTGCGCTCGAAACGCGGCCAGGCAGTCGCACCCGGGATCAGGTCGTGCAGCTGGCTCATCATCTGGCAGCCGTTGCACACGCCCAGCGCGAAGGTGTCGGCGCGCTCGAAGAAAGCCGCAAATTCATCCCGGGCACGCGGGTTGAACAGGATCGACTTGGCCCAACCGCCGCCCGCGCCCAGCACGTCGCCGTAGCTGAAGCCGCCGCACGCGGCAAGTCCGGTGAAGTCTTCGAGGCGCACCCGGCCGGACAGGATGTCGCTCATGTGAACGTCGACGGCGGCAAAGCCGGCGGCATCGAACGCGGCAGCCATCTCGACCTGGCCATTGACGCCCTGCTCGCGCAGCACCGCAACGCGCGGCCGCTTGCCAGCAGAGATGAAGGGCGCAGCGATGTCATCGTCGATGTCGAAGCACGGCGCATGACGCAGGCCGGGATCGCCGGCATCGGCGTGGCGGGCGAATTCCTGCTCGGCGCAGGCCGGATTGTCGCGCAGCTTCGCTATTTCGTAACTGGTGCGTGCCCAGGCACTTTGCAGCTCGGCGCGCGCCTCGTCGAAAAACACCTTGCCGCCACGCAGCAGGCGCAGGCGGTCAGCTGCATTGGGCTGGCCGATCACATGGAATTCGCCGCGCAGGCCGGCGTCGAGGAAGGCCTGCATCACCGTTTGGGTGTCGCTGCGCCGCACCTGCAGCAGCGCACCGGCTTCCTCGCTGAACAGCACGTTGAAGATGCGTTCCGTGATGTCGCCCGCGCTCAGCCCCTCCGGTTCCGGCATGCTCTGCTCCTCGACCTCGTGCCGAATCTGGTCGAGGCACAACTCGTCGACGTCAACATCCACGCCGCAGTGGCCGGCAAAGGCCATTTCGGCGAGCGCGGCAAACAGGCCGCCGTCGGAACGGTCGTGATAGGCCAGCAGCTTGCCGGCAGCGTTCATCGCCTGCACGGTGTCGAAGAATGCAGCGAGCGCCGCGGGTGCGGGCGCGTCCGGGCAGCGGTCGCCTACCTGCTTGGTGGCCTGGGCAAAGCTCGATGCGCCAAGGCGGTTCTTGCCCAGCCCCAGATCGATCAGGACGAGATCGGACTCGCCGGCGTCGGTGCGCAATTGCGGCGTCAGGTGGTGCGTTGCGTCGGGCGTGTTGGCGAACGCCGAAATCACCAGCGAGATCGGTGAGGTCACCGCCTTCTTCTCGCCGTCGGCCTGCCACACCGTCTTCATGCTCATCGAATCCTTGCCGACCGGAATAGAGACGCCCAGTGCCTGGCAATACTTCGAGACCGCAGCCACCGTGTCGAACAGCGCAGCATCCTCGCCCGGGTGGCCGGCCGGCGCCATCCAGTTGGCCGACAGCTTGACCTCGGTGAGGCCGTCGACGCGCGCGGCGGCCAGGTTGGTGATCGCCTCGACGATCGCCATGCGCCCCGAGGCCGGGGCATCGATCAAGGCCAGCGGCGCCTTCTCGCCGATGGAAAACACCTCGCCCTGTGTCGTCTGATAACCCGCCAGCGTGATCGCACAATCGGCCACCGGCACTTGCCATGGCCCGACGCACTGGTCGCGCGCGGTCAGCCCGCCGACGGTGCGGTCGCCAATGGAAATGAGGAACATCTTCGACGCCACCCCCGGCATCGCCAGCACGCGGTAGGCGGCGTCCCTGAGCTCGATGCCGTCGAGCTCCAGCGGCGCGGGCAAGGCGGGCTGGTGCGCAACGTCGCGCGTCATCCTGGGCGGCTTGCCGAGAATCACGTCCAGGCTGACGTCCACCGGCGCGTCTCCGAAATGGCTGTCGGTCACCCGCAGGTGGTTGTCCTCGGTGGCTTCGCCCAGCACCGCAAACGGGGCGCGCTCGCGCGCGCAAATGGCGCGAAATTCATCGAGGCGATCGGGCGGAATCGCCAGCACATAGCGCTCCTGTGCCTCGTTACACCAGATTTCGCGCGGCGACATGCCGGACTCTTCCGACGGCATGGCGCGCAGTTCGAAGCGGCCGCCGCGGCCGCCGCCGTGCACCAGTTCGGGCAGCGCGTTCGACAGGCCGCCGGCGCCGACGTCGTGGATCGAGAGAATGGGATTGGCCTCGCCGAGTTGCCAGCAGCGGTCGATGACCTCTTGCGCGCGCCGCTCCATTTCCGGGTTGCCGCGCTGCACCGAATCGAAGTCGAGGTCGGCGGCGTTGGCGCCGGTGTCCATCGACGACGCCGCGCCGCCGCCCAGCCCGATCAGCATGCCTGGCCCGCCCAACTGGATCAGCAGGGTGCCGACCGGCAGCATTTTCTTGTCCACATGGTCGGCGCGGATGCTGCCGACGCCGCCCGCCAGCATGATCGGCTTGTGGTAGCCGCGCCGCTGCCCGGCGACCGTCTCTTCAAACGTGCGGAAATAGCCCGCCAGGTTGGGACGGCCGAATTCGTTGTTGAATGCCGCCGCGCCGATCGGGCCCTCGAGCATGATGGCAAGCGGGGTAACGATACGTTCGGGCTTGCCGTAAAAGCCTGCTTCCCAGGCTTGTTCAAAGCCGGGAATGTTGAGGTTGGACACCGAAAACCCGGCGAGGCCAGCCTTCGGTTTCGACCCGGTTCCGGTCGCGCCCTCGTCGCGGATTTCACCGCCGCTGCCGGTGGCCGCGCCGGCGAAAGGCGAAATCGCCGTCGGGTGGTTGTGTGTTTCCACCTTCATCAGCACGTGAGTGAGCTCGCTGCTGTAGGCGTAGCTGCCGTCGGCACGCGGATAGAAGCGGTCGATCTGCGCGCCTTCGATGACGGAAGAGTTGTCCGAATACGCCACCACTGTGCCTTCCGGGTGCGCGGCGTGGGTATCGCGGATCATGCCGAACAGCGTCTTCGCCTGTGCCGCGCCGTCGATCACCCATGAGGCGTTGAAAATCTTGTGGCGGCAATGCTCGGAATTGGCCTGCGCGAACATCATCAACTCGACATCGGTTGGATTGCGCCCGATACGGATGAAATTCTCCACCAGATAATCGAGTTCGTCGTCCGACAGCGCCAGGCCAAGCTTGCGGTTGGCGGTTTCCAGCGCCGGGCGACCGCCGCCCAGCACGTCGACGCGGGCCAGTTCGCGCGGCGGCACGTGGCGGAACAGCTGTGCCACGTCGGCCAGCGTCATCACCGCCTCGGTCATGCGGTCGTGCAAGAGCGGCAGCAGACACGCCTTCGCTTCGACCGACAGCGGCTGGCCGGCGGCGTCCCGCACATGAAAGGCCACCCCGCGTTCGATCCGCATGAAGCCGGCGAGGCCGCAATTTTTCAGGATATCGGTGGCCTTCGACGACCACGGAGAAATCGTCCCGGGACGCGGCGTGACCAGAATCAGCGGATCGTCCGCGGTCGGCACGTCGGTCGGCGTGCCGTAATCGAGCGCCTGCTCGACCAGACGCATCTGCGCGGCGTCGAGCACACCGTCCACTTCCAGAAAATGCCAGTGACGCGCTGCCAGCGTGCCCAGGCTCAGGCCCTGTTGCACAGCCTCGCGGCGGATTTTGTCTAGACGGAACGGGGACAGCGCGACGGCGCCGGGAAGAGAAACGATGGCAGACATGTGCGTCTTTGCAAACTGGCAAAGGCGCTATTTTAGCTGATCGGGGCCTTTCTCCGGACCGGCTTGTTGGCGAATAGCCGCCTGCTTTCGCCAGGCGTCAAGGCATTCAAGCCCGCAGAAATGACGGACGTAGTCCTGTGCATCCTTCGTTTTGACGGCATCCCCAGGGATTTCCTTCAGGCAGACTTCGCAACTGACCACCTTGCAACTGGCCTCGTCAGCACATTGCGTCACCGGCGCGCCTTCCGGATTGTGATGCTGGGTATTCATGTGACGACTCCTCTCACCAGCGAACAATATCAGTTTAGGCCATATGGATCGCCTCGCAACCTTCTGCCCAGCCAAGCGGCCGGCGTGCCCCCTATGCCCTGATCGCGCTTGCGGGCGACGGGAGAAAATCGTCGTCAAGCCCCGAAACTGCCACCGGCGGCGCTTCAAAAATGGATATCCAGCCAGCCGCTTTATTGAGTCGTTTGCGATCAATGTCCGGCGTCTCGGGCATGGTCAATCGCACGGCACCGGTCTTGCGACTAATATGTAGTCCACTCCCGTCCTGACTGGATACCCATCGTATGTCACCCCCCGGACGTCTCGTTCATCCCGACCCCTACGCGCCCATGCCGGTCGCGCCCAGCACCCTCGTTTCTCCGTCGCTGTTCATGGCTGCCGATTGCCGGACGATCGACAGGGATTGGGCGAATGCTCACCCAGCCATCTCGCTGATGGAACGAGCGGGCGCGGCTGCCGCCGAACTGGCCGGCAGGCTGGCGAACGAATCCGGCGAGCCCGTCCTGATCCTGGCCGGTCCCGGCAACAACGGCGGCGATGCGCTGGTCGCTGCACGACTGCTCGCAAAACAAGGATTCCGTGTGGAGGTGGTCAGTTGTGCCGATCCCGCCTGCCTGCCACAAGATGCCGAACAAGCCTGGGGCGCCTGGCGTGAAAGTGGCGGCACGGTCCTGACGGACATCCCGCCGGCGCGTCGGTACAGCCTGATCGTCGACGGCCTGTTCGGCGTTGGGCTGCAACGCGATATCAGCGGCGAGGATGCGCGCTGGATCGCGCAGGCCAATGGAATGCGCTGCCCGAAGCTCGCGCTCGACGTGCCGAGCGGTCTCGATAGCGACAACGGCCGCATTTGCGGCAGCGCTTTACGCGCTGATCACACGCTGACCTTCATCGGATTAAAACCGGGTTTGTACACTGCCGACGGCCCCGATTACGCCGGCCAGCTTCACCTCGACACGCTCGGCATCGATCCGGCCGCCCTGCCTGCCACGCCGGGCATTGCATTGACGCAGCGGGAAAGCCGTCATCAGCTGCCCGCGCGCCGCCAAAATAGCCACAAGGGACAGTATGGCCATATCGCCATTCTCGGCGGCGTCGGCGGCATGGTGGGTGCCTGCCTGATCGCCGGGCGCGCCGCGTTGCAGCAGGGGGCAGGCCGCGTCACCCTCGGCCTTCTTGACGAGCGCGTCGTGGTCGATTATCTGGAGCCGCGGCTGATGTTCGCCGTGCCGGAAAATCTGCTGGCGCAGAATCCGGATGTGCTGGCGATCGGGCCCGGCCTAGGCCAGCAGCCACGCGCGTATATGCTGCTGAAAATCGCCCTCGCCGCACCGTGCCCGCTGCTGCTGGACGCAGACGCACTGAACCTGCTGGCCAGCCATCCCGAACTGGCCAGCCAGGCGGCCCGTCGCAGCGCCCCCACCCTGCTCACCCCGCACCCTGGCGAAGCGGCACGGCTGCTGGGCGTGAGCGTGACCGAGATTCAGGCCAACCGCATCGGGGCCGCGTGCAATCTGAGCGCGAAGTTCAAGGCGCATGCCACACTCAAAGGCGCTGGCACCGTCATCGCGCACCCCGACGGCCGCTACGCCATCAATACCAGCGGCGGACCCTGGCTTGCCCAGGCCGGTTCGGGCGACCGCCTCACCGGCATGGCGGCTGCGCTACTGGGGCAGGGGATGGCTGCAGGGGATGCGCTGGAGGCTGCTGTCTGGCTCCATGGCATCTTGACCTGACCATCGGGTTCGCCCCGCCACACGGGGACCGGTCCATTTACGCCCATCCGGCGCGGTTAAAGTACGCCAGCCCCATGCCGATATTTGTAATATTTGCAATTTTGGCCCGGATCACGTTTCCATTGATGGATCCCCGACCAATACCGCTGCGAGCCTATGAAAAAAAACACACAGCACTTGGGAATGGGTGTCCGGATCGGGGCCGGCTTTGTCGTCGTCCTCGCCCTGATGGTCGCGCTCAGCGCGATCAGCTTGAATTATGTGGCTGAAGCGAACCAGCGCCTGAGGGATATTGCCCACAACAACAATGTAAAAACAGAACTCGCTACGACCATGCACAGCGCACTGCGTGAGCGTGCGCTCTCCATGCATGCCCTGCCCATTCTTGCCGACCCGTTCGAAAAGGAAATCGAGGTCCAGCGATTCGGGGAGCAAGGCATTATTTACCTCCAGGCGCGAAATCGATTTGAGCGCATGCCGCTCAACCCCCAGGAAAAAGAGATCCTTGCCCACATCCTCAAGCTGACCCGCGAGGCGCAGTCTGAAACGCGAGCACTGGTGGAAGCGGCCATTTTCAGCACCAGCCAGACCAAAATTCTCGACCGGCTTCGCAGCGTGGCCATGCCTAAGCAACACGCCATCGCCGAACAGGTCAGCGCCTTGATCGATCTGCAGCGCCAGCAAACCACTGCTGCAGTGCTCGATGCGAAGAATTCATATGAACGCGTGCGCAACCTCATGCTGGGATTGGGTGCGGCGGCATTGCTGGTAGGAATGATGATTGCCTGGTTCGTCAGCCGGCAGGTTGCACAGCAAGCCAAACAACTTGCTGTTCAGGCCATGTACGACCCGCTGACCGGCCTGGCCAACCGCTCGCTGTTGCATGACCAGCTGGACCACGAAATCGAACTCTCCAAGCGTGCGCACACACCGTTCGGGGTGGTCCTGATGGACCTGGACCGGTTCAAGGAAGTCAACGACACCCTGGGGCACAACGTGGGAGATGAACTGCTGCGTGAAGTCGGGCGCCGTTTGCAAGAAGCGGTTCGCGCCGTAGACACCGTTGCACGACTGGGCGGTGACGAATATGTCGTGTTGATTCACAGCCTGAAGCCGACAGACGTCCCGATCGTCGCAAATAAAATTCTCGACACCCTGGACAAGCCATTCCACTGGAAAAACCGGAGCATCGACATCAGCGCGAGCCTGGGCTTCTCGCTGTATCCATCCCAGTGCACTGATGCGAGCGGGCTGCTCCGCTGTGCCGACATTGCGATGTATGTGGCGAAACGCGCGGGCAAGGGCTATGCACTATACGCACCGGATCAGGAGCACACCAACCTCAGCGACCTGTCGCTCAAGAGCGAGTTGCGGGAAGCCATTCAATCGGACCAGTTGAGCCTGCACTACCAGCCGCAAATCAACCACCGCAGCCGGCGCGTGGTCGGCGTCGAGGCTCTGGTGCGCTGGAACCACCCGTCGCGGGGGTTCCTCGCCCCCGACCAGTTCATCCCCCTGGCGGAAGATGCCGGCCTGATCGGACCGCTGACCCACTGGGTGCTCAAAACAGCATTGAAGCAACTGGCGACCCTGCATCGGCAGGGCCACGATCTGACCATGGCAGTCAACCTCTCCGCGCGCGACCTGCAAGACATGGAACTGCCCGCCAGCATCCTCACCCTGCTTGCCGCGTATGGCATCGCCCCGGGAAAGCTCACCCTCGAAATCACCGAGAGTGCGGTCATGGCCAACCCCGGCGATGGCCTGGCCATCCTCACCGAACTCGACCGCATGGGCGTGGTGATCGCGATCGACGACTTCGGTACAGGCTACTCCTCGCTGGCCTACCTCAAGCGCCTGCCGGTGGACGAACTGAAAATCGACAAGTCCTTTGTAACGGACATGGAAGAGAACGATAACGGCGCCGTAATCGTGCGATCCACTATCGATCTCGCACACAACCTTGGGCTCAAGGTCATCGCCGAAGGTGTGGAAACCCGGGCTGCCTGGGACATCCTCGAGATACTCGGTTGCGACTGCTCGCAGGGCTACTTGATGGCCAGACCAATGCCGGCGGAAAAGCTGGAGGCATGGCTGCAGGAAACGGCGCAGCCAGGGATTGAAATGGCCGTTCTTGCGTGAGTCGAGCGCGGCTCAAGCACGCGCCGTCCGACATTCATCCTGCTTCACACACGTCTCAACACAGGCTTTTCTGCACGCCAACCGGTCCGACCGGCCGGGTTCAGCAAATGTGCTTTTTCAGATATGCCGCAAAATCCTCGCTGACTTCGCTGTGCTTGAGCGCATATTCGACGGTGGCCTGGAGGTAGCCCAGCTTGCTGCCGCAATCGTAGCGGGTGCCGTCAAAGTCATAGGCCAGCACCTGCTGTTCCTTCAGCAAGGCGGCGATGGCATCGGTCAGCTGCAACTCGCCACCGGCGCCGGGCTTGAGGTGCTGAATGTGATGGAAGATGCGCGGGGTGAGGATATAGCGGCCGACCACGCCAAGATTGGATGGTGCGTCCTCGGGCTTGGGTTTTTCGACGATGGCATTCACCCGCGACACGCGTTCAGCCATGGGGCTGGCATCGACAATGCCATAGGACGCGGTTTCCGATGGGGCGACCTGCTGCACGCCGAGGACTGAACACTGGTAATAGTCATATTGATCGACCATTTGCTTCATCGCCGCCGGACTGCCATCGATCAGGTCGTCGGCAAGGATAACGGCAAAGGGCTCGTTGCCGACCACCGGCTGCGCGCACAGCACGGCATGGCCGAGCCCCAGTGCTTCGGCCTGGCGGATGTAGATGAAATTGACCCCGGCCGGGCGGATTGACTGCACCAGTTCCAGATCGCGATCCTTGCCGCGCGCGGCCAGTTCGGTTTCCAGTTCGTAAGCCTTGTCGAAGTGATCTTCGACGGTACGCTTGGTGCGGCTGCTGATGAAGATGATGTCGGTGATGCCGGCTTCCATGGCCTCTTCAACCGCATACTGGATCAGCGGCTTGTCGACGATGGGAAGCATTTCCTTGGGACTGGCCTTGGTGGCTGGCAGAAAGCGGGTGCCGAGGCCGGCAACCGGAAATACGGCTTTCTTTACTTTTTGCATGTCTATATCCCTGTAGGTTCTTTGGTTCAAAAATCTAACGCGTGCTGCTCGTTGTTATTGTTCGATGCCAGCAATGTACGCAACCCGGCTTCGTCGAGAATCGCCACGCCGAGTTCCTGCGCTTTCGTCAGCTTGCTGCCGGCTTCCTCGCCGGCCACCACATAGTCGGTTTTCTTCGACACCGATCCGGCCACCTTGCCGCCGGCGGCCTCGATCATTTCCTTTGCGGCTTCGCGCGTCATTGCCGGCAGTGCCCCGGTCAGTACCAGTGTCTTGCCCGCAAGGACACCGGTCGATTGTACCAAGCCAGTCAACTCCGGCCAGTGCACCCCGGCGGCACGCAGCGTGTTGACCACTTCCAGGTTATGCGGCTCGGCAAAAAACTGAATGATCGATTGCGCCACGATTGGCCCGACATCGCGTACGGCCAGCAGGTCGGCTTCGGTTGCGGCAAGCAGCCTGTCCAGCGTCCCGAAGTGCTTCGCCAGATCCTTGGCGGTGGTCTCCCCGATATTGCGGATGCCCAACGCGAAGATGAAGCGCGCCAGCGTGGTGGTCTTGCTGGTCTCGATCGCCGCCAGCAGATTCGCCGCGGATTTCTCGGCCATGCGGTCCAGCCCGGCCAGCTTCTCCAGGCTGAGACCGTATACATCGGCGGGCGTATGCACCAGGCCGCGCTCGACCAGCTGGTCGACCAGCTTGTCGCCCAGGCCTTCGATATCCATTGCGCGGCGACCGGCAAAATGCAGCAAGGCCTGCTTGCGCTGCGCCGGGCAATACAGGCCGCCGGTGCAGCGCGCCGCCGATTCGCCCTCCAGCCGCACCACGTGTGAGCCGCACTCGGGACAGACGGGGTAGCGCTGCAGGATATTGAAACGTGGCGGCGCGGGGTCGGGACGCCTGTCGAGCACCGCCGCGACCACTTCCGGAATCACGTCGCCGGCGCGCCGCACGATCACGGTGTCGCCGACGCGCACGTCCTTGCGGTCGATTTCGTCCTGATTATGCAGGGTGGCGTTGGTGACGGTGACCCCACCGACGAACACCGGCGCCAGGCGCGCCACCGGCGTCATCGCGCCGGTGCGGCCCACCTGGACCTCGATGCCGAGCACGGTGGTCAGCTGTTCCTGCGCCGGAAACTTGTGCGCCACCGCCCAGCGCGGCTCGCGCGTGAGGAAGCCCAGTTCACGCTGCAGGTCGAGACGGTTGACCTTGTACACCACGCCGTCGATGTCGAACGGCAGCTGGTCGCGGCGCGCGGCGATGTCGTCGTGAAACGCGATCAGCGCCGCCGCGCCCAGCCCGGTGATGCGCTCGGCGCATACCGGCACGCCAAGCGCGGCCAGCGCGTCGAGCGTCCCGCTGTGGGTGGCCGGCACATTCCAGCCCTGCACCTCGCCCAGACCATAGGCAAAAAACGACAGCGGGCGCTGCGCAGCAATCGCCGGATCGAGCTGGCGAATGCTGCCCGCCGCGCCGTTGCGCGGATTGACCAGCGCGGGCTTGCCGGCCTCGCGCTGCTTTGCGTTGTAGCGCTCGAAATCGTCGCGCCGCATGAACACCTCGCCACGCACTTCCAGCGCCGTGGGGGGCGATTCGGCATTCAGGCGCAGCGGAATGGCACGCATGGTGCGGATATTCTGGGTGACATCCTCGCCGGTTTCACCGTCGCCACGGGTGGCCGCCTGCACCAGCACGCCGTGTTCGTAGCGCAGGTTGATGGCCAGTCCGTCGAATTTCAGCTCGGCAGCGTATTCGACCGGCGGGTCGCGCTCATCCAGCCCCAATTCCTTGCGCACTCTGGCATCGAATGCGCGCGCGCCGCTGGCTTCGGTATCGGTTTCGGTGCGAATCGACAGCATCGGCACCGCGTGGCGTACGGGTGCAAAGCCACCCAGCAGCTTGCCGCCAACACGCTGGGTGGGCGAATCGGGAGTAATAAGTTCGGGGTATTCGGTTTCGAGTGCCTGCAGTTCACGGAACAGCCGATCGTATTCCGCATCAGGGATGAGCGGCGCATCGAGGACGTAGTAGGCGTGGTTGTGGCGCTCGATTTCCCGGCGCAGCGCGGTGACGCGCGCCAAGTCAACATGCATTGGGGCACCTCTAGAAATCGTAGCGAGCGGGCGTCAGCCGGGTGCGCCCGGCGCACAGGAACCGGAATGTACTTGAAAGTACATGAGGATTCCGAGCACTGGACGCGCCCGGATCACGCACGCGCAGTAGATTTATAGGGGTGCCCATCACGAGAATAGACGCAGCGCCCGCCTTGACCCGGATGGCACGCCGCGCGCTTCCATGCGTTCGTAGATCTGCGTGAGTTGAGTGCGGATTTTTTCGATGCCGCTGTCGGTCAGCGGCCGCAGGTTGTCGTCCACCAGGATGCCGCCGACTTCGTTGGCCAGCTTGCGGCCAAACGCCACCATGCCGTCAAATACCTTGAGGCCATCCGGCACACGCGGCACGTCGAATTGCAGGGTGATCCCTTGCGAGGCTTGTCCCGCGATCACCGTGGCACTGAACGGCTCGGCGTCATGGTTGCACAAGGCATAGAGCGGCTCGCCGCGGCTGTCGAGCAACTGGAACACGCCGTCCACACCCAGCGCCATGCCGCAGCTTTCGGCCTCGTGCACGATGCGCGTCAGGTTCACCGAGCCTTCGCCGCGCGCCACCACATTCAGACCGATGAGGACATCGACGTCGACACAGAAACGATCGATCGCCTGCGCGCGCTCGATCGCTTCCGCCACATCGCCACAGGCGATGCGCAGGTTGTGCGTCTGCGCCGTGCTTTGCAGCATGGCGCACAAGGCCGAGAGCTGATCTTCCTGCACGGCGCCGTTGCGGTCGGCCAGTTGCATGGTGACCACCACTTGCTGGTAATCCACCTCGCGCCAGGGCTGGATTTCTTGCCATTCCGCCGCGCCGACCGGCAGTCCCATCCAGCGCACCGCTTTGCCCAGGGTGCGCGCATGATTGAAGGCATCGCCAAATGCATCCGCCCGTACGCCATCGCTGCCGATGCGGACGCGGTATTCGATCAGCTCGTCGTAGGGCGCTGCTACCGGCGGCGCGGCCGGGCGAGACGGTGCGGGCGGCGACGGGGGGATAGATGATGCCGTGCGCAGGTCAGCCGCCGCGTCACCAAGCGGTGCGGGCGACGAAGCCGCCGGCGCGGCGGCCGAATCGATCTGCAAGGAGGGCTCGCCGGCTTCGGCGACTTCGTCCAGTCCGCCGGCGTCGAAGACGGGCTCGCGCAGCGCGGGCTCGACCCGCTGGTGCATGTCGCGGGGCACTGCACCCGGCTGCATCAGCGCATCCCCCACTGGCGCCTGAAAGGCCGCATCAGCCTGTTTCCGGAAGCGGCGCTCCTGGATCCAGTTGAACAGCAACACCGCCGCCACAATGACCGCGCCGATCACCAACAAGCCGATTTGCAAATCACTCATTTACTTTTCCCGACTGAACGGAGTGGGCGGACACCACGCGGACGAACCATTCGTCCGGCGCAATCATGCCCAGTTCATTGCGCGCACGCTCTTCGATGGCGTCGCGTCC